>JAQUUB010000042.1:33810-36591 GCA_028694115.1 Lachnospiraceae bacterium
TATTATGAAAGAAATGAGATGATGCAGTCTTATATCCAGGCACATTCCAAAATGGGAAACTTGAATTGTGAGGAAGTCCTTACGGAGGAAGTCGAGGAAAAGGAAGACATAACAAAGCATTTCCGAAATATTATTCAGGAAAGAAAAGAAGAAGTTCATCAGAAAAAGGTGATGACCTACCTATATATGACAAGCACATTTTTAGTTGTGATCGTATTTGTAATCGGAATTACCATGATGAATAATTATGATAAAATGAAAAGTATGGAGGCCTCTCTACAGTATATAAGTGAAGCATTAGAGGAAGAAAAAGAGATGGCAGCATCTAATCATGATGATGAAGTAGAAGAAGCAATGCAGGTTATTGCAGACGAGGATTTGCAATCAGTATCCAATAATGAAGAGGAAAAATCAGAAAAAACGGAACAGGAAGAGGTAGTTGAGCCAGAAGTGGTACAACAGGATGTTGCTGTCAGTGATTCTGCTGAAATAGCTCCATCAGAGGAAATAGCAGATAATAATAAAACATATGATACTTATACGGTAGTAGAGGGTGATACACTTGCTAAAATCTGTAAGGATCACTATGGTAATTATGATATGTTAGACCAGCTTTGCGAATTAAATCAAATTAAAAATAAAGATAAAATATTATATGGACAAAAAATTTTACTCCCATAAACACTTATGCTATAATCTTTTTGTATTGGCAAACAAATAGGGAGATATCATGCTCAACTTAAGAAACTACAAAAAGAAAAAAGAGAAGAATGAATTTCATTCGAAACTAATAAAACATCGATTAGTTGTGATATACCGGACAATTTTAGTACTTGTAACAATTGTAATTGTTGGTCTGGTAATTTATTTGAACTATGAAAATAAAATATATTCTGGTTATGATGTGATATCAAGTGTAGAAAGACAAGATTCTGATACAGCAATCTATTTAAATTATTCTAATAATATCCTAAAGTATAGCCAGGATGGTGCAGAAGCTTTTGATAGTTCTAATAAAGTCCTATGGAACGAAACATATGAAATGCAGGACCCGGCAGTTAAGACTTGTGGCGAATATGTGGCAATCGGTGATTATAAGGGGAATCGGATCCTTGTTATTAACAATTTAGGAAAGCAAGGTACCATAGAGACCAAAATGCCGGTAAGCAATTTTTGCATTTCTTCTCAAGGCGTGGTAGCTGCAGTTTTAGAAGATGATGAAATCACTAGAATTCAGATGTATAGTAAGACAGGGGAAGAGCTTGTAAATGTGAAATGTACAATGACACAAAGTGGGTATCCTATCGATATCAGTTTGTCTGATGATGGTTGTAAGCTTGCCGTATCTTATATGAGAATTCAAAATGGAGAGTTAAGATCTTCTGTAGCATTTTATAATTTTGACGATGTAGGACAGAATGAAATTGATCGTTATGTGAGTGGGTATGATTACCTAGATACCGTGATTCCTAAAGTGAAATTCATTAATAATTCTACGGCGTTTTGTGTCGGAGACAATCGATTTGTAATATTCAAAGGGAATCAGAAACCTATGAGTGAATTTGAAACTTCAATTGATGAAGAAGTAAAAAGTGTATTTTATAGTGAAAAAAATATAGGACTTGTTTATAGAATTTCAGATGGAAACAATAAATATCGAATTGATGTATATAATGAAGATGGGGAGTTGAGTCTAAAACAGGAATTTAATATGGAGTATACGGATATCATATTAAAAAATGATTTTGTGATTATTTATAATGATACAAAGTGTATCATATTCAACAAGAATGGCGTTAAAAAGTATGAGGGTGAATTTACAGACTCGACATTACTCGTAGTTCCAACGGATAGTAAAACGAAATATATACTTATTAATCGTGAGGAATCTCAGACAATACGCTTACATTAAAACACAAGAAAAGAATAGTAGATGAGGAAAAAAGGGTGAATGAATTATCCATTGCAGTAATCATTGTGATTACGGTGAGTACGATACACGGTTATCGAAAGGGGTTTATTAGAATCATAATTACCCTAATTTCATTGATATTAACGATTTGGCTGGTGTCTGTTGTAACGCCATATATTACTACTTATATGATGAATCACACGGACGTATATGAGAAAATAAAAGATCATGTAGAGGAATCGTTTGAGGAAGAGAATTCTAGAAGAGATAATACAATAGCAGAAAACCAAATAGAAACAATTAATTCCTATCAAATTCCAAGCATCGTAAAAAATAGTTTAATTAGTAATAATAATGAGAATGTTTATGGATCGTTGATGGTATCTGCATTTGAGGGATATATTAGTGGATATATCGCACGTATGATTATCAATTTAATGGCCTTTGTGTGCACGTTTCTTATGATTTATATATTCTTAAAAATGACTTTTCTTTCAATGGAATTAATTGGAAAACTTCCTATTATAAAAGGATTAAATAAATTAGTCGGAGGAGTAGCAGGATTTGCTGAGGGAATTTTACTTGTATGGATTGGATTTCTAGCTGCAACTATTTTCGCAGGGAATGAAATCGGAATGAAATTTTTCACTTTAATTGATAGTAGTTATTTTTTGAGTTTCCTCTATAATAATAATATTTTATTTAAATGGTCAGTTCTGATTTAGATTGGAACTGATTTTATTTTGTCAAAAAAGCCCCGTTTTAGGGGCTTTCACAGCATAATATAAAAAAAAATAGAAAACTTTAAAAATAGTGTTGACATTAGGGTACCATAATGATATTATATACAAGTCGCACGGCTGAGGAAA
>JAQUUB010000007.1 GCA_028694115.1 Lachnospiraceae bacterium
TTTGTCAAGATAACGTTAGCTATCTTTTCCAAAATTTACATGTTTGTTTGGTTCGTTCTTTATTTCTGAAATCTCTTTTAATAGAATTTTCAAGATTGCATTACTGTTTATTTGTCAATGTTCTAATTAGGTAATGAAACACCTAACGGAGAAGGAGGGATTTGAACCCTCGCGCCGCTATTAACGACCTGCACCCTTTCCAGGGGTGTCCCTTCAGCCACTTGGGTACTTCTCCAAATAAGCCTGAATCATATCGATTGCTTAAGTGGACTCATTTTCATGAGTATCACCTAGCGGAGAGGATGGGATTCGAACCCATGCGCCCTTTCGGACAAACGGTTTTCAAGACCGCCTCGTTATGACCACTTCGATACCTCTCCATGTGCGCTTTCTTGTCGGCGCAAAAGTTATTCTAACAAAATTCATTTTGCATGTCAATACATTTTTTCAAATTAAGACAAAAATTTCTCTCCTACTAATAAATCCTCTGGAGTTGTTATTTTGATATTTTTGTACGAGCCCTCTAAAACACTGATATTTTGGCTTGTAAAGTGTTCAACCAGCAATGTGTCATCTGTGATTGAAATACCTGATTCCAGTATCTGCTTTTCATTCCGAATTAATTCCTCATAACACTTTTTAATTACAGAAAATGTAAATACTTGTGGCGTTTGAATACTCCACAACAAGTTTCTATTTAATGTTTCTTTTATATTTTTATTTTCATCAACTAATTTTATTGTATCTTTTACAGGAACTCCCACAACACAAGCACCACTTTTTTCCACTTCTTGGAAACAATTTTGTATCATTTCACCTGTTACAAATGGTCTGGCACCATCGTGAATATAAAGATAATCACAATCACTAATTGCGCTAATTCCATTAAAAACAGAATGATATCTTTCTTTTCCACCTTTTACAACCGATACAACTTTATGAAAAGAATATTTCTCAATGATTTCTTTCAGGCAATATTTTTCTTCCCCTTCTCCAACAACCAAAACAATTTCATCAATGCAAGGGCTGTCCTCAAAAGCTTTTAAAGAGTAATATAGGACGGGCCTTTGGCATAGCATCAGGTATTGTTTATGTACCTCACTATTCATTCGTTTTCCTTGTCCTGCTGCCAAAATAATTGCTACGTTCTTTTTCTTGCTATTTGCCATATCTATCTTTCACCTAATTTAAGATTGGGTACTGCGTTTAAATCCAGTCCGTGTCTTGTCCCTGAGATATATTCATAAAAAGCTGCTGAACCAATCATTGCTGCATTATCTGTACATAAAATGGGTGAGGGATGATAAAAATCTACCCCTTCATTCCTGCATGCTTCTTCCATAGCAGCTCGTAAACCCGAATTGGATGCAACTCCCCCAGCAATAGCGAATTTCTTAATATGATATTCTTTTACCGCATTCATTGAATTATGCACCAATACATCTATTACTGCTTTTTGAAAAGATGCTGCAACATCTGCTGTATTTATTTTTTCTCCCTTCATTTCTTGAGAATTCAGATAATTTAAAACAGCAGATTTTAAACCACTAAAGCTAAAATCATAAAGTCCTTCACTTACTTTTGCTCTTGGAAAATGAATTGCATCTCCATTTCCCTCTTTTGACAATTTATCTATTTTAGGTCCCCCGGGATATCCAAGTCCAATTGCTCTTGCGACTTTATCAAAAGCCTCTCCTGCTGCATCATCCCTTGTTCTTCCTAAAATTTCAAACTTACCATAGTCTTTAACAATAACAAGATGTGTATGCCCTCCTGATACCACCAGACACATAAATGGGGGTTCTAAATCCTTATTCTCGATATAATTAGCCGAAATATGCCCCTCAATATGATGAACACCTACAAGTGGTAAATTTGAAGCATAGCTAATGGCTTTTGCTGCTGATACCCCTACAAGAAGTGCACCTACTAAGCCTGGTCCGTAAGTTACGCCTATTGCAGTTATTTCCTGCAATTTCATATTTGCTTCGTTCAAGGCCTCTTCAATTACTATGTTTATTTTTTCAATATGCTTCCTTGATGCAATTTCAGGTACAACACCACCATATAATTTGTGAAGTTCAATTTGTGAAGATATTACATTTGATAATACTTCTCTTCCATTTTTAACAACCGCAGCAGCTGTTTCATCACACGAACTTTCAATTGCTAAAATATACACATCATCTTTATTATTCATTATTTATCCCCATCTGTATGCTTAAGTCATGCAATTAGAGAGAAGAAGGCGCTTGCGACTTCTTCAGATGTGAAACATAGTATTTCTTAGAAGCGGCTATTTCGCTTCCTTAGAAATTCTTTTCACATTTTATCCTTTGCAAGATCCCAACCTAAAATTTTCCAATGACCTGCTTCGTCTTTTCTAAGCAAAAATTCTTGGTATGAACTCATCATAGTACTGTCCTTACTCAAATTAAACATGCAATATAAGCGTGCACAATCTCTATTATCAATTGTTGAATATTCAACATCTGTACTTGCAGATACGGAGTAGCTGGAAACTTTAATAGATTTATTTGCAAAATCATTAATATCAAATTTCAAATCTTCAAAATATTTTTCCTGCGTCTTATTTGCATTTAATTCCTCATCATACATAGTTCTTGCACGTTCAGCAAGTTTTTCTAATTCCTCTTCTGAACAATCACCTTCGTAAAAGCATTTCGTGATTTCTGCATAATATTTGACTACTTCCTTCGGTGACGGTGGATAATCTCTGTCCATATCTCTAAGTAAAACTTCTTGGACCGCACTCACACTTGTCTGTTCCGTCTTCTCTTCCTGCTTATTTGATATACGGAAATAAAAGGTCACAACAAGAACTGCTACAATTATAATTAAAATAGCACTTTTAAAGTTGTTTTTTTTATCCATGAGTACCTCCCCCTAATCCTAGTCTTCCTCCGAAAACTTAAGTTCTACTGTTTTTCCATCTTTAGCCGCCTTTGAATTTGTAAATATCTTTCTCACTCTATCCATAAATTCTTCTGCTCTCACAAGTGAAGGACTATAATGCGTCAGCCACAATTCTTGAACATTTGCTGCTTTCGCCATATCTGCTGCTTCATAAAATGTCATATGTTTATATTCTTTTGCCTTCGCTTCTTTTTCCAATTCTCCATACATTCCTTCGCAAATGAATAAATCTGACGCTTCTGCATTTCTTATAATGCTTTCCGTTGGTCTGGAGTCTGTACAATATGTCACCTTTAATCCTTTTCTTGTATCGCCCAAGACCATTTTAGGTTCGTACATTTTTCCATCTTCATTAATTATTTCACCTTTTTGCAGCCTACTCCAATAGCACATAGGTATTAAAAGCTCTTTTGCCTTTTCCACTTGAAATTTACCCACTCTATCAATTTCCAGAGAATATCCATAACATACAATATTATGATTCACACGAAATGCCTTAAGTCGAAAACCATCCATTTCAAATACTTGTTCAGGTTCTGTTAATTCAATAAAGTTAATACTAAATGGTAGTTCAGGTGCAATTGTCCTCAATGCAGTAACAACCTTGATAAGTCCTCTAGGCCCAATCATGGTTACTGGCTCCGTCCGCTCCGCATTTCCCATAGTTAATAATAATCCAGGCAAACCACTGATATGATCTGCATGATAATGTGTAAAGCAAATGATATCAATAGGTTTTGGACTCCAGCCTTTTGCCTTCATTGCAATCTGTGTTCCCTCTCCGCAATCAATTAATATGCTATTCCCATTATAGCGCATCATTAGCGAAGTTAAATAACGATATGGAAGCGGCATCATCCCGCCAGTTCCTAGTAAGCATACATCAAGCATTCAATAACTCCTTTATTACAAGTATTCCGTGTTTTCCTCTATCTGACATGGAATTTGAAATTTTTCGACAATTTGATCATAACACTTTTCACATAAATCAAATTGATGAATCTGACCATCCTTGTTCGAAAAATATCCAAAGGGATATTCTATTGAGAAAATCCCCTCTTTTACAATATCATTTTCGACTACCATTTTTTTCCCACATCCGTTACAAAAAATATTTTTGTTATCTCGCATATTCTCCTCCTTAAAGCACCAATTGTACATACAATTATACCAATGGTCCAATCACAAACATAGTGGAAACATATGCAATTCCTACCTATCTCTTCCACATGATGAGGGCATCTTCTTGTGGTTTATCATAAAAATTCTTTCGAATTCCCTCTGTCTCAAATCCAAATTTTTTATATAATTGAATTGCTGGCAGGTTACTCTCTCTGACTTCTAATGTATAGGCTCTCACACCAATTTTTTTACTACGTTCCATCAGTTCCAAAAGCATGATTTCACCAATACCTTTTTTTCGAGCTTCCCTTTTCACGACAACATTCGTTATTTCACCATCACCACACATATTGCGAATTCCACAACATCCTAAAACTTCATTGCCGTCTTTTGCTACCACATAATATGCATATTCACATTGTATCATTTCCATAAATGCATCTCTTGACCATGGCATTGAAAATGTATCCTGTTCAATTCTGCTCACTTCATCTACATCATCTTCCGTAAGTTCAATAATCTTTATCATTATTTTAAATTCTCCAAGCGCTCTCTTTCAGCCTGTGATAATCTCAGATATTCTGGTTCATGTTCAGCGGCTGTCTCTATTCTTCCCTCTTTGTAATAGACACACGCTAATGCACCAATCGCAGAAGCTCTCTGTTTATTCAAATGAGCAGGTGCAAAAGCATAAGGAACCTCTATATTTTTTTTAATAATATCCTCATAAACTGGAACTCCATCTCCAAGAAATGTCACTTTCTCCTCTTTTTGATTTAATGCTTCAATTAATCCAGTTATTTCTATTGCCATTTGTTGAGTTTCAATTACTAAATTCCCATTTACAAAATGATAGACTCCTGTATAGACCTGATTGCGTCTGGCATCCATGATAGGGCAGATTCGACCTGCACTCCCCCACATATTATAGGCAAGGCCATCGATTGTTGGAACATTCACAATCGGCTTATTTAAAGCAAGACCCAAACCTTTTACAGTTGCAGATCCTATTCGTAATCCCGTAAAAGAACCAGGTCCTCCAGCAACTGCAATTGCATCAATAGAATCTAAAGATAGATCTGTCATTTTCACAATTTCATCTAGCATTGGCATTAATGTTTGCGAATGCGTTTTTTTATAATTCACTGTATATTCTGCTAATAAATTCTCGTTTTCAACAATTGCCACGGAAGCAACTAATCCAGAACTATCTACTGCTAATATTTTCATTGCTATCTCCATTACAGAAAATTGATTTGTATATCAAAAATTTTGAACATCTATAAAAGTGTAATTACTCGATAATCAAATCCCTTTTTCAAATCTTTTTCTATTGTCACTTGCTTAATAGCAGGTGGTAAAATTTCTTGAATTAAATTTGCCCATTCAATCAGACAGACTCCCTCGCCATAAAAGCAATCCTCATACCCAATCTCATCCATTTCCTCTATATCCCCAATTCGGTATACATCGAAATGATAAAAGGGTAGCCGACCCGTCTCATATATTTGAACAATAGTAAATGTGGGACTGCAAATCGCTTCATCAATTCCAAGTCCTTTGGCAAATCCTTGCGTAAATACCGTTTTCCCTACACCAAGGTCTCCCACTAGTGTATATATTTCACCTGGCTTTGCAATACTTCCTAATTTCTTTCCAAATTCAAAGGTATCTTTATCACTAAACGACTCTATTTTCATAAGAATTCTTCCTAAAAACGTATTTTTACTTTGCGTGGTTCCACATGTGTTGATATCATCTTTATGACAGCCTCAGTCTGCGTACCCATATCATCTCTTGGTAAAATACTAGCAACAGCCTTTCCTGTATAAATAATAATACTGGTTTTTGTGGAAACAACTTTATGAACTACTGACCATTCCTGTTTTTGAACGATCTCACCTTGTGATACTTCTAATCCATCCTCCGTCACCTTATAATGCAAAGCCTCTTTAAAAGCAGGAACCAAAAGCATTTGTTTTTTTGCATTAATATAAAGTGCAACTGGTAAATAGAATACGGTAATCAAACCAAATATTAAATACAAAATATTCTTAGCGCTAAAAAAATTAGCTAATAACAGTACGCCAATTGCTGTACCAAGAATCCCTGATATTCCTCTATAAGTATGATATAAAGAATAATCATATAGTTTATTTGTAGACATATTTACATCAAATTCCAATTCCATAAAAATCCACCATTTCTTCTCATTGACAATTTATAAAAGCACCCACAACTTAATTGTAGGTGCTTTTATTATACTATAATTCAAAATAAGTGCAAGTTATTCGTGTCTTAATGCCTCGATAGGACTAAGCTTTGCTGCTTTTTTCGCAGGATAAACACCAAATACAATTCCTACACCTGATGAGAAAAAAGTCGCTAGCAGAACTGTAGATAACTGGACATTAACCGCAAACCCGACAATCTTGCATACTATAAAAGCTCCTAAAACACCGATTGTAATCCCAATCACGCCACCAATCAGTGTGATAATGGCTGACTCCGATAAAAATTGCATCATGATTGATTTTGTTTTTGCACCTAGCGCTTTTCTTACTCCTATCTCCCTTGTTCGTTCTGTCACAGAAACAAGCATGATATTCATAACCCCAATACCACCTACTAGAAGAGAGATTGCAGCCACAAACACTACAAATATAGTAACATAACTCAATACTTTTGTTATCCCTGATACTTCATCTTGAAAATTCTCAACCGTAAATATTCCTTCGCCACGAGCATTTTTTCTACCCTCTATTAAACTCAGAGCAGATTTTGCAATCTGTTTGGAATATTGTCCTGATTCACCTATGATATAAACTGACCAGAAATTATCCGTATAATAATAAAATGCTTGACCCAATGCAGTATATGGCATTTCAACTGAGATTTTAGTATCATCATAAGCAAAGGACAATAAACTTGCTGCACTATCTTGACGCAGGGCTATAATAGTAAAATCCTGAGTTACAGAATTCAGTGTTAATTCAATGTTCATTCCAATAACATCCGTAGTACCGAAGAGTTTTTTTGCATCACCCTCTGTGATAACACAAACTTTTCTGCCTGCCTCGACATCGGCTTGTGTAAAATATTTTCCTTTTACAATAGGTTGTGTTTGCTGATACAGCATACCAACTGTTCCACCATTAATAGAGGCATCAATATTTTTGATTCCGGCTCTTGCGGTTCCATTTCCACCAACACTCATGGTCGTTGCTTTTACATGATCCACTTTTTCGTCAATAGCTTCAATATCTTCTAACGTTAAATACTGATCATCTTTGGCATCACCACCTATATACAAATATAGTTGGCCTCCTGCAATACTATTCAGTTCATCATTTATAGTAGTTTTCGCACCATTACCAATGGAGATAATCATGATAACCGAAGAAATACCAATAATGATACCTAGCATCGTCAATAATGAACGTCCCTTGTTGGACCTGATATTTGCAATCGCCATTTTTACATATTCAACTAATTGCGCCATTCTATTCTCCCTCAGAAGTGTTTTCTGACACTGCCTTTTCATTACCAGACACAGAACCATTATCAGATATTGACGCTTCACCAGTCATTTCACTACTGATAGCCGTAGCTTTGGTTCCTAATAACGACTCAAGATCCATTGTTGTATCAGTAATTACCTGATCCCCGGTATTTAGTCCACCTAAAATCTCAGTATAACTGTCAGATGAGATACCCAATGTTAATTCTCTACGCTCAATGATTCCATTTGCAATGACATAGCAGTAATATCCTGATTTATCCGTATTTACAGTCTCTACAGGCAACATCATTGCGTCGGTTACATTTGCAATATGAATAATAACTTTGGCATCTACTCCTAAATAAATAAAATCATCTGGATTGTCTACATGTATTTCTGCAGTTACAACTGTGTTGCCACTCTCGTTTTTCTTTGCCATTCTATCAATTTTTGTGATAGCTCCTGTATACGGATGTCCTGCTACTGTAATATCAGCCTTTTGTCCGAGTTGTATATACTCAAGATCAAATTTAGATACTGCCATAACTACTTTAACATTTTTGCAATCTGCAATGGTAAATAATTCGCTTCCCATTGCTGTCATACTTCCCTCAATTACTTTAACATCTGATACAATCCCACCAAATTCAGCTGTGACCCCTTTTGATGCTTTTTCCAAATTACCATTTGCCGTTTCAACTGCTATTCCAGTTAATTTTGTGTTATCGCTGATTTCACTTTTTTCTGTACCACTTAAAATAGCTGTTTCTGAAGATTGCTTTGTCGTTTTTTGTTCTGTCTTACTTTCCTCTAATTTTGATAATTGGTCTTTCCCTTGACGTAAGTATTCATTTAAATCCGTATTATTATGACTGTTTATCTCATCATATTTTTCATTTATATTTTCTTGCAATTTATCTTTTCTTTTATTATCTTCTGCGCTATTTCCAGAAATACTTGACATTTCCGCCTTCAGGTCACTGATTTCGCTTTCTAATTTTTTTCCTTCATCAGAATTCCATTTATCATTACTATTTATCATACAATATACATTGTTAATTTTAGCTTCCATTTCTGCTATCTGAGAATCATAGGTACCAACTCCAACACTGGAAGTAGCGAATTTTATTTCATTTTGATTGCTTTCTTCTAACTGCGCTGCTAATTTTTTCTTAGTCGCTGAAGCAGTAAGATCTGCCTCCTGCTTGGCAAGTTCCAATGTAGCTGTATCATATGTCAATATTTTCTGGCCTGATTCAACCGTTGTTCCAACCTCTAAATCTACTTTTGCTACCGGAGCTGCAACATCCGCAAAATAGGTTTTTATATTTTCACTCTCAACACTACCTGATGTACTAATAATCTGCTCGATATCACCTTTTGTAACTTCTGTTGTCTGCAATTGTAACCCACCACTATTTCCTGCGGCTTTTACATAAATCGCTCCACCACCTATTCCAACAATTAATACTGCAATCACTACGATTCTAATAATCTTCTTTTTTTTCTTGGGATTTCTCTTCTTAATTACCGCCATAATATCTTCTTGCTCTTCACCTATCGTCTCCTTTATTTCATCTGGAGCCTTTTCCGTTACATCTACCTTTTTTTTACTAAATAATTTCATTTTTTCTCCCATCCTCCTGCTTTATCATTCAATAATTAGTAAGAAGAAGGCGCTTGCGACTTCTTCCATGTGAAACTTAGATATACTTAGTATGGTTCTTTCATGCGCTAGTATCTCTTTTCACATTATCATCGTTATAAATATCAGCTTCTATTTTTCCATCTTTAATCCTAACTACACGTCTTGCTTTCGCAGCAATGTCATCATCATGGGTAATAATAATGACCGTTTTTCCACTTTTATATAATTCGTTCAAAATACCTATAATTTCTTCTGTTGAACCAGAATCCAGGTTACCAGTTGGCTCATCTGCTAAAATCACGGGAGGAGAGGCTGCTATTGCCCTTGCGATAGCAACTCTTTGCTGCTGCCCACCAGACATCTCAGATGGTTTATGATTTAGTCGATGAGATAGGCCCACCTTTTCCAAAGCATGAATAGCAAGCTCATGTCTTTCCCTTTTTCCTATTCCACGGTATATAAGTGGTAATTCTACGTTTTCAACGGCTGTAAGACTAGGGATTAAATTAAATCCCTGAAAAATAAAACCGATCTCCAAATTACGAATGTCTGAAAGTTCATCATCTTCTAGTAACGCAACATCGGCTCCACAGAGATAATACTTTCCACTAGATGGTACATCAAGACACCCCAGCATATTCATTAAAGTTGATTTTCCAGATCCCGAATGTCCAATAATAGCAACATATTCACCTCTTTCTATATGTAGGTTTACATGATCTAGCGCTCTTACCTCATTCTCTCCGGGATTGTATATTTTTGACATGTCTTTAATATCTATTAAACTACTCATTCCATTTCCCCGTACTCTTTCTTTTTGTATTACTTTATTAATACAGTACAACATGTTACAGCATTTGGTATTAATTGTCAATGCTTTTGCAATTATTTAAGAAAATCTTAAAACAGAAATAAGGTATTGTTCATTTGTTATAACGAACAATACCTTATATTTTCTTCAATTTTTAAAATTATTTATTTCCTTTTATAATTGGAGATATTCTCTTATATATTAAAAGGGTAATAATGACACTAAACATCGCTTTGATAAATGTAAATGGCATATTAAAAATTATTAATGCCTGCCATAGATTTTCTATCTTTGGATTAATAACCTGATAAGCTGCAATAATTGCTTCCATGGGCATAAATGCAGTATAAACCGGATATACAAAATAGTAATTCGAAAAAACACTAACAACAGCCATCACCACAGCTCCTACGAAAGACCCTATCAATGCACCTTTTCTATTTTTGTTCTTCTGATAAATTAATCCTGCTGTAAATACGAAGGATGCTCCAAGTATAAAATTTGATAATTCTCCTACTCCACCAGTTGTTGTCTTCATTAAGTGCAACAGATTTTTTATAAGACAAATTACGATTCCCGCCACTGGTCCTAGTGAAAAAGAACCTACTAATGCTGGCAATTCCGATAAGTCCATTTTAATGAAATTAGGCATTAATGGAACGCTGAAGTCAAAGAACATTAAAATGAAGGATATCGCAGAGAGCATACCTGTCATTGTTAATTTCCTAATATCCATTGGGTTCTGTGTTTGTTGCGTTGATTTGTAGTTACTCATAATTCTTTCTCCTTTTCTTTTTGCAATATTTTTGCCTTGCGTTGTGAAAAAGGAAACTCTCGTTTTCATAAAAAATGCCCCGAATATTATATTCGGGGCACATAAACAAGCTTTCTATGTTTTCTTCTCTTATCCAGACTTTACTGTCGGTTTTGGATTCTACCAAATCAGCCATATGAAATCATATGGGTCGCGGACTTGTTCTGAACACTCAGACTTCACCGCCGGTTGGGACTTACACCCTACCCCGAAGAATTTCCTATTCAATTAAAGTAATGATTTTACTTTATGCAACATCTTACACATTTGTTACTTATTTGTCAATCACAATTTCATGGTAAGTGCAATCCTTTTCTTAGGAACATCAACAGAAATTACTTTCACTTCTACAATATCTCCTACTGCCACTGCTTCTAATGGATGTTTTATATATTTTTCAGTAATCTGAGAAATGTGTACTAATCCATCCTGATGAACTCCAATATCCACAAATGCTCCAAAATCAATAACATTTCGAACAGTACCTTTTAATACCATGCCTGTTTTCAAATCTTTCATATCTAAGACATCGCTTCTAAGAATTGGTTTCGGCATATCATCTCTTGGATCTCTTGCTGGTTTTTCCAATTCTTTCAAGATATCCGTTAATGTAATTTCACCAATTCCTAATTCCTCAGCAAGTTTCTTTTTATCCTTTACTTTTCTTTCTAGATTGCCTATTTCTGATTGCTCTTTTGTCATAACCATTGTCTGTGCAATCGGTTTTGCATCTGCTGAATTTTCACTCATTGCTTCTAATAATGCTTTTCCCATTGCTGTATTCTGATTCTTTACAGCTATTTGTTTTTCAACTCTTTTTTGTGGCTTTTGAACTTTTTCTTTGCCTTTTTCTGCAGCTGCTTTCATTTGTGCAACTCTTACGTCATCCATTGTAAGTTTCATTTTATCTAAAAGTTTGATTGCTGCCTCATAGGATTCCGGATGAACACTTGTTGCATCTAGCGGATTATCCCCATTCAAAATTCTCATAAATCCTGCACATTGTTCATATGCTTTGGGTCCTAGCTTTGCAACCTTTAATAATTGTTTTCTGTTAGAGAATTTTCCATTATTTTCACGATAATCTACAATATTCTTTGCTATTACTTTGGATATTCCAGAGACATATTCAAGTAAAGATGAGGAAGCCGTATTCAAATCTACTCCTACTCTATTTACACTATCCTCTACCACCCCTGATAATGCTTCACTTAATTTCTTTTGATTCATATCATGTTGGTACTGACCTACACCGATTGATTTTGGGTCAATTTTAACAAGCTCTGCCAATGGATCTTGAATTCTCCTTGCAATCGAGGCTGCACTTCTTTGTCCCACATCAAAATTAGGAAATTCTTCTGTAGCTAATTTACTTGCAGAATAAACAGATGCACCTGCCTCATTTACAATCACATATTGAACTTTTTCAGGAATTTCTTTTAATAAATCTACAATAATCATTTCTGATTCTCTTGATGCAGTACCATTTCCAACGGATATTAGTGTAACACCATACTTTTTGATTATTTTCTTTAGTTCTGCTTTTGCTTCTTCCACCTTATTCTGTGGCTGTGTTGGATAAATCACCTTGGTATCAAGAACTTTTCCCGTTGCATCTACTACAGCCAATTTACATCCCGTACGGAAGGCAGGATCCCAGCCAAGTACTACTTGATTTGCAATTGGTGGTTGTAATAACAATTGCTCCAGATTTTTTCCAAAGACAGAAATTGCCCCATCTTCTGCTTTTTCTGTTAAGTCATTTCTTATTTCTCTTTCAATAGCAGGAGCAATAAGCCGCTTGTAACTATCCTCTATGGTTGCCTGCAAAATAGGCATTGTATTTTTATTATCATTTATAATAATTTTCTTTGCTAAAAAAAGTAATATTCTATCTTCAGGTGCTTCTATTCTAATAGAAAGAATCTTCTCAGCTTCCCCACGGTTTAAAGCCAAAACTCTGTGGCCTGCAATTTTAGTAACAGGTTCTTCAAAATGATAATACATCTCATACACAGATTCTGCTTTTTCATTTTTTGCAACTGATATTATTTTTCCTTCTTGTACCGTGATATCTCTAATATAAATTCTATAATCTGCTTCATCAGAAATTGTTTCTGCTATGATATCTTTGGCACCCTCAATTGCTTCTTCTACTGTTTTTACTTCCTTTTCTATATCAATATAAGCCTCTGCCTCTTGTTCAATAGAGTTCGAAGTCTCTTGTGCGATGATAATCTCAGCAAGTCCTTCCAACCCTTTTTCTTTTGCAATGGTTGCTCTTGTTCTTCTTTTTGGTCTAAATGGTCTATATAAATCATCTACTACAACTAATGTTTGTGCCTCTAATATTTGTTTGCGTAATTCTTCTGTGAGTTTCCCTTGCTCTTCAATACTAGAAAGAACCTGTTCCTTTTTTTCTTCCAAATTTCGTAGATAGATAAGACGTTCTGATAAATTTCTTAGTACTTCGTCGTTTAGCGAACCAGTCACTTCTTTACGATATCTTGAAATAAAGGGAATTGTATTTCCCTCATCAATTAATTTTACAGCTGCTTCAACCTGCCATGTTTCTACATTCAGTTCTTCTTTTAGTTTTAATATAATATTCATTTTTATTCCCATCTGCATGCTTCAATCATGCATAATCGCTAGTTGAACTCGTTATTTGTTCAATCTTCCAAACACGCCTGCTTTACAAGCCTAAATAATTATATGATAAATCTGGTCAGGGTTCAAGAAAGATTTGAAAGAGTACTTTGAAAATGCTATAATACAAAAAGCTTATCAAACAACAGATCCTCTAGGAGGTTAATATGGATTTTAGAAACCAGGATTCATCTAATTCAAATTACAGCAACATCGAAAATAATAACGCAAATACAAACCGTTCATCTGGTGCTGGTATGGCAACTGCATCCATGGTTCTTGGTATCTTATCTCTTGCCACATTATTATGCATTTATCCAGCTTTTATTTTAGGCGGATTAGGGATTGCCTTAGCACTATTATCACGTGGAAGAGAAAAAAAGCTTTTGTCCCAGGCTAAAACAGCAATTATTTTTTCCTGTATTGGAATTACATCTACTTTAGTAATGATCATTGTATCCATAACAATGGTATTTAGTAATCCAGAGCTTTTTAAGATGTATGAATCAATGTATGAACAAATGACAGGCGAATCTTTTGAAGATGAGATAGGCAATTATTTACCGAAAGATTTCATTCCCCCAACAGAAGAAGCACCTTCTCAAACACAAACACCAGCAGATATTTAGGAGATAACAACCATGAAAACAAATAATTCTACAACTGAACTAAAGGCAATGGCGAGAGAAGAACTCCTCGGAAAATATACAACAGCCATGGGTATTTACTTTGTATTTACATTTTTTCTTATGTCTGTATCCATTCTTTCTAACTATACCATTGATGTCAACACCACGTATGGAATGATTATGAATTATGTGATTTCCTTCATTATTTCACTTATTTCTTCTGTATTCTCCGTTGGTATTTGTCATTTTTATTTAAATATTGGTAGAACTAGAGAATACCATTTTACTGACTTGTTTTATGGCTTTAAACATCATCCAGATAAAGCAATCATAATTTGTTTCCTTATTTATATCGTAACACTACTTGTTTTCGTACCATCTATTATCTGTTACATTCTATTTGCACTAAAGCATTTTATCATCTTTTTATTATTAGGTACTTTGTTTTTACTAATAAGTATCTTCATTCTTTTTCGCTATTTATTATTGTTTGCTTTAAGTTATTATATATTAGCAGATTTCCCTGATCTTTCATGCAGAGAAATACTTGTAAAAAGTAGCGAACTCATGACTGGAAATCGCCTTCGATATATCTATCTTCAAATAAGTTTTTTAGGGTTTATTCTCTTGGGATTTGTTTCCTGTGGTATAGCCTTTCTATGGATTTATCCATATATGTACACAACGAATGCACTCTTCTATTTAGACCTTATGGGCGAATTAAGTAATTCTTCACCTTATAGTAATCTTTATGAATCATGAAATTTTGCAATCAATTGAAAAAGGATTTGTGTGATTTCCCACACAAATCCTTTTTTATTTATAATGATTAGTCTTCTAATCCAAATGCATCATGAGTTGCATTCATTGCTTTTTCTACATCTTGCTCATCAATTAATACTGTTACTCTTATTTCAGAAGTCGAGATCATATTAATATTAATATTTGAATTATACAGGCATTCAAACATTTTTGCAGCAACTCCTGGATTTGACATCATACCTGCTCCTACGACAGAAACCTTTGCAACATTTCTCTTACATTCAATCTTTTGTGCCTTTAATCTTTCTTTATTTGCTTCTAATACTTCTAAAGCATCATCAGCGGAATCTTCTGGAATCGTGAAAGAGATATCCTTTGTGTTCTCACGTCCGATTGACTGAAGAATCATATCAACATTAATATTGGCTTTTGCCAATGCATCGAAAAGACGGAAGGCTACACCTGGTCTATCCTCTAATCCAATTACTGAAATTCTTGTTGCATTCTTGTCTGCTGCTACACCACTTACTAACATTCTTTCCACTTTTACATCCTCCTTAACAACAGTTCCTTCTGCTTCTGATAAGCTTGAACGAACTACTAATTGAACATTATATTTTTTAGCCATTTCTACGGAACGATTATGCAAAACACCAGCACCCAACGTTGCTAAATCTAACATTTCATCATATGTGATTTCTTTTATTTTTTTTGCATTTTTAACAATTCTTGGATCCGCTGTGTATACACCATCAACATCTGTATAAATTTCACAGGAATCTGCATGCAATGCTGCTGCCAAAGCTACTGCAGTCGTATCAGATCCCCCTCTTCCGAGCGTTGTATAATCATCGTATTTATTAACACCCTGGAAACCTGTAATAATAACTATTTTTCTCTGGTCTAACTCATGTTTGATTCTCTCAGAGTCAATGCGTTTTAATCTTGCATTACCATAAGTAGATGTAGTATGCATTGCTACCTGAAATGCATTCAGTGAAACTGCTGGTACTCCTAACGCATTCACTGCCATAGCCATAAGAGCTACCGATGTCTGCTCACCAGTTGTCAATAGCATATCCATCTCTCTTTTACTAGGATTTGGATTAATGTCTTTTGCCTGTTGAATCAAAACATCTGTCATTTTTCCCATTGCTGACAAAACAACAACTACATCATCGCCCGCTTGATAAGCTTTAATACATCTTTTTGCAACATTATAAATTCTTTCCTTATCGGCAACACTTGTTCCGCCGAATTTCTTAACTACTAACATTTGAACCTCCTCTAATTCCTTTTGTTATAGTAATAATTTATCTATCATCATTGGCCCTTTTGAAATATAATTCAAAGAATCCTTTGCTTCCTTTTCATTATATTTCCATTCTTTATGAATATTCAATGTACTGTCATAGAATAAGTATGGTACTGGTTCTGCAGAATGGGTGCGGATTCTAATCGGTGTTGGATGATCTGGAAGTACTACGATACGATAATCTTCTCCTGACTTTTCTAGCTGCTCCCTTATCAATCGGATCACTCTTTGATCAAGATTTTCTATTGCCTTTACCTTACGTTCTACACTTCCCTGATGCCCCATTTCATCCGGAGCTTCTACATGCACATATGCAAAATCAAAATCATCCTTTAATAATGCATCAACCGCCGCTTGTGCCTTGCCTTCATAATTGGTGTGTAAACCTCCGTTTGCACCTGGAACCTCTATCACCTTCATATCTGCTCCAACAGCAATTCCTTTTAGCAAATCTACTGCCGATATCATTACACCCTTTTTCCCGGTCTTTTCTTCAAATGAAGTTAAAAGCGGTTTGGTTCCAGCCCCCCAAAACCAACAGCAATTGGCTGGATTTAAACCTTGTTTTTTTCTTTCTATATTAATAGGATGATCCTTTAAGATGTCATAGCTCCTCCTCATCATAGAAAGGAGCATTTCATCTTCTGGTAAAAAAGGTCCGATAACTTTACCCAAATGATCATGCGGTTGAGCTAATTCTATGACCTTTCCCTGATTCCAAATCAAGCAATGTCTATAACTAGTACCTACATATAAGTGATACTGTTCTGTATCCAATTCTTTTTTTAATGCTTCCACTAATATTGCGCAGTCTTCTGTACTGATTTCACTTGAACTATGGTCAATAATCGTTCTTTGCTCAAACGGTACATCTTCTTCCGAAAGAGTAACAATATTGCAACGAATTGCTACATCTGTATCCTCCATGGGAATTCCGATACTTAATGCCTCTAGCGGAGATCTTCCTGAATAGTATATTTTAGGGTCATAGCCTATCACAGATAAATTTGCCGTATCCGATCCTGGTTTCATTCCCTCTGGTATTGTATTTAAAAGACCGATTTCCGATTTTTTTGCAAGTTCATCCATCTCTGGTGTTTTTGCATATTCTAAAGGTGTTAATCCACCTAATTGCTCTATGGGTTCATCTGCCATTCCATCTCCCAAAACTACCACGTACTTCATGTTAATTAGCCCTCCATTCGAATCCTGCTAATTATATTTCCAAGTTTGCCAGCATACTCTTCGAATTCTTTTTCTGTTACTGTATTTGTAATAAAACCACATTCATCTTTAAGCTCCGGAACGCAGATTACTTCAATGTCATTACCGAAAATTTCTTTTGCATCACTCAACTTATCCTTAGGTATTCGAACAAAAAATCTTCTCTTTGCATCCTGAATGGAAGCTAATTCCAGTTTTTTACTACTCCAAAAAGTCATAATTGTTTTGTTTTTATGTTTTGCAGCATCCACTACATCTGCAACAACTGCACTTGCTGTAGGCAACTTACCTGCACCACTACCGTAAAACATTGCGTCACCTAGTACATTACCATGTACAAAAATCCCATTGAATACATCATTTACACTATATAAAGGATGCTCATCTGAAATCATAAATGGTGCCACCATAGCGAAAAACTTGTGATTCACTCTTTTACTTGAAGCTAATAACTTGATTGCTTTATGCATAAAATTTGCATATAAAATATCCTGAGCAGAAATCTTTGTGATACCTTCTGTATAAATATCCTCAAAATCTACATGATTTCCAAATGCTAAAGATGATAAAATAGCAATCTTTCTACATGCATCATATCCTTCTACATCAGCTTCTGGGTTTCTTTCAGCATATCCCTTTTCCTGCGCATCTTTTAAAACATCTGCAAATTCTAATCCTTCTTTTGACATTTTACTTAAAATATAGTTTGTTGTCCCATTCAAAATACCTGTTATTTCATCAATCTCATCTGCTGTTAGGGATGAGTTCAATGGTCTGATAATTGGAATCCCTCCACCACAACTAGCTTCAAACAAAAAATTGATTTCTTTTTCGTAAGCAATATCTAAAAGCTCCGGTCCATGCTTTGCTACCAGTTCTTTATTTGATGTACAAACACTCTTTCCAGCAAGTAGTGCTTTTTTTACAAATGTATATGCTGGCTCAACACCACCCATTACTTCAACTACAATCTTAATTTCAGGATCGTTTAAAATGACATCGTAATCGTGAACGATCTTATCTTGTATCACATCTCCTGGGAAGTCTCTTAAATCCAAAACATATTTAATGTTTATATCTTCTCCTGCTTTTTTATTAATACTATCCTGATTGGTGCGAAGTACTTCTACAACTCCCGACCCAACCGTACCATAACCTAAAACTGCAATGTTAACCATGTTGATTCTCCTTATTCTTTTGCTAATATTTTCACGTAGTGTACTCCCTTTTGATGCTCCATCTCAGCCACCATTTCCGAAACATCACCAGTTGTTTTTAATATCTGGACACTAATACTTAAGGACGCCACCCCGTTAATAGGAATACTTTGGTGTATTGTTAATATATTGGCACGAAACATAGCGACAATTTTCAAAACATCTGATAATAAACCTGGCTCATCGTCCATTTGTACGGTAAAGGTAATCGTTGTCCCTTGTGAATTATCATGAAATGGAAAAATATCATCTTTATACTTATAGAAAGAGCTCCTACTAATACCAACTTCTTCTGTTGCTTCTTGGACCGTTTCTGCTCTCCCTGAATCGAGCATTTTTTTTGCTTCTACTACTTTAAGCAGTACTTCTGGAATTGCTTTTTTCTTTACTACGAAATACTTTACTCCTTCTTCCATATCTTTAAGCCTTTCTCTAACTTATATAATAGGAATCGCCTGTGTTGTGTTCTTCTCACGAAAACACTTGTATGCTCATGGTGGATATTCTAACACACACTTTTTGGTTATGCAATAGTTTTTAAGAATTTGTTATACTAATATTGATCCATTTTAAATATGCATTGATAAACGGATCTATATTTCCATTTAATACAGAATCTGCTTGAGCAATCTCCTGACCCGTTCTGTGATCCTTAACCAT
This sequence comes from Lachnospiraceae bacterium, assembly GCA_028694115.1. The sequence continues at coordinate 19,291 of JAQUUB010000007.1, forward strand.
AGTATATGGTTGCAATACATACGACCTGATTTGATTTCCCCATCCAATTTCTTTTACTTCTCCCCTAATGTCTGACAATTTTTCTGCATTCATTTCCTTTTGTAGAATAAATAGCTTTGCCTTTAGCATCTGCATGGCCTTATCTTTATTCATATGTTGAGAACGTTCATTCTGGCATTGTACTACTATTCCCGTAGGAATATGTGTAATACGAATAGCTGATGATGTTTTATTAATATGCTGTCCCCCTGCTCCACTGGAACGATACGTGTCAATTCGTAAATCATCATCATTTATTTCAATATCCAAATCTTCTTCTATTTCGGGCATAACATCTAATGATACAAAAGAAGTCTGACGTTTTCCCTGGGCATTAAATGGAGAAATTCTCACTAAGCGGTGTACACCTTTTTCTGATTTTAGATATCCGTAAGCGTTTTCTCCATTCACCTGGAATGTAACCGATTTAATACCAGCTTCTTCTCCATCAAGATAGTCTAGTACTTCAATTGTAAATCCTTTTGCTTCTGCCCATCTTGTATACATACGATATAGCATGGCTGACCAATCACAGGACTCTGTTCCACCTGCACCTGCATTTAATTTTAGTATTGCACTGTGCCTGTCATATTCATCAGATAACAGTGTTTTAATACGAATCGCTTCAAATTCTTCTACGAATGACTGATATTCACTTTGAATATCAGGAACCATGCTCTCATCATTCTCATCACATGCCATCTGGATAAGTGTAAAAATATCATCCACCTGCTCATTTAATCTCTGACAGATAGTAATATCATCCTTCAAATTTTTAAGCTGCTTCATATATAGTTGAGACTTCTCATTATTATCCCAAAAACCTGGTGACTCCATTTCTCTTTCTAATTCCTCAACTCTTTTTTCCTTGTTGTCAATATCCATAGACTCACATACTTCTTTTAATGGTTTTAGATAAGTCTGCAGTTCCATTTTAATCTGATCTAATTCTATCATTCAATTAACCATACCTTTCACTCTATCCAACATGACTGTTTTAAATAGAACCCACACAAATGATTATTTGAGTGGGTTCTATTTAAAAGCAAATTATTAATTTCTTCCACAACACTGCTTATACTTTTTCCCACTACCACAGGGGCAGGGATCATTAGGATAAACTTTTGCAGTTTCTCGTTTTTGAGGAGCCTTGGCAACCGAATCATCTTTATTTGTACCCGTTACATTTGCAACTTGCTCTCTCTCAACTTTTTCCTCTATCTTAACATGGAATAACAGTCGAATGGTATCCTCCTGAATGCTGTTAATCAAACTGTCAAACATTTCATACCCATTCATTTTGTATTCAACTACAGGATCTCTTTGTCCGTATGCCTGTAATCCAATTCCTTGTCTTAATTGATCCATATCATCGATATGGTTCATCCATTTTCTATCTATCACTTTCAAAAGTACAACACGCTCAAGCTCTCTAAGTGCTTCAGGTTCAGGAAACTCAGATTCCTTACTTTCATACAATTTGACTGCCATTTCTTTCAAATAGTGCTTTAATTCATTTTTCTTCATGTCTCTTATGTCTGGCGTCTTTATTGTTTCAATAGGTACAATTGGAAGAAGTAATTCATTTAATTCTTTTAAATCCCATTCCTCTGACGTCGAATCATCTCTAATGCATACATCAACTGTGTTTTCAACTGTATCTGTAATCATTTTATAAATAGCGTCTCTCATGCTCTCGCCATCTAGAACACGGCGTCTTTCCGCATAAATTATTTCACGCTGTTCATTATTTACCTGATCATATTCTAAAAGATTCTTTCTGATACCGAAGTTATTATTTTCAATCTTTGTCTGTGCTTTTTCTATTGCATTCGTCAACATTTTGTGCTCGATCTGTTCATTTTCAGGAACTCCTAATGTATTAAATATATCCATTAATCGATCAGAGCCAAATAATCTCATTAAATCATCTTCAAGAGAAATGTAGAATCTTGATTTTCCAGGATCTCCCTGACGTCCTGAACGACCACGTAACTGGTTATCAATACGTCTTGATTCATGGCGTTCCGTTCCAATAATTTTTAATCCACCCGCAGCTTTTGCTTCATCATCAAGTTTAATATCGGTACCACGTCCTGCCATATTGGTAGCAATTGTAACTGCACCATGTAAACCAGCATCCGCAACAATTTCAGCTTCTAATTCATGAAATTTTGCATTCAATACCTTGTGAGGTACCCCGCGTTTCTTCAAAAATGCACTTAATTCCTCTGAAGTTTCTATTGTAATTGTACCAACCAAAATAGGCTGGCCTGTCGCATGCGTTTCAACAATTTCATTTACAATTGCATGAAATTTTTCTTTCTTTGTTTTATAAACAGCATCCTGTAAGTCAACACGGGCAATCGGTTGGTTTGTTGGAATTTCGATAACATCCATTCCGTAGATATCACGAAACTCTTTTTCCTCAGTTAGGGCGGTACCTGTCATACCTGATTTCTTTTCAAATTTATTAAAGAAGTTTTGGAATGTAATGGTCGCAAGTGTCTTGCTCTCACGCTTTACTTTTACATGTTCCTTTGCCTCAATCGCCTGATGCAAACCATCAGAATAACGGCGCCCCTGCATAATACGTCCAGTAAATTCATCAACAATCAAAACCTGATCATCTTTTACAACATAATCCTGATCCCTAAACATTAAATTATGTGCACGCAAAGCTAATATGATATTATGTTGAATCTCAAGATTATCCGTATCTGCCAGATTTTCAATATGAAAGAACTGCTCAACCTTTGCAACACCTTGTTCTGTTAGGTTTACAATTTTATCTTTTTCATTAACAATAAAATCTCCCGTTTCTTCCTGAACCACTCCCATGATGGCATCCATTTTAGAAAAATCTTCTAAATCTTCACCACGCACTAATTGACGAGCCAGAATATCACATGCTTCATAAAGTTTTGTAGACTTTCCGCTTTGTCCAGATATAATCAATGGAGTTCTTGCCTCATCAATCAAAACAGAATCGACCTCATCGATTACTGCATAATGTAAGTCCCTAAGCACCAGCTGTTCCTTGTAAATTACCATATTATCTCTAAGGTAATCAAATCCCAGCTCATTATTCGTTACATATGTGATGTCACAAGCATATTGTTCTCTACGTTCATCGCTCTTCATGTCATTTAATACAACACCAACTTTAAGACCTAAGAATTCATGAACCTGTCCCATCCATTCAGCATCACGTTTTGCTAAGTAATCATTAACAGTAACAATATGAACACCTTTTCCTTCGAGTGCATTTAAATATGCTGATAAGGTTGAAACTAATGTCTTACCTTCACCAGTACGCATCTCAGCGATACGTCCTTGATGTAAAATGACACCACCAATAAGCTGTACGCGATAATGTTCCATTTTAAGTACACGTCTTGCCGCTTCCCTTATGGTCGCATATGCTTCTGGCAATAAATCATCCAGTGTTTCTCCTTCTTCTAATCTTTTTCTATACTCTTTTGTTTTATCTCTAAGCTGAACGTCTGAGAGTTCCATCATCTTAGGTCTCAGCGCTTCTATGGAATCAACAATTGGATTAATACGCTTCAGTTCTCTCTCGCTATGAGTACCAAACACTTTTTCCACTAAATTCATAATGAATACACTTGTCCTTTCAATTAAATCATATGTTGTATTGTAACAGAAATGTAAATTATATTCAACCTGATATTCCTTGACCTTTTAGTTTGAAAATGTTAATATATTTCTTGGAAATTACGGACATATTTCGTTATTTTTTTCATTTTGTTTGTTATTATTTTAACAAATCACAGTAAAACTTAAACTACTAAAATAAGAGGTGTATTAAAATGCGTAAAGGATTTGATGGCTTATTAGCCAAAGTTGCAGATTGCTCCTTAAAAAAGGTTGCAGTTGCTGTTGCTCAGGATGAACCTGTATTAGAAGCTATCCGTGCAGCAAAAGAAAGAAACATAGCAGATGCTATATTAGTTGGAGATGAATCTAAAATTCGTGAAATAGCTGCTTCTATTAATATGGATTTATCCAGCTATGAAATTATTAATGAAACAGATACTACAAAAGCTGCTTTAACCGCAGTTAAGCTTGTACATGATGGCAAAGCAGATATGTATATGAAAGGTCTTATTGACAGCAAAGGATTTCTTAAAAGTATTCTCGACAAAGAGGTTGGACTTCGTACTGGAAAAGCTCTTTCTCATGTTTGTGTTTTTGAAATAAAAGGAATCGATCAATTACTCTTTTTAACAGATGTTGCATTTATGACTTATCCTACTCTCGAGGATAAGGTTTCTATTATCGAAAACACAGTCAAAGTTGCGAAAGCATGTGGAATTAGTATGCCAAAGGTTGCTGCTCTTGCCGCTGTTGAAGTTGTAAACCCTAAAATGCCAGCTACCGTAGAAGCTGCAAAATTAGCAGAGATGAATGATGAGGGCATTATCAAAGATTGTATCGTAGATGGTCCATTATCCGTAGACCTTGCAATTTGTGCTGAAGCTTCCAAACATAAAAGTGCTGAAGATAGAAAAATTACCGGGGATGCTGATATTTTACTTTTCCCAGATATTCATGCTGGAAACATAGCTTACAAATTTATTGTTCATACTACTGAATTTAAAAACGGCTGTATCTTAACTGGAACAAAAGCTCCAGCAATCTTAACTTCCCGCTCTGATAGTATGGAAACAAAAGTTAACTCTATTGCTCTTGCTGCTGTTGTTTCTGAATCCCTGAAAGGAGAAATCTAATGTCAGTAAAAAGTTTAATCATTAATCCAGGTTCAACATCAACTAAAATTGGTGTCTTTGAAGATGAAACATTACTATTTGAAGAAACATTAAGACATTCCACTGAAGAAATTGCTCAGTATGCTACAATCGTAGATCAAAAGGATTTCAGAAAAAATATTATACTTACTGTTTTGAAGGAAAAGAATTTTGATATTAACTCACTGAATGTTGTTGTTGGCCGCGGTGGTATGTTAAAACCTATTCCTGGTGGTACTTATGCTGTAACAGATGATTTACTTAACGATCTTAAAATCGGAAAGCAAGGTCAGCACGCTTCCAATCTTGGTGGCATCTTAGCAAGAGAAATCGCTGATTCTCTTTCTGTTCCTTCTTATATCGTTGATCCTGTTGTTGTTGATGAACTCGAACCTATTGCCAGATATTCGGGTGTTCCTGAATTACCAAGAACCAGTGTCTTTCATGCTCTTAATCAAAAGGCTGTAGCAAAACGTTATGCAAAGGAAAAAGGTGTTGCCTACGAATCATTAAATTTAATCGTTGTCCATATGGGTGGTGGAGTTTCCGTCGGACCACACAAACAAGGTAAGGTAATTGATATCTTTAATGCTCTGGATGGTGATGGTGCATTTTCTCCCGAAAGAGCTGGTGCCGTTCCTAGTGGTGCTTTAGTAAAACTGTGTTTCTCTGGAAAGTATACAGAAAAAGAAGTATACAAAAAATTGGTTGGCAATGGCGGATTTAATGCTTACTGTGGAACAAATGATATGAGAGATATTGAAAAATTAGTAGACAAGGGTGATGCATATGCAACCGAAGTACGAGATGCTTTTGTTCAGCAAGTAGCAAAAGATATCGGTGCTATGGCTTGCGTGTTAAAGGGTAAAGTTGATCAGATCATTGTTACAGGTGGTATTGCATATGACAAGGGCGTTGTAGCTGGTATAAAAGAAGCAACGGAATGGATTGCACCATTTACTGTATACCCTGGTGAAGATGAGTTATTAGCTCTTGCTCAAGGTGCGCTTCGTGTTATCAATCAGGAAGAAAAGGCAATGGAATATTAGTATGAGTAATCGTTCAGAAATAGCCCTAGAAAATCACAAAAAGAAATATAATTGTTGTCAGGCAGTTGCCTGTGCTTTTGCAGATAAAGTTGGAATTGATGAATCTACACTTTTCAAAATGACTGAGGGATTTGGATTAGGCATGGGATGTACGGAAGGAACATGCGGTGCTATCTCTGGCGCTATCCTTTTAGCAGGATTAAAGAACAGTAATGGAGCAATTGATAATCCAACTACAAAAGCTGGTACTTACAAACTTTCTTCTGAAATTATTCAAAAGTTTAAAGACAAAAATGGGTCTGTTGTTTGCAGAGAAATTAAAGGCCTCGATAACGGAACCGTATTACGTTCCTGCGATGGTTGCATAGAAGATGCAACAAAGATTGTTGAAGAAATATTAGATTTATAATTTTTACATTATATACTTTCATAGAAATGGAGCTGTCACACTAAGTGTGCAGCTCCATTTTTTATAATGATAACTATTTAGCAGCAATTTCTGCTTTTAACTTCTCTGTTAAAACTGGAAGAATTTTATTTAAATCTCCAACAATACCATAGTCAGCTACGTCAAAGATTGGTGCAGACTCATCTTTATTAATAGCAATGATAATATCAGATTCTTCCATACCAGCTAGATGCTGGATAGCTCCTGAAATACCAATAGCAAAGTAAACATTGGGACGAACTGTTTTACCAGTCTGGCCTACCTGTAAGTCTTTTGATTTCCAGCCAGCGTCAACAATTGCACGTGAGCAGCTTACTGTTCCACCAATTACTTCTGCTAAATCAGTAAGAAGTTTGAAGTTTTCAGCACTTCCAACTCCACGACCACCAGATACTAAAATTTTAGCATCCATAATGTCAACTGTGTCAGCTACTGATTTAACAACTTCTAAGATTTCTACATACTTGCTGTCTGGAGTAAATCCAGGATTAAATTCTTCAATAACAGCTTTTGCTCCATTGATTTTAGCAATTTTCTGCATAACGCCAGGACGAACGGTAGCCATCTGAGGACGGAAGTTAGGACATGCAATCGTAGCAATCGTATTACCACCAAATGCAGGACGAGTCATTAACAACTGATTGTGTAATTGTTCTTTTCCTGGAATTGGATTTATTGGGAAATCCCCAATATCAAGCTGTGTACAATCTGCTGTAAGACCTGTATGAATTCTAGCAGATACACGTGGTCCTAAATCACGACCAATAGCAGTTGCTCCAACCAAGAAAATTTCTGGTTTGTATTTTTGAATAACAGATGCAAGAGCATGTGTATAAGGCTCTGTTCTATATTCTTTTAATTCTTTATCATCAACTAAGATTACTTTATCTGCGCCATAAGCTGCAAGCTCATCTGCAAGAGCCTTTACATCTGATCCAACAAGGACTGCTGTTACTTCTGTATTTAAATCTTTTGCTAAGTCTTTACCTTTGCCAACTAATTCAAGAGCGATACCGCTTAATTCATTATCAACCTGCTGTGCAAAGACAAATACTCCTTTATATTCTTCAATATTCATTCTTTTTCACCACGCTTTTCTTATATTTGATTAAATTACATGTTTTTCTTTTAACTTGCCTAAGATGTAGTCTACAGACTCACCTGCGTCAAGAGTAACTTTTTCACCAATACCTTTTCTTACTTTATCAGAAGCTTTTGCAATCTGAGTAGGTGATCCTTTTAAACCTAAATTAGAATCTTCTACTTCAACAAGATCTGCTCTTCCCCATACAGTAATTTCTGCATTATATGCATCAAAGATTCCTCCTGGAGTCATATAACGAGCTTCGTTAAGTTCAGCAAGTGCTGTAACTAAACAAGGCATTTTAGCTTTTAATACATGATATCTATCATCATACTGACGTTCTACGATAACACTATCACCTTCTACTTTAATATCCTGTGCATAGCTGATTACAGGAATTCCAAGATGTTCTGAAATCTGAGGACCAACCTGAGCTGTATCACCATCAATTGCCTGACGTCCTGTGATAATTAAATCATAATCTAATTTTCTAATTGCTCCTGCAAGTGTCTGAGAAGTAGCCCATGTATCAGCTCCACCCAAAACTCTATCTGTTACGAGAATACCTTTATCAGCTCCCATAGCGATTGCTTCACGAAGAACTTCTTCTGCTTTAGGAAGTCCCATAGTAAGTACAGTAACCTCTGCCCCATATTGATCTTTTAATCTAAGAGCTGCTTCTAAACCTGCTTTATCATCTGGATTCATAATAGTAAGCATTGCGCCTCTATCAAGAGTACCATCGGGATTAAATTTAACGCCACCCTTTGTATCAGGCACCTGTTTAATACAAACAACGATTTTCATTGCACTTTCTCCTTATATTTAATATTTTCTATAAAATAATTTGTTTTACTTATTTTAATAAAGCACCTGAGATAACCATACGTTGAACTTCACTTGTACCTTCATAAATCTCAGTAATTTTAGCATCACGCATCATACGTTCTACTTCATATTCTCTAGTGTAACCATAACCACCATGTAACTGAACTGCTTTTGTAGTTACTTCCATTGCAACCTCTGCTGCATAGAGTTTTGCTTTTGCAGCTTCTAAAGAATAATTTTTCTGTGTGGCTTTTGCCATAGCTGCTTTGTATACAAGTAACTGAGCTGCTTCAACTTTAGTAGCCATGTCAGCAAGCTGGAACTGTGTATTCTGGAATGCACCAATTGCTCTTCCAAACTGTTTTCTTTCTTTTACATATTCAACAGTTCTCTCTAATGCACCCTCTGCAATACCAAGTGCCTGAGCAGCGATACCAATACGTCCACCATCAAGTGTATGCATTGCGATACCAAATCCTTTACCTTCTGCTCCCAAAAGATTTTCTTTAGGAATTCTGCAATCTGTAAAAATTAATTCATAAGTTGATGATCCACGGATACCCATTTTCTTTTCTTTTGTTCCAAAAGTAAATCCAGGAGTTCCTTTTTCAACGATAAATGCAGAAATCATTTTTTTCTTTCTGCCTCTAGCATCTTCTACAACACTTGTAATTGCAAAAATAACATAAACATCAGCTTCTTTACCATTTGTAATAAAGATTTTAGAACCATTTAATATATACTCATCACCATCTAAAACTGCTTTTGTTTGCTGTCCCTGAGCATCTGTTCCTGCTCCTGGCTCTGTTAAACCAAAAGCACCTAATTTTTCTCCTTTTGCAAGGGGAACTAAAAATTTCTGTTTCTGTTCTTCTGTTCCATATGTTTGAATAGGATCACAGCAGAGTGAAGTATGCGCAGAAACGATAACGCCTGTTGTACCGCAAACTTTTGAAAGTTCTTCTACACACATTGCATATGTCAAAGGATCACAACCTTGTCCACCATATTCCTTTGGTACAGGAATTCCAAGGAAACCACTTTTTGCCATTTTATTGGTAGTTTCTCTTGGGAATGCTTCTGTTTCATCCACCTCAACTGCAAGAGGTTTTGCTTCTTTTTCAGCGAAATCTCTAAATAACTGTCTCGCCATTTCATGTTTTTTGTCTAACATAAAATCCATGATTTTTATTCCTCCATTTTATTATTATAATTATTTATTTTATAGAAATAAGTAATCTTTAAATTAACTGTTACTTATTTCGAATAATCGTAGAAACCTTTTCCAGTTTTCATACCTAATTGTCCACCACGTACCATTTTCTTTAAGAGAGCTGCCGGACGATATTTTGGATCTCCTGTTTCATCATAAAGAACGTTCATGATTGCAAGAACAATATCAAGACCTACTAAATCACCTAACGCTAAAGGTCCCATTGGATGATTTGCACCAAGTTTCATTGCATTATCAATACCTTCAACAGAAGCTACTCCTTCTGCATAAATATTAATTGCTTCATTAATCATAGGAATTAAAATTCTATTAACAACAAATCCAGGAGCTTCATTAACCTGAACTGGAGTTTTTCCGATTTCTTCTGAAATTGTTTTGATTTTCTCAACAACTTCTTCTGAAGTATTCAATCCAGCAATTACTTCTACAAGTTTCATTACTGGTGCTGGATTAAAGAAATGCATTCCGATAACTGGTCTGTCAAGTCCTGCTCCAATTTCTGTAATAGAAAGAGAAGATGTATTTGTTGCAAAAATACAATCTGCTTTACAGATATCCTGTAATTCTTTAAATGTTTGCTTTTTAATATCCATTACTTCAAGAGCAGCTTCAACAACTAAATCACATTCTGTACAAATTGTTTTTACTCCTGTTGTAATTTTAGCTAAAATTTTATCAGCATCAGCCTGATCCATTTTTCCTTTTGCAACACGTTTTTCAAAACCTTTTGCGATTTTGTTTTTTCCATTTGCAGCAAATTGTTCATTAATATCGCATAAACATACTTCATAACCTTCCGTTTGTGCAAAAGCCTGAGCAATTCCAGAACCCATAGTTCCAGCTCCAATAATTCCTACTTTCATTTCATTTCCTCCTAAAATTTATATTATTTTGTATATCTAACCTTATTTATTTAAGAAAGCTTCTACTTTTCTTTTTTCAAGAAATGCAGTCATTCCTTCTTTTTGATCGTAAGATTCAAAACAATCACCAAACAATTTCTCTTCAATTACAATTGCTTCATCCATTGTTGTATCTAATCCATCATTGATTGCTTTTTTGCAATTACGAACAGCAATAGGAGCATTTTTAGCAATTCCTGCTGCCATTTTCTCTGCTGCTGGCATTAATTCTTCGATTGAATATACTGCATTCACCAAGCCAATTCTAAGTGCCTCGTCCGCTTTAATATTACGAGCGGTATAAATCATTTGTTTCGCCATACCTGCACCAACTAAACGTGCTAATCTCTGAGTTCCACCAAAACCTGGTGTAATACCAAGACCAACCTCTGGTTGTCCAAATACTGCATTATCAGAGCAGATTCTAATATCGCAGCTCATTGAAATTTCGCATCCACCACCTAATGCAAATCCATTAATTGCAGCAATTACCGGAATAGGGAATGTTTCTAATTTACGGAATACATCATTTCCTTTTTTACCAAATGCTTCACCTTCCGCTTTTGTAAGAGTACTCATTTCTCCAATATCTGCACCTGCGACAAATGATTTTTGACCTGCACCTGTTAAAATAAGGCATCTTACCTCTTCAAGATTTACTCCATCAAGAGTTTTATCAAGTTCTTCAAGAACTGAAGAATTTAATGCATTTAAAGCTTTTTCACGATTAATTGTGATGACACCAACAGCGCCTTTTTGTTCATATAAAACGAAATCCATATCGTTCTCCTTCCTAATTTATGCTCTATTTTCCATTATTGGAATTTTATGTTAACAATTCCTTTATAACGCAATAATACACCTCGGCTACTAAGCTTATTTGCTTAGTAGTGTTGGTGTAATATTTTTCATATAAACAGACTAATCACGTTCTACAATTGTAGCACAGCCCATTCCGCCACCAATACAAAGAGTAGCTAATCCTTTTTTCGCATTATTTGCTTCCATAGCATGTAACAAAGTTACAAGAATACGACAGCCTGAAGCTCCTACTGGATGTCCTAATGCGATTGCCCCACCATTTACATTCAATTTAGATAAATCAAATCCCAATTCTTTTCCAACTGCAAGAGACTGAGCAGCAAATGCTTCATTTGCTTCAATTAAATCAAAATCTTCTACTTTCATTCCTGCTTTTGCACAAACCTTCTGAGTTGCTGGAACTGGTCCAATACCCATTACTTCTGGTCTACATCCAGCAAGTCCACCAGCAACAAATGTTGCCATAGGTGTAACGCCTAATTCTTTTGCTTTCTCTTCACTCATTACAACGATTGCTGCTGCACCATCGTTAATACCTGATGCATTACCTGCTGTAACAAATCCATTTGGATTAATTGCACGCAATTTTGCAAGTCCTTCGATTGTTGTACCAGCTCTTGGTCCTTCATCTTTGTTAAATACAATTGTTTCTTTTTTCTTTTTGATTTCTACAGGAACGATTTCTTTATCGAATTTACCCGCTTCTTGAGCCGCACATGCTTTCTGCTGACTTGCTAATGCAAACTCATCTAATTCTTCACGAGAAATTCCCCATTCTTCACAGATATTATCTGCTGTTTTAATCATATGATAATCATTGAAAGCATCCCATAATGCATCATTAACCATGGTATCAACCATTTTGGCATTACCCATTCTATATCCATAACGAGCCTGAGGAATTGTATAAGGAGCTAATGACATATTCTCCATACCACCTGCAACTACGATATCAGCATCTCCAGACATAATCATTTGTGCTGCCTGATTCACACAGTTCAGTCCTGAACCACATACTACGTTCATAGTAACTGCAGGTACTTCAATTGGTAAACCTGCTTTAATTGATGCTTGACGAGCCACATTTTGTCCAAGTCCTGCTTGAATAACACAACCCATATATACTTGATCCACTTGTTCAGGAGCTACTCCTGCTCTGTTTAAAGCTTCTTTAATAACGATAGCGCCAAGATCTGCTGCTGGGGTAGTACTTAATGCTCCACCCATTGTACCAATAGCTGTACGGCAAGCACCTGCCAAAACTACTTTCTTTGCCATTTAAATTTCCTCCTTATACTTGGTTCAAAAGCCCATTTTTAGGGCACTTCCAACGATTGTTATTTTTTTATCATTGTTGTCAGTAATCATTTTATCACAGCAACTTCCTTTTTGCAATAAAATTCACCCTTGTATAGACAAAAAAGGACATATCACTCTTTTATCATTATCCTTATCATTTTGTATTTGCTCTCCTATTATACACTATTTCTGCCATTTAAAAAATTTTCTATACAATTAAATAAAAAATGGAGCTTTTGCTCCATAGATGATTACACATCTATTGCAAAAGCCCCAACCTTTATTTTTAAAATTCCGGTTCGATTAGACCATAAGTGTTACCTTTTCTTTTATATACCACATTTACTTCATCTGATTCTGCATTACGGAATACAAAAAAGTTATGTCCTAGTAATTCCATTTGAACACATGCATCTTCTGGATACATAGGCTTTATTCCAAAACGTTTTGTTCTAATGATTTGAACTTCTTCTTCATCAGCAAATTCTTTCTCAATAAAATCCTGACGTAGACTGCCTGCTCCCTGTTCCTTTTGGACAATTCTGTTTTTATATTTCTTTAACTGTCTTTCAATAATCTCTTCCACTAAATCTATGGACACGTACATATCGTTACTGATCTGTTCACTTCTAATAATATTCCCTTTAACTGGGATTGTAACCTCGATTTTTTGTCTGTCTTTCTCTACACTGAGCGTCACATGAACCTCTGTCTCCTGAGTAAAATATCTTTCAAGTTTTCCTATCTTATCTTCTACTGCCGTTTTCAGTCCCTCTGTTACATCGATGTTTTTTCCAATAATTTTAAAACGCATTGCGACCAACTCCTTCACTATAGTTTCTAAAATCCACAGCAATGTTAAAAATGCATCTGTGGACTTGTCTTTATTATACCACACAGAAATTTCTTTATCAACGAAATGTGAAATAAGATATTTCGACATTTCTTGTCAAGACTTTTTTCGCTTTTATATTACAAAAAGTTCATTTTTTACTTTTCTTACAAAACGTTCGTTCTTTAAGTTACCATAAATTCCCCATTTTTTTATCCACTTTTCTGTGGATAATGTGCATAACTTAGTGTATAAGTCCATTTTTCAATTCTTTTCATGTTTTTTTGTGTGGATAACTCTTCTTGATTCGACAGCCTTTTTATTCGACATTTTTTACTCATTTTTATAATTTTGTGCACCTTGTATAATTTGAATTTTTTAATATATAAAATCATACCTGTTATTAATATGATACCAGGGTCAAAAGGTCATGTGTTTCATTCTTGAATGAAAAAAATGACTTTGGGAACCGTAAAACATGAGAAAGTAGACCGATTAGAGCGGATTTCGAATGTTTTTAGGATTGTGAGAGCATAAAGTGCGTAACAATCCGTGGGTATCAGGGGGCAAAAAAGCCCGATACGTGTATGAACACTCTCGGGCCTAGAATTTGATTTATCAACTATAATCAGCTTAAAAAATTCTTCTTACAGCTACAATATTTTTGTAGGTTGCATTTGATACCTTAATACCGGTTGCTGCAGTACTAGCGTGAACAATTTGTCCTCCACCAATATAAATTGCCACATGCCCAGAATAGCATACAATATCACCTGGCTGTGCATTTTGGATTCCACCAACATCGTATCCAACACCACGATCACCACCTGAAGAATGAGGTAATGATACACCATAATTCCTATATACACTCATTACAAATCCTGAACAATCAGTACCATTTGTTAATGAGCTTCCACCATAAACATATGGATTTCCAACAAACTGTAATGCATAATTAGCCACCGAACCACCAGTTCCACTTCCGCCTGAAACCACAGCTGCTGATGCTCCAGAAGATGCATTAGAAGATTTTTTAGCAATTGCCTTATCGGCTGACTCTTGTGCTGCCTTTCTTGCTGCTTCCTCTTTTTCTAATCTGGCTTCTTCTTCTTGCTTTGATTCAGCTCTGACAAAGTCAGTGTATAGATTTACGTATTCCTTTGAAACGTAACCATCACCTTCTTCAATAGATACCTTGACCCAATCATTTGATTCTTCTACAACCGTTAATTCATCTTCGATAGGGACCATTCCAAGTACGCTTGCATCTACGGAAGGTTCTGATCTAACAAATAATGTTGTGCAAGTAACAACTGCCGTTCTGACACCAACTTCTTTTGCTAATTTTTCGGCCGCTTCACCAGTTACTACATACTCACCTTTTACATAGCCTTCTGTATTTCCTGATTTAATCTTTATCCAATCACCATTTGTCTCCAGTAAATCACCTACGGAATTATTATAAAGTTTACCAACAACCTCACCATCTTCACTTGCTTGATCTCTAACATTTACATAATCGTTTACCTGAGCGATAACAAGGTTTGTAAAATCCTCTTCATTCGTTGCTTCCTCGCCAGTTGTAGTAACATCTACTAAGTCGCTCTCTGAAACCTCATCCGATTCTTCTGCTCCATTAGATGAAACCTCCTTTGAATCATTCTCTGAAACAGTTGTTTCTTCTGATGAAGTTGCTATAGATGCCGCTCCCACTGTAATAATAGCTGGGTCTGAATTATATGATGTTTCTTTAATCGTTGTTTCTTCATTATCTAAAGCGGAAAAAGTCTCAATAGCCTGTCCACTTCCAAGAGAAGTAAGGGCGGTTAATTTATTTCCACTAGCTGTTATTTTAATCTTATCTGCTTTTACTGCAGTAACTGATTTACCCTCGTTCAATGCCCTGGCAATTCCAGCCACTGGTAGAACAGATGACAAACTTGATGCTTCTATGTTAATTGAAAAACCCGTTGCTAACATGGTACCAACTAAACAGCAGGTAGTTATTTTTACAATCACCTTTTTCATACAGTATTAATCTCCTATTAGAAATATCTAATTTTGATTTGTTACAAATTTGTTACATCTGTAAATAAATATATCACTGTACGTAATATTTGTCAACAACTAGAAGTGTTTTCCAGTTTACATAATCATACAAGATGTGGTGTCTTTCTACCTATTCTCTATTAAATACTTTTGAACCGACATTACTGCATTGGCACCATCAGCAACACCTGTTACAATTTGTCGTAAGGTTTTCTCCCTGACATCGCCTGCCACAAAAATACCTGGCACGGAAGTAATGCATTCTTCTCCTGCAATAATATATCCCTTATCGTTCAATGAAACGTTCTTAGAAAACTCATTTGAATTAGGTATAATTCCAACAGCAATAAAAACTCCATCCACAACAAGTTCGCTACTCTCCTTTGTATTTACATCATTTAATATCAAGCTTTCAACTTGATCCCCACCTCTTATTTCTTTTACCGTATGATTCCAAATCGTCTCAACGTTGGGTGTCTGAAAAAGAGCTTCCTGCAAGCTTTTTGCAGCCCTTAATTCCTCTCTTCGATGTATGAGATATACTTTTTGACATCCCCTCGCCAGGAAAATTGCATCTTCTACTGCAACATCTCCTCCACCAACAACTGCCACCGTGCGATTTCTAAAAAAAGCACCATCACAAGTAGCGCAATAGGATACTCCCATTCCAGCTAATTCATTTTCTCCTGGAATATTCAATTTTGCATATCTTGCTCCCGTTGCAATAATAATCGTTTTTGTGAGGTATTCTTTTTCCTGTCCATATACTTTTTTAATACTTCCTGTAGTATCAATACTTATTACTTCATCCTCCACAAATGTGGCTTCTAGTTTGTCTGCATGCTCCCTGAATTTGAGACTTAAATCATATCCACTGATTCCAGAATAGCCAGGATAATTATCAACTTCATACGTATTTAAGACTTGTCCGCCACTTACTCCGCCTTTTTCTATAACTAAAACATTTAATCTTGCTCTTTTTGCATAGATAGCAGCTGTCATTCCAGCCGGTCCTGATCCAATTATGATTACATCATATACTTGTGACATATTTTTTCTCCATTCTTTTACATATTTTTGTTTGTTTGTGTAAATGCAACCTAAGCACTACTCATTAGAATAATATTAATTCTATCAGTTTATCAATATCTTGTATATACAAATAAAACGAAATCAAAATATTGTGTCGACTTTATATTACGAATAAAGCTTTCTTATTACATATTGTCTTGTAAAACATTTGTAATATTCTTGAAAATTATATATACTTGTAATTATTAATGGAAATACTATATTGTTAGGAGTGTAGTGCGAAAAGATATACTAACGCATGAAAGAAACATGCAGATGGGAGTAAGAATGAAAGAGAAATATGCATTAATTACTGGTGCTTCAAGAGGAATCGGGAAATCAATAGCAACTGCTTTAGCCGAAAATGGATATCATCTTATCCTAATATGTAAAAACTCATCTTTTGAATTAGATTGTTTAAAGCAACATTTGGAAAAAAAATACTCCATTCGTTGTAAAAACTATATTGGCGATGTAGGTGACTATGCATTTATAAAAAAAGTTTTTTCTGAAATATCTTCTTTGGATGTGTTGATCAATAACGCAGGAATTTCACACATCGGTCTGCTTTCCGATATGACAAAAGACGAATGGGATCATATTCTTAGCACAAATCTTACTTCTGTGTTTAATTGCTGTAAATTTGCAACCAAAGGAATGGTACACCAAAAATCAGGAAAAATTGTCAATATTTCTTCCGTCTGGGGTTGTACTGGTGCCTCTATGGAAGTAGCCTATTCTGCAACAAAGGGTGGAATTAATGCCTTTACAAAAGCATTAGCAAAGGAATTAGCTCCTAGTAACATTCAGGTAAATGCTTTAGCTTGTGGTGTGATTGATACGGAAATGAACAATTGTTTTTCCAAAGAAGAGCGTGTTCTTTTGCAAGAAGAAATTCCTGCTGGCTATTTTGCTTCTCCAGAAGATGTAAGTCAAATGGTCTTATCTCTTGTTAATTGCAATTCCTATCTTACCGGACAAGTCATTTCTTTTGATGGCGGATTTATTTAAAAATAATTTTTATACCTAATGAAATCCTATTTCCGTATTTATTTCCTGTTCATGGAACAGCTTAGCAACTTCTATTTTATAATCACTTACTCTCTCTGTTTTTCGAATTTTTTTTAAATATTTTTCATTTTCGGTAAAAATCTGTATCATATAAAACCATAATTCTTTCATTCTAAATAAAACATTTCTGTCCCCAGATAAATGCTCCTGATAGTCATTCAATAATTGATTGTGAAAGTTTTTCAGAGTTTCTTTTTCTGATTCCTTATTTCCCTCTATTTGCCCAATAAGAAATGGATTTGCTATCAAACCCCTTCCAAGCATAATTCTATCAATCTCTTTATTCTGATTTTTAAATACCTCTATTCTTTTGCAGTTAAATAAATTACCATTATAACAGATCGGATTTTTACTATATTTTTTTGCAAAATAGAAGGTCTCAATATCTGGTTCCCCCTTGTAGTAATCCTTTTGTGTTCTCGGATGTATAATTAACTCTTTCATGGGATACTCGTTAAATATTTCTAATAAATACGGAAATTCATCTGGGTTCTCTTTCCCAATTCTCGTTTTAATAGATATATCAATATCAGACATCGTAAAGACTTCCTCCAAAAAACTGTGCAGTCTATCTGTTTGTGATAGAAATCCTGCCCCTCTGTTTCTTGACACAACGGTTCCTGAAGGACAGCCTAAGTTCAGATTTACTTCTGTATAGCCTAGTTGTTTTAGTTCCTTCATTGTTTTAATAAATTCATCTGAGTTATTCGTTAATACTTGAGGCACCACATTTTTATTTTGATTATTTTCCGGTAATATATCATTCAATTCACGAGAATTAAAGCTTTTATTCATATGTGGAGTAATAAATGGCGTGAAATATTTATCCATTTTATAAAAATAATCATGATAACAGTTTCTATACAAGTATCCTGTAATTCCTTCTAACGGTGCAAAATAATATTTCATCTTCAATGTACACTTTTCCTATTCTTTGACACATTTTTGTTTTCTGAACTTTGCAGGTGTCGTTCCATATACTCTTTTAAAATTTTCTATAAATGATTTTACATTCGGAAACCCATTATTATAAGCAATCTCTGTTATTGATGCATCTGTATTCATCAATTCCTTATGTGCATAATAAAGTCTAATATTAATTAAATAATCATAAAATGTTTCTCCTGTAGCTTTTTTAAAGAATCTAGAAAAATAATTAGGAGTCATGCAAAGTTTTGCGGACACATCGTTTAAGGATATTTCATTTTCATAATTACTTTCTAAATATTCGATTGCCATTTTAACATTGGCAATGCTCTTCTGTTCATAGGTATCATAACGTTCTTCTTTTCTTAGTGTTTTACATTCTTCTAAAAGTACCAGACATATCTTCCGCAATAAAATCGATAGTTTCAGTTCAAAGAACTCTCTTTTTTCCGAATAAACTTGTGCACATTCTAATATTAACTCTTTCACCGCTTCTCTTGGACCCGGTTTATCTTTAAAATCAAAATAATACCGATCAACATCAGGACAATATTCCTTAAGCAATTGGTAAGACAACAATATCGTAATTGCTTTCATATGATCCTTATCATGCGCATCCGTTTCGTGAAGATCCCCATTATTAACAAAAAAGAAATCATCTTTTGGAATTTTTACTTCTACTCCATTTATTTTTCCCACGATCATTCCTTCAAGTACCAAATCAAACTCTAGATTATTATGCCAATGCAATGGGAAGTGACAGTTTCCTGAGTTATCACTTCCTATATATATTTTTGAAGGAATATTAGAATCCATTTCAATTTTTTCTTGATAATATCTCATTTTTCATGATTCCTTTATTGTTTTCTATTATTTATAGAAAAGTAATATCTTTATTATAATATTAACTAACGATTGTACTTTGTCAATAAAAAAGCATAGTTTGGTTTGTTCTTCAAACTATGCTTACTTTTATGATACTTTCTTTGACTTTTCAAATAGTACAATGTAAAGAGTAACTATAAGAATAAAATTAACAATGCAAATAACAATCGCCTCGGTGCTCCATGGTTTTCCTGAAATCAGAAAACTCATTTGCTGTCCATATAAGTATTTTGATACCCTTCCTAGTGCTTCGTTAAATCCTGATAACATTGGAATAAAGGCAAATATCATTCCTACTGGTACTGCTAATCCATTTGCCGCACTCGCACTTTTTGAATAAATACCGATACACATTCCTATCACAATTGAAATAACTCCACTAACAACTACGGCCGAAAAAAATAATCCAAAATTCATTTCATTTTTAGAACCCATTACCAAAAATGGCAAACTTGAGATTCCATCTAGCATCAGAACGAATAGTGCTGTACTAACAAAAAATTCGACTGAAGTAATGCCTGACATTCTAAGTACACGCAATGTATTTTTTTCCTTTTCTTCTGCAATCATACTTGCTGTTACAACCATGGGAGTAAACACTATATGCATAGTTGCAAATATGGAAATAAAAAATACACTTTGTTCATTCATTGATTGTGTCATAACAAAACCGATAATGGGAAACACAAAAAATAATATTAATACTTGAATATTCCGTAATGTATCTTTCATATCCTTTAAAACGATTGCTCTCATATGATTTACCTGTATCATTTTCCAAGCCCCCTTCCAGTTAGTTTCATAAATACAGTCTCAAGATTTGGTTCTGAGGAATGAATTGCTTCCACATTATTTTCTTTAAAACATTGAAAAATTCTCTCTGCTGATGTTGCATCATTGACAACTTCTACCCTTTCTCCACTTTTTAATAAAATTTGAATCCTATTTACTAAATTATATTTTCTGCACAATTCATCTGGTATTCCGTATTCAACAATGTGACCTTCATTTAGCAATGCGATATGATCACACATTTTATATGCTTCGTCCATATTATGTGTTGTGAGAAATATCGTTGTGCCGCTGCTCTTTAGCTCTAATAAATATTTGTGAATTTCCTGTGTGGTTGCAGGATCTAAGCCACTTGTTGGCTCATCTAAAAAGAGGACTTTGGGACTATGAAGAACAGCCCTTGCAAGTAAAAGTCTCTGTTTCATTCCTTTTGACAATTTTCCTGAGGGTGTTTTTATCGCCTCTAATAATCCTACTTTTTTTAACACCGAATGAATCGTTTTCTTATCAACCTTATAGATATCCGCAAATAATTTGACATTCTCATAGCAGCTAAGCCTATCATAAATGCCGCTGTTGTCTAGTACCATTCCTACTTGTTGATAAATTTCATTCCCCAGATTCTTACAATCTTCACCAAATATTTTAGCTTCCCCTTGATAAGAGATTTGACCTGTAAGAATTTTAATCAATGTGGTTTTTCCAGCACCAGATGGACCTAATAATCCAAAAATCTCCCCTTCTTCTATAGAAAGCTTAATATTATCTAAGACTTTTTTTTCACCAAATGTTTTATTTAAATTTTTTACTTGAATGTTATTCATTATTATTCCCATCCGCATGCTTCCCCATTTCATGTTTTTTTTGATAGCTCTTGAAACCCTCTTCATATTTTTTACTTTCCAATTTTGTTTTCAGGACCATCACAATCAAGCTCATTAAAAAGCAAATACCAAAGGATATGAAAAAACCCCCCCAAGCTGCTAAGTCATCTATTGGAAACCACTTGAAATTAATAATGCAAATTGTCATCGATCCAATAATTGATAACAGCATAAAAATTGTTCTCCACAAGATCATCAAATTTTTGAATATTCTTTCTGAATACCAAAATATCTTTAATGATTCTAAAATAAATGAAGTAAATAAAAATTGCAGTATCGTAAAAGTGGGAATGGCCTTATAACCATATTGATAAATTGATGATATCGATTGTGCGCCACCTCCTGATATCATTGCTACAATTGTCACAAATACAATCGTAACAGAAAAGATATTAAATGCTTCTGATAAAAAATCAAATATCGTGAATCTCTTTTCCATTTTATTTCACCCCCAGTTTCTTTTTAACAGTCGCTGCATATTGTCTTGATACAAATAACTTTTCCTGGTTACTCATGGTAATTAGAATTCTTCCATCCAAATCTGATTTCAAAGATTTAATTTGTGCAAAATTAATAATGCATGATTTGTTGGCCCGAAAGAATTCTGTATATCTTAATTGCTCTTCTAGCTCATATAGTCTTAATGGAGTTTCATAAATATCCGTTTTCGTATACAGAAAGGATTTTTTGTCCACAGTATCAATATATAAAATATTGTTAATGTCCAAAATATGTGTATCTCCATTCTTCATACCTGTTATTTTCATATCCATAACTCTTATCAAGGAAATAAGTCTTTCCAATTCCGGTGTGATATGATTACAAGAAATATTGATTTCTGTTTCAGCTATACTAGAATTCGTGTGAATATTTATTTTCATTTACTCCCTCCCCCTTTTTTCTATATGATTTATCTTACTCATCTTACCGCTGTAGTTCAAGTCTTCTTTTCTAGGTTACCAAAATAGTATACTAGCTTACCAAATTTACAGCTAAAAAGATGGAAGCACCTTCAAACAAACTTTATAATAACGTTTATTGTTTGAATATGCTTCCATCTTGCTTATCTCATTTAACTTATAAATCATCTACATCGGCTTCTTCTCCATACCTCGGTGTATTAATATTCGAGAAGCTACCATTGCCTTCACCATTTATAAAATTACCATCTCTGATTACATCCTTTGTACTTGTTAAATTTTTTAATATGGCATCTGTATTGGTACGTTTAGACTCATTTTTTCTTTCTTGCATAAAAACCTCCAATCTTTCCTAAATTAAAGCTATTTTTCAATATCATTTTTAGTATCATTTCCTTTTCCTACTTTATTTATGCGTATAAAAAAGTATTTTACTAGTTATATAAATGCTTTTTGTAAAATTAAAACCTCTCAAAAAATCTGAGAGGTTCCTAAAATATAACATTATTTTGATACATGATGTTTTAAATCTTTAATTGGAATATTGGCAAATAAAGCAGGTACCGATCCGTTATTCCCATCTGATTCTGTTTCTGTAAGCTGAATATCTATGCCTTGTGGATCGATATCCATGTATTTCGTGATTACCTTAATAATATCATTCTTAATCATTTCCATCATTTCAGGTGAACAATTTGCTCTATCTGATACTAATAATAGCTTTAAGCGATCCTTTGCGACCTCACCTGAATTTGTCTTGCGAAAAAAATCCATGAAACCCATAGTTATCCTCCCCTCTACTTCTTCTTAAATAAACCTGTTATCATTGACATCATACCTTTTTTTGCATCTAAATCCAAAAATGGGATTTCTTCTCCTGTAATACGCTTACAAATATTCATATACGCATGTCCAGCGAGACAATCTGAACCTACTAATGGTTCTCCCTGGTTCGTAGATACAACAATCTGCTCATCATCTGGAATAATGCCCAACAAATTAACTGCCATAATATCACAAACATCTTCTACTTTTAGCATATCTCCACGCTTTACCATATCCATGCGAATTCTATTAATAATTAAGTCAATCTTCTTCATTTCATTAGCCTCTAACAGGCCAACAACTCTATCACCATCACGGATTGCAGATAACTCTGGTGTGGTTACTACTAATGCTCTATCTGCAGCTGCAATTGCGTTTCTAAATCCTTGTTCGATTCCCGCTGGGCAATCAAGAAGAATATAATCAAACTCTTGTCTTAATTCTTCTACCAACTGTTTCATCTGTTCTGGTGTAACAGCATCCTTGTCTCTCGTCTGTGCTGATGGAAGAAGACAAAGATCAGGATATTTTTTATGTTTTATTAAAGCCTGTTTTATACGGCACTTCCCTTCAATTACATCCACTAAATTATATACAATGCGGTTTTCCAATCCCATTACAACATCTAGATTTCTTAACCCAATATCTGTATCAATCATTACAACCTTTTTATTTAACATTGCAAGACCTGTTCCAACATTCGCAGTAGTTGTTGTTTTACCAACACCACCTTTTCCTGAAGTTATTACAATTACTTCGCTCATTCGTTATTTCCTCCTAATACAGTTCATCAAACTGGTAAATTATTCATGTATCCTTTTGTCATAGTATCAATGCATATATTTCCATCTTGTGCAATCGCAATTCGTGAATCATAACGATCCACTGTTACCTTTTGTTTCTTTCTGATACGCTTTTGTGATTTCTCCTTATCCGGGCTTTTTGCAATCAAATCTCCTATTTGTAATTGAATGGGCTGCATATCAAGCGCAAAAATAAAGCAGTTATGATTCCCTGCTGCACCAGCATGTGCATTTCCTTTTAAAGAACCTAAAATTACAATATTGCCCCTTGAGATGATTTTTGCTCCAGGATTAACATCTCCAATAATCGTAATGCTAGAATTACTCTCTAGGACCTGACCGGATCTAAGATTCCCACGATAGAAATCTGTAAATGCTTCATTTTCTTCCATCTCTTGCGATGTATTTAAATTTTCATAGTTCGTTGTCTTCGCGAGTTCCGTCTGATAACAAGCGTCTAAGCGCTCCTTCATCTTTTCCTCTAGAACGCTATCATCATCTATAATTGAAACAATTTGGATTTGAGAATTTTCCATAATAATATCTACAATTTTCAGTTCTTCATCTACTGTTAATTCTCTATTTTCAAATGAAATTGCCATTTTTGCATCTTTAAAAAAATTACCCGTTTCCTTAAATTTATCACCGACTATCTGTAGCAATTCTGGAAATGGTAACTGATTGTCAAGTATAAGCTTAATCCCGTACCTGTTACTCTTAATTACTATGTCTTTTGACATTTCCTCCTCCGTTTCTACTCCAAAAAGGAATATATCTTTTGTAATTATACCTTCTAAGTACAAATATGAAAAGGATTTTCGCAGAATTTGTACTATTTTGTAGTATTTTCCAATTCATTATAATTTCATTATAAGAAATTCCCACGAATATGGATTACCATACTCGTGGGAATTTTCAAGAATTTATGTTTCTATGATATTGTTTCATTAATACAATGTAGTCATTATAATTCTTGTATAAATGCTTCTATTTCCATATTTTCTTGAGCTCTTGAGACGAATTGCCGCCATTGGAAAAATGGGGAACGTAAGAAATATTTTTATAAAATCTGTGATATAAATTCTTTTGTTCTCGGATTTACAGGGTTATTAAATATTTCTTCTGGTGTTCCTTCCTCAACTATTTTACCTTCATCCATATAGACAATTCTATCAGCAACTTCTTTTGCAAATCCCATTTCATGGGTAACAACAACCATAGTCATGCCATCCTCTGCAAGATTCTTCATAACCCTTAAAACTTCTCCAACTAGTTCTGGATCAAGGGCTGAAGTGGGTTCATCAAATAACATAATCTTAGGATTCATAGCTAATGCACGTGCAATAGCAACACGTTGCTTTTGTCCACCTGATATCATTGCTGGATATGTATCAGCCTTATCTAGCATATTTACTTTATCCAGCAAAAAAAGTCCTTCTTCCTTTGCCTTGGTAAGCGGAACTTTCTTAACTTGTGTTAAACCCTCAATCACATTTTCCAATACTGTTTTGTGTGGAAAAAGATTAAAATGTTGAAATACCATACCTACTTCTTGTCTAACTAAATGAAGATTTTTCGTCTTTGATGTTATTATTTTCCCATCAATTTGAATTGTCCCCTGTTGTACTTTTTCAAGAAAATTAATACATCGGAGTAACGTGCTTTTGCCTGAACCGCTTGAACCAATTATCACAACTACTTCGTTTTCCTCTACCTGAAATTCAATATTATGTAATACTTGATGTTTCCCAAACCGTTTATTAAGTCCATTTATTTTTATCATAAAATGCTCACTCCAATACTTTAAAATCACTGACATTTAATCGTCTTTCAATTGCATTAGCAAATATCGTTAATACTGAGGTCATAATTAAATAGTAAATAGCTGCAATGGTTAGCATCTCCATTAACCGGAAGGTAGAAGAACCAAGTTGCCTTGCATATAGTAATAGTTCCGGTATTGCAACAGCACTAGCTAATGATGAGTCTTTTAATGCTATAATTAACTGATTGCTTAATGCCGGCACTGCACGTTTGAATGCCTGAGGTAATATAATACGGCACATTACTTTCCCTTCTGTCATACCTAAAGAAAGACCTGCTTCCCGTTGTCCTCGTGCAATCCCTTGTATCGACCCTCGAAATATTTCAGCAATGTAAGCTGCATTATGAAGACCGAGTGCTAAAAAGGCTGAAGGCAAATTATCAATACGAACAACATTAACTAAACCAAAATAAATTAATAGTAGCTGCAAAAGTAAGGGTGTCCCTCGAATAATCCATATGTATGCCTTTGCAGGGATACTTAAAACCTTATAATTTGAAATACGCATTAATGCAAGAATAAGTCCAAATATAATACCAATAAGGATACCTAATACAGTTACCAATAACGTCATCTTTGCTGCATCTAAAAATGACATAAAATACTTTGGAATTATTGAAAAATCCCAAACGTTCATGTGTTTCCTCCTTTATCAACAGATCGTAAAAACTACTTTGTAGTAATATCTATGCCATTAAGCCATTTTTCGCTAATTTTTGTTAATGTACCATCATCATGCATTTCCTGTAATATTTCATTTACTCGTTCTAGTAGTTCTGTATCATCCTTGTTAATTGCTATTCCCATATTTTCCAGTCTTAATAGCTCGCCAACAAGAATAATATTTTCACCACCCGCAATTTCTTCCATTGCAGACAGTCCTACCAATCGATCAGTAATTACACCATCAACTCTCCCATTAATCAACTCCATCAGTGTTGCATTATCATCTTGATAATAACTTACTTCTGCGCCTAACCCTTCAGCATCCTGAACAAAATTAGTTCCTGTAGTTACTGCAATCTTTTTTCCACTCAATTGACTTACATCGGTAATTCCCGAATCTTTACTTGCAAATAATTGTGCACCTGAATAATAATAAGGAATTGTAAAATCTACAACTTCAAGACGCTCATCTGTAATAGCCATACTACCTAAGATAGCATCATATCGCTTGTTTCTTAACCCTTCCGTGAGTCCATCCCAATCAGATGTTTCATAGTTAAGTTGTACCCCTAATCGTTTTGCTATTTCCGCACCTGTATCAACATCAAATCCGACAACTTTACCATCTTCCATATAGTTAAATGGGGGATAACCTCCACTTCCTACAACTGTAAAAGTACCTGAATCCTCAACGCGTTTCAAACTATCCGTTTCTTCCTTTTTACAGGATGTAAAAATCATTGAGAATGATAGTACTATTAGCAAACTCATTATTTTTTTTCCAATTTTCATATAAACCCCTTTCAAGTTATATTTTTAGTGACAACTTTATAATATCACTAAGTTGTCACTTTTTCAAGTAAAAATATACAATATTTACATATTATGTATATTTCAAAATTGTTACGCTTGCTAAAAACATATTCAACTTTTGATTTGGTGAAATACTAAAGCATACGGAAGAGGATAAGAGTGATAAGTAGATTACTTTTAGAATTAAAAATACCATAATCTATTTATAAAATTATGGTATATAAAGAATATGAATAAATATCATTTATTTACAAAATCATTAACAGCTTGAACACTTGTAATATCACCAATAAATATTATATCATCATTTTCTTCGAATAAAATATAAGGTCCTGGTGAAAGTATAATTTTTTCATCACGGCGAATTGCTACGACAGTTGCTCTGGTTTCCTGCCAAAAATTCAGTTCCGCAAGTGTATGTCCAATAATGGCAGAATTTTGCGGTATTGTAATCTGAAAATTATGAAAGGGATTACTCTCCGAAAATTTTTCGCCTGTTCGTACTATAAATCCTGCAATATCAACTATTTGTCGATTAATGTCTTCCTGATTTCTTATTAAATCACTCAACTTTTTTTTCATTAAATGTATGTTACTATGTTCACCAAATTTTTCAACATACAATCTCGCATTTTCAGTAGACAAAATAATGGTACCACTGTTTTGTTTCGTTTCAACAATTTTCATATCCTCAAGCAGTTTCATCGATCTTCGGATTGTTTCAGGAGACACTCCATATTCAGATGACATCACAGATCGACCATATATTTTAGTGTTTTCTTTCAAATCACCACGCGTAATTCTTACTGCTATATCTAACGCTATCTGAGCGTATATGGGAGTAATAATATTATTATCCAAAAAGTATTCGCCTTTCTTTCATATATATTTACGAAAATTATAACAACCTTTTTTCTAAGTTACAATATAAAACATTAAACTTCTATCTGAGGTTTTAAACTTCCAAAAATCATCTTATCCTTCGAGACCATGTATAGTATATTGTCAAATATAAAACCTCTCAAGACAAAATATCCTGAGAGGTTATTTGAATTTTTTTTACAAGACGTTTTAGCATATTTGCGTACGTCAATGATTGCATATTATTTTATGCACATTTTATATAGAAAATCATTTATTATTTAAAAAATCTCAGGACATTTCATATCCTTGAATAAACGTTTCGATTTCCATATTTACTTGGGCCGGATTGTCTCCATTTGAAAAATGTGCAGCATTCTGAATAATATGTACGGGAGATCCTATATCATTTGCCCATGCTTCACAATATTGCTTTACTTTACCCGTTTTATCACTATCTCCAAGCAATATCAATATTGGGAATTTAAAATCCACATCTTTGTTTTCAAAAGCAAATTTTGTGTATGCAATTCCCATTTGTTCAATGATTTGTGATTTTGTAAGTGGCTTTAACATTTCCATCATTTTCTGGTAGGAATACTCCGATTTTGAAATGGATTTTGCCATACTTTTTCTCAACATCCCATCTGTGAACCATTTTGCCATAGGCTCCACCTTTTTAAGCCACCATAAATCTGATTTCGAATAATACTTTAATCCAAATGGTGTTGTATCAATCCCAACGAAGCCTTCTACCATATCTGGAAATAAGCTTCCAAATTCCTGACTTGGATACCCACCCATTGACATTCCTACTAAAACTACTTTCTCAATATGTTCTATTTCCAGAATTGTTTTGAGTTCCAATGCTGTTTGATAATAAGAAAAGTCATGATAAGGCCTTGATAATCCATGCAATGGAACATCCCATGTAATAACTGTGTACTTTTCAGCAAAATACTTAACTTGTCTTTCAAACATCGTATGATTTGCCGTTAATCCATGCGTAAAAACAATATTTTTTGCATTTTTATTCCTATTTCGGTCCACCCAATAATGTACAATACCGTTTTTTGATTGTACCTGTTTATGTTCTGTTTTCATGTTTTTCTCCCCCTACTGTCATAGAATTTTATACTTGTTTATTATATCATAAAACAATCACGATATCTCCAATCGATATACTATATACTTCAGAAGGATCAATTGCTTCACTCATTTCCATAACATCTCGATATCCCTCCAGAAAAATATTATTTTGGCAACCACCAGAAGTACTTATAGGATCAAAAACAATTGTGGAACCATCCTTCATAGTTATTTTTTTGATTAGAAGTTTGCTAGTTTCTGTTCTTCCTTTTGCAGGATTTTTTACAGCTTCAGCTCGAATGCTTATAGGCGAAATTTCTAGCTTCGTTAAAAGGCAAGTGTCTTTATTGCTTACTACTTTCCTTACTGGATAATACGTTTTTACATTGGAGCGATAATTATATTTCCATGACATTGTCCACTTCCCTTTTAAAAGTAAAGTGCCATGATCTACTTCTTCATCTTTCTTTGAATGCAAATCATGATAAATATATAAGTCAGACAAAGAAACTTTTACGTTTTTTCGATTGATTCCATTACAATTACTAATAGACATCATCAAGCTAAGAAATCCATCATTATTAAAATATGATATTGATCCTCCATGATCTGTAGTCAATTCCATTGCCTCTTTATAAATGGTAGTATCCCATCCATCTGTTATGATATAATCTGTCTCTTCATTAAATGTTTCTGGTAATTTGTAGTCTGTATCAATACGAATATATGCTGAATTTTTATCTCCTACTGATGATACTACTTTCATCGTAACTCCATTACTCAAAGCAGAAGCTCCAATTTCCACCACACCATCTTCTAACTGAACGGTATCCGCATTACGAATCCCCATGTAGTTTATAATTGCAATATCCCATTCATTTTTCTCTGTAGCATATACCGTTATGCCCATTAGAAACGTTGCTGCTAATAATAAGGCAACATATTTTTTCTTTGAGAATTTAGATTTACTATTATTTTCTTTTTGAATGCCTTGCATAATTTTTTTTTCAATTCGTTGCTGTTTTTCTTTATCCATAGTACTCCCAATTTTCACTATTTCTTTATCATCGAGTTCATTAAATAATTCATCAACATCACTCATGGAAAATCCCCCTCTCATTTAATGCCTTTTCAAGTTTTGCCTTACCTCTGCATAAAATATTTTCTACCTTCTTGGGTTCTAGTTCTAACTTTTTAGCAATATTGTTTATTTTCTCACCGTAAAAATAACGCAAAATAAAAACACTTCTGCCTGGTTCTTTGATATCATTTAAACAGTCATGTAATATTCTCTCATTTGATTTTCTTGCAAAATCCTCTTCTATGTTTAGGGGTGCCTGAAGCTGCATATCTACTTCGTCCAATGAATAAATTGATACTTTATTTAAGGTTCTACGTTTGTCTCTAGCTGTGTTTCTTGCAATCGCATAAAGATAACTTTTAAGACTCCCATTATTATGGATTCTTATTTTGTCTTTTGCTTTCCATAGCTTAATAAAACTATCTGCTATTGCTTCCTCAATGTCCATCTCCTGACAGTCAAAAAGAAAATTACGGCAGATGGTTTCTACCGCTCCGCCATAGCAATTCATAGCTTCATGAATTCCAGCTTCGGGATTTTCATTCATTAATTTGATAATATCCTGGTCTTGCATAGTGTTCCTCTTTTTCTTTGATTGAAATGGTTCTATTTGACTATACGTATTTTCTTTCAAAATCACTCGTATATTTACAATTTATTATTGAATAATTTCCTATTCTTCACGACCCTTTCTTTGAATTAATATTCACATGTGAGGTTATACTATCTTTGAAATTGTTAATAGATTTATAGATGATTTGCAAGGAGGTTCTCAACATGGCCAATTATACGGGTGTAGTTAAATGGTTTGATAACGAAAGAGGTTATGGCTTTATTTCAGCCAAAGATGGTCAGGATGTTTTCGTACATCATTCACAAGTAAAAGAAAAAACCCATAATAAAGATTTACATGAGGGTGAAACTGTCAATTTTGACGTCAGACAAGACGATAAAGGGTTAACTGCTTTTAATGTCCACAAAATATAATTTAAATCTTAAGGAGTCGCTTATGAACAAAATCCACTATCATGTATCAGGCATACAAAATTCTGAGACTAAAACTCAGCTAAAAAATGCATTATCTAAAATTGATGGTATTTCTATGGTTAATATTGATGCCGGAAGAGGTTCGATTGAGGTCGGATACAATCAATCAACGGAGGAAAGTACCATTAAATCTTGTATTGAAAATGTTGGTTGTAAAATAGAAAGCTTGTAAATAAAAAACCATAAATTCATGTATTAAATATGTGTATCCTACACATACTACAAATGTAAAACCAATCTGAATGAAGGAGGGAACCACGATGAAAAATCAAAGTAACCAAAACATTCAATCCTCAGAGGCTAAAGAAAACAATGTTGTTGGAGATGAGCCGATTGACACGTTAGGCTTATAGGACTTATATTTTTAAAGTCTTATAAGCCGGCAAGGGTTTTATACTAGATAAGGATTTACTTATTTGGCATTTCATATGTACATTTAAGTAGATCCTTATTATTTTATATCGTTTACATAGCTTCTACGGGGTTGCATCATTCTCCTCTTTGTAGGCATCCTCTATCTTCACCGAATCTTTCACCTGCTCTTGAATAAATTTCACGCGAATGACTGCCTGCTGCCAGTTTATAGAAACTTGACTGTACCTGTTTTTTTCCTTGACTGCCTCAGCTATGATTTGCAGTAATTCCTCCATAACAGCTTTGGTGAGATAACCACCTCTCCAATGAAAGGTTAGAACTTTTCCTTTTTTGATTGCTTGCCGACAACGCTTTGCTACATCTTCCTGCTTGGTAAATGAAAGTTTCCTCTCTCTATAATAGAAGCGATCACCATCGTTGCATGATGGAACTTTGTATATCACAGGCTCATGGTCCTTGAAAATGCTCTTATCATCTAGATTAAAATAATCATATCGCACTTCTGTTTTTCCTAATGTATTATCGAAAGTAGCATCCAGATGATACCATACTCCATTGATTTGAATCACGTTCCAAGCATGACGATATTTGATATGCTTATGTGGATTATTTTCCGAGATAGCAATTATACAAGGAATTGAAAGCTGATCACAAAGAATCTTTACCGATTTCGCGATTCCTTCACAGACACCAACTCCCTGCCCCAATGGGCCTAGTATTTCATGGGAATATTGTTTCTTTAGTTTATCATAAGTTACATTTTCGCAGATAAAATCATGTATATATTGCTCCTTTTCCCAGTCATTTTTATCTTTTACCACCCGCGCAAGCTTCTCCACTCTGGCGGACAACGCCCTCTGATGGTCTCTGATTTTATTCTTTTCAAATAAATAAACCGGTTTTATCTTTACTAGTGTAGAATCTTCGTAAAAAGAATACTGAAATGTCGAAGCATAAAATATCTGTGGACAATCCAATCTTAATTTGTAAAAAATGTCGTTCAGCTCTGTTGCATTAATTCTTTGAACATCAAAGCTTTGTGAAAACGCCTCGAGGCCGCTCTTGATGACTTGATAAATTCTTTGCTGTTGTTTGTTCATATGACTATAATAATAAGGTTCCATTTTACCGTTTCTCCAAAATAATTTTATCGGTTTGACAATCCAATAATATGTCAGACATATCGGTTGAGATTCTACCACACTTTACATAAAAAATATACAAAAACCTCCCACGACAAATATCTTTTAAATTTGACGCTGGGTATATAAATTAAGAAATGATGAAATGATTGATATTAATCCAAAAAAGTGTTACTCTAGAACAAACTAAATAAATATATTGAAGAGCTTATTTTAAGCTCTTTTTTAGTAATAAAGAAAGGTACTACTATGATAAAAATTGATAACTTATCCTACTCATTTCCACAAAAGGATTTATTTAATAAAATTTCATTTACATTAGAGGAAGGTCAACATTGTGCTTTAATAGGAACAAATGGTAGCGGAAAAAGTACATTGATCGATATTATAATGAATCCAGCGAAATATATATTCGATGGAAAATTAGAGATGGCTCCCAATTGTAGAATTGGGTTTGTAAGTCAGTTCCCCATTCTAGACCAAACAAAAGAATTTACAGTTTTCGAATATATTGGAGAAGATTTTATTAAGCTACAAAATGAAATCGCTTCTATTTGTGCTGAAATGGAGGTGTCTTCAGACTTTGATTCCCTACTGGAAAAGTACCAGCAAACGTTGGATAAATTTAATGCAATGGATGGAGATAATTTTGAAAATAACATCAGGAAAAAACTACACCTAGCCAACCTCAGTAAGCAGGAACATCTAATGGTTTCCAAACTTAGTGGCGGGGAATTTAAACTGATTCAGGTGATTAAAGAAATGTTAACATGTAAAGAATTAATGATTATGGATGAACCAGATGTATTTTTGGACTTTGAAAATCTTAATTCTCTTAAAAAACTAATAAATTCACACAAGGGAACCATGCTAGTTATTACCCACAATCGATATCTGCTGAATCATTGTTTTAATAAAATTATACACCTTGAAAATAAGGAGCTGCAGGAGTTTGATGGAAGATATATTGATTATAACTTCTCATTACTTCAAAGCAAAATTGAGTTACAGGAGCTAGCTATCGCTGATCAGGAAGAAATTGAGAGAAATGAGATTATTGTTGATAAGCTTAGATCTGCCGCAACGATCCATACGAATGCGTCCAGAGGAAAGTCCCTACATGCTAGAGTTACAATAGTGGAACGATTAAAAGCACGTAGAATTAAAGAGCCCTTTGTAGATATTAAACAGCCAGAAATTCATTTCGTTACAGATCATGCAATGGATGATACAATTGCTTTAAAAGTCAGTAATTATAGTGTTGGCTTTGATACTATGTTATTAGAAAATGTTAGCTTTGAGATGAAATCTACTGATAAAATTGCCCTTATTGGTCCAAATGGTACTGGGAAAACGACGTTGCTTCGAGAAATCTTTGAAAATAATCATGCCTCCATTGAGATCAATAAAGACGCCCAAGTAGCTTTTTTATCTCAGATTCAAGGCGAAACACTAAACGAGTCCCATACGGTACTTGAAGAATTCTCTAATTCTGACTTTGAAACTTATCAGGATATTGAATCGTACTTGTTAAACTATGGTTTTGAAGAAGAAGTTATCAATCAAAAAATAGCGTCTTTATCTGGAGGTGAGAAAAATTTACTACAACTAGCTAAAATTTCTGCTAGTAATGCGAATCTGTTACTTCTTGATGAACCGACAAGCCATCTGGACACTTATTCCCAGATCGCATTGGAAAAAGCCATAGAAAACTATAATGGTGCGATTCTCATGATTTCTCATGATTTCTATACGATAACCAACTGTATGGATTATGCTTTAATTATTGATGATAAGACTATCAGAAAAATAAGTATGCGAAAATTCAGAAAAATGATTTATGCAAAACATTTTGATAAAGACTATTTAGAAATTGAACAAAAGAAAAAAGAAGTTGAGACGAAAATCGCTTTAGCTTTAAAGAATACCGATTTTGCCCTTGCAAAACTTTTATCTGAAAATTTAGAAGAGTTGATTAAATTTCTTTAAATTCCATCTTGCGTAGAAAGGATATGTCCATCCATGAAAACATTCGAAGAATTATATTATGAAGTTCTAGTACGAACCTTGAAAGAGAAAGACTCCAGTTTTCTTGATAAACTCGAGCTCTGTGATACCCACCAACTCGACTGCCTGCTTCATCCTGAAAAGCATCCATTGGTCCTACAAACAGGTGCCTGCAGCTGTGAGGATCAAAATTGTGTTAACGTATGTCCGTTTCATGCCATTCACCCCGGTGAATCCGGTGAACCCATTATTGATGAGGAAAAGTGTGAAGGCTGTTCCATCTGTATTCAGGAATGTCGCGCAAAGAAGCTTACTGCCAGTAAAGATGTGATTCCTGCACTTCAAGCAATGCGTTCCCATAAGAACCTGGTTTATGCTTTGGTCGCACCAGCTTATCTAGGACAATTCAGTAGTGAGGTTACTCCTGGTAAGCTTCGCAGTGCTTTGAAAAAAGCTGGTTTTGACGGAATGATTGAAGTTTCTCTTTTTGCAGATATTCTTACCTTAAAAGAAGCACTAGAATTTGATAAAAATGTTAAAACGGAACAGGATTATCAGTTAACAAGCTGTTGCTGTCCTATGTGGATTGCAATGATTCGAAAAATTTACAAAGAACTGGTTCCTCATGTTCCTCCTGCCGTATCTCCCATGATTGCATGTGGACGAGCTGTCAAAGCATTGCATCCCAATGCCCTCACAGTATTCATCGGACCCTGTCTTGCTAAAAAAGCAGAGGCAAAAGAAAAGGATATTGCCGGTGCCGTTGATTATGTTCTAACCTTTCAGGAGATTCAAGATATCTTCCAAGTGATGGAAATTGACCCCGCGACAATGGAAGAAAGTGAAAAAGATCACTCCTCTCGCGCAGGCAGAATATATGCTCATACCGGTGGCGTCAGCGAAGCCGTTACCGCTACCTTAGAACGTCTAAATCCGAACCGCACAATTTCTGTTCGTACCCAGCAGGCGGATGGTGTACCGGCATGTAAGGCAATGATCCAAGATATTCTCTCTGGCAATACCAACGCCAACTTCTTTGAAGGTATGGGCTGCGTTGGCGGTTGCGTGGGTGGTCCTAAAGCTCTGATTCCTCATGAAGAAGGACGTATTCATGTTGAAGAATATGGCAATGCTGCTCCATTTCAGACTCCCATAGACAACCCTTATGTAATCGAGCTTCTTCACCAATTAAAGTTAGATACTGTAGAAAGTCTTCTTGAAAAAAGTGATATCTTTACCAGGGATTTTGGTAATCAATAAGCTTTAAAAGGACCGTTGATGTATCGTAGAAAAAAACTCTCTTGACATCAACGGTCCTTTTCATTTTCCCTTCCGCTTGAATGATTTAAATACTAATATAAGTCAATGTATTTTATATGTTTCAAAGATGTAACACAAAATTTTTTTTCGGAATAATTTTTCAGCTTATCCAGTGACTTAAATGGAGATTCTCTCCAATTTTCACCATAATAACACTTTAAAACTTCATCTGAATTATATGGAACTAAGCATTCCATATTCTCAAATTTATGCCTTGAATCTTTCTCATTATATAAATATTCTTTTTTTATATATGGACCTGATTTTTTTAGATTATCTATATATGTTGGAACGTATGCATAGTATTTCTTATTTCGAGCATATTTGAGATAAAACTCCACTCTGCTCAAATAACATTGCTTTTGTTTAATAAACCGATTCTTAACCTTTTCGTTTTTTCTTGTATAGATATATCTATGCTCCGTCTTTTTTATTTTCTTATTAATTGTATATATAAACAAACGCCTATAAATATTATCTATAAATCTATTTATCAATATTGGGGTATAGGAATATACATCAATAAATAAACCACGATTTTCATACTCTTCATATAATTCACTATCTTTTTCTTCAATGATACTTTTTCTTTCACGAATTCGCATATTAGAAAGTCTAGGCGAATAAAAAATATCATTGTAATAATCTTGAATCACGTAATCTTTAAGTTTATCTTTGATAATCTGTTTTGCAACTTCTAACTGCTCAATAGGGATAGCTATATCCACATCATCATCCCAAAAAACGAATTTTTCTTCTCTTATAGAACCAATCAGAGTTCCACCATCCAAAGTATATGTTATCTTAGCATCTTCTAAAACATGTAAAACATCACACATCATCTCTTTTAATCTATCCTGAACTTCACACAATTTATATGATTTATTTTGATCTTTTATTGAAAGTATTTCTATTTCAGATGCCGAATCCGGCATTGTAACATCATGAATTTTAAGAAATTTATTTTTAATATCATCAAGATCTTTATAATATGGATTACCAGGGTTTAAATATTTTTCCCTCAATTTTTTATTGATAAAAAGACTATTATTTCTATAACTTATAAGACAATCCTGCATTGTTCTAAGGCAGTAATTAAGGGATTCATTGCTAGTATTAACTCGGTCAATGAATCCTTCTTCCATGATTTTTTCTTTAAAATGTCTAATTTCATTAATCAAATCTTCTGCGATTTGTAGTCTTTCGAATATATTTTGTAAAATGCTGAATTGTGCTAGAATTATCAAGACAATCGGAGTTACCATATGAAAGCAAAAAAATATGATAGAAAATAATATAACATCTATTAAACCTAAAATCGTTAAATTTACCTTTTCCATTTTTTTATGTTCTACATAAACATGATATGTATATATTATATTGTCCATCTGACAACACATTATATTATTAGCCATTTTATCACAGAATATTTCTTCATACCAAACTTCATATTTGTTAAAATTACTCTGTTTCAACGCATCCTTATAGTAACTATATTCCTTGCTTTTAGCATCTTTCTCACAAATACTATAATTATATACAAATTCATTTCTTGCTAGTTCAAAAACATTGTTATCGTATTCTTCTCGAAGAACATTCGACTTATAAGTATAACTATTTATACTTTTAGATAATACATAATTTACTCCTGCACATAATATTGTTAAAAATCCTGTAATAATGTCTCTGTTTGAATCCACAAAATCACAATAAAGATCTGGAATATACACCAAATACGATAGTGCCAATACTAAAGCTGGTAAAAAAAGAAAGACTTTATTTAGTTTATTTAATTTCTTGGCCTTATTAAAATAAAAATCTCTTGCCTTAAGTAAATTAATATTATCTTTTTTATGTGTATTTATTAGAATTATGTTCATATCAGTTTTATATGATTAATTGAATACACATAATCATATTGTTCCTTTCTATTTTCTATCTCATTGTAACATTTCACTTATTTGGCATTATAAAATGTACATTTAAGTAGATCCTTATTATTTTATTTTAAATGTATTTAACATAGCCTGAATTCTTGAACCGAAACCTTCTGATGCTTCTACAAAATACTGGGCCTCTATTGTATATATGGATGTATCATTTTCAATAATGTAGTAATTGCGAATTATAGAATTCCACTCCAAACCAGATTGGGCGGTTACTATTGTTCCTTTATAATCTCCTATGGATGCATCCTTTGTTATCTCTGATTGAAATCCATTGGCAGAAAGTGTTTCTGATAATTTCTCTAAGTAATCAGAAGCACTTTTGTCCTTGAGATTGTTTATACATAAATATATATCAGGATAGATAGCTGGGTCCGAGTTGTCTACGATAAAGTAATCAACTCCATCTTTATCAGAATATTTGTAATTGTCTGAATCATACACGATTTCGTATCCATTTCCTTCATGCAATAATCCATTAATTTCTTCATTCATCCCTTCAATACTAATCGTTAACTTTGCAGGTTTATCTGACTGATCTAAATTGTCATCCTCTTTTTCAGCGCTTATTGCTTCCGTTGCATTAGTCACTTCTTCCACTGACAATGCTTCCTGCGAAGTTTCTGGCTGAATTTCATCATCAACCGAGATAACGTCACTAACAACAACTGGGTTCTTTTCTACCTCAGTTTTTGAACAGCCGGTTAAGCTAATGACAGTGATTACAGATAATACAATTATTGTTTTTTTCATAATTCTCCTCTTTCTATTAAAAATACTCATGATTACCTACAAATACCTCATATATTCTCTGGTATCTATACCCCTTTTTGATTACCGAGCTATCTTTTATCAAAATTCCTATTTCAACCAATTTATTAATAATGGTCGATACTACATTAACAGATACCCCTGACTCTTCTTCTACTTCTTTCTTGGTAAATACAATTTGTCTCATAATTACAGGCATAATCTTATAAACAGAATTTCCTTTGAAAGATTCAATTTTTTTCATATCCTCTTTATATATTTCTTTTATTCTATTTATTTTATTTATATATGATGTACATTGATCAATTACACACTGTAAAAAGAATTTAATGAACCCAGCTAAATTACCTCGCCTACTCTCCATCAGATTCCTTTGATAGGATGGTTTATATAACTCTATCACTTCTGATAAATACAAAATAGGTTTGCCATCTTCTAACATTGCCATTTGAATTGGAATTAATGCCCTACCCACTCGTCCATTTCCATCTTTGTATGCATGAATTGTTTCAAACCTGGAATGAGAAATAGCAACATTTATTAATAGTGGATCTATAAATGCATCATTCATATATTCATACAGATTATTTAATAATTCGATTACATTTTCTGGAGCTGGCGGAACAAATATAGCTCCTTCTATGCCAACACCACGTTGACCAATCCAATTCTGCGATGTTCTTACTCGTCCTGGATCTTTTTCAGCACCTCTCACACTATTTAATAAAATTTCATGCATTCTATTTACCAAATGTATGTTAATTGACTTCTGATTACACAATTCATCATAAGTAAACTCTATCGTCTGTTTTAAATTTTGTATTTCTAAATTATCATCTGTCTTTTCTAAATATTTTAAATAGTACATTTCATCATGCGATATCTGAGTTCCTTCAATCTGCGTTGATTTATAACTTTCGTTTAATAAAATAGAATCAAGAAAAAATTTCGAATCAAATTCTAGAGTATTATTTAGTAGTGACTTGTATTCTCCATATTTTTCATTCGCTTCGGCTAATAATCTAAGTAATTCTTTATCTATTTTATATTCTAACGGTAGTTTCTTTGCTTGATATGGTTCCATTTGACTACCTCCTAGTTATTTTTAGTTTTATTATATCCCTTCTCATATAAAAAATCACTGTTTTTTTGTAAAACAGTGATTTTTTTATCTTTTTTATATTTTATCTACAATCTTAAACCGTATACCTGATCACATAAATCTATCATTAATCTTTCAAGTTCGCGCACATCCCGAACAATATAATCAGCATGTGCATTTTTCATTTCTTCTATCTTACCATATCCATACAAGACACCTATTGACGCGAGTTTGTTTTCCTTCGCCCCAATTATATCATGTTTTCTATCCCCAATCATAATTGCATTCTCTGAATTGATATTCATTTTCTTTAAAGCATATTCTATTACTTCACCTTTTCCATATCTGCTCAAGTCCATTTCACTTCCTGCTATAAACTCAAAATAGTTGTCGATTTTAAAATATTTCAAAATCTTTTCAGCAAAAATTGTTGGTTTCGATGTAGCAAGAATTATTTTACTTCCTTGTTCTACAATATTTTTTAACAATTGAGCCATACCATCATAAAGCTGATTTTCATAAATTCCATAAGGAATATAATATTCCCTATATTTTAGAACTGCTTCTTTACTTTTCTCTTCAGAAAAACCAAAATATTGTTGAAAGGATTCTGTTAATGGTGGTCCAATAAAATCACATAATGAATCTAAGTCCTCAATTTCAATACCATATTGTTTCAATGAAAATGCAACTGCTTTCGTAATCCCTACTTTAGGATCTGCAATAGTACCGTCCAAATCCATCAGAAAATATCTATATTTATTATTTCTATTCATTTATTCAACCCCATATTCATTACGGTACGTTATCATGGCTTCCAAATGTTCTGTTCCTGGTACTACTCCATTCTCAATTGCTGCAATTATATCATTCATGTCAACTATTGAATGTACTCTTATTCCAAATTCCTTTTCTACTTCCATAACAGCTGACGATTTTGTATTGCCAACCTCCATTCTATCTACAGAAATTACCATATCCGTAACAATAACATCTGCTATCTGCATAATCTTATTCATAGATTCTCGCAATGCCTTACCAGAAGTTATCGCATCTTCAACAACAACTATTCTATCTGATGATTTAAATTGATATCCAACAAACATACCACCTTCACCATGATCTTTGACTTCTTTTCTGTCAAAGCAATAATTCCAATCCATTCCATACTTATTAAACAATGTAATTCCTGTAGAAATTGCTAATGGAATTCCTTTATATGCTGGACCATATATAGCATCTGCCCGAATACCATTCTCCTTTATACATTCTGCATAGAATTCACCTAGTTTGGAAATTTGTGCTCCCGTTTTATAATTTCCAGTATTAATAAAATATGGTGAAATTCGTCCACTTTTTAATTTAAACTCTCCAAACTTTAATACCCCACTGTTTACCATAAACTTAATAAAGCGTTCTTTGTATGATAATGAATTCAGTCGATATCCTAGTAACTCATCAATCGTAACGCCAAAATATTCTGCTATTATCGGCAAAAACGATATATCCGGAGATGCTATCCCTGTTTCCCATTTGCTTACAGATTGAAATGAAATTTGAAGAGTTTGTGCAAGTTGCTCTTGAGTATCTCCTTTTTCACTTCTAAGTTGTTTTATTTTCTTTCCTAAACTTTCCATCATAATCGCCTCCTCTAATATAGATTACCTTTTTTGAAACAGATTATCAATAACGAGAAAAACGAGTTTTATTCACCTATTGGTTGAATTTTTAATGCATTTAATCTAAGTTCTCTATCTCCTTACTAAGCCGCTTCTTCAGCACCTCCACGCTTCCCTGTATCTGTTCCAGTGTCTTTGAATTCTTTCCGTTACTTGCGAACACAAGAAAGAACCTCGAAAATCCTTCGGATTTCCTCGGTCATTTTTTGCATTCTAATAAATCAAAGCATATAAAAAAGGCCCTTGGAAAGTAAACTTTCCAGGGCCATTGTATATGCTTTGATTCGCAAGTAACATATTGTTATATAATGACAATTTATTATATCTTTGATAGCTGCTTGAGAACTGTAGAACCGCATGAATACTGGATTCTTTGATAGTGATGTTAGTTACGTGTTTGTTACCGGTAGCTATCTATATCCTTTTCTAACTAATCCCATTCCTTTAAGATAAATATCAGGAATATGATATCTGATTGGATCTGATTTTTTTCTTTGATATTCTTTCAAGATTCCAATATCTTTCAGTCTATCAATACTAGTCTTTAACTCTGCTTCGTCTAATCCACATTGTATTAATCCTTCTTTTAAGACCTCTTCCTCAACCGGAAAAGTAGGACAATGATTCTTTAAATCAGAAAATACTTTTCTATATTCTGGATATTCCTCACTCATATCGACTACCCTATCTTTTGAAACTTCATTCACTGAATTTTCCAATGCTCTAGGCGTAATAAGCTTCAGAATGTCCTGTTTCCCCTCAATTATTTCATTTTTAGCGGCCAATGAAAATAACTTTAATATACTCCTAGGAACAATATTATCATTAGTATCACTAAGACGATATGCTATCCAATTATACGTATACGCTTTATTGCCTTTTCCCATCTTATCTCCGATAATTTCACTTAATATCAACTTATTAATTTCTGAATTCGGCATTGGTATCAATCCAACATCTTCTGAAGAAACAAGCGAATACCCATTTTTTAAAAGCATTTTTTCAACAACCATTTTTAATATAGCATTACTTTCTAACATACGCTTCCATACTATCGCAAGTAGATGATCATAATCCCAATTTATTAAAGTTCTATAATTATTAAGTTTAATTTTGTCAGTAATTCCGGACACTTCATTTTTATATATATCTTCTCTTAAAAATATTTTTGATTTAATATTCCGTAATCTTATATTCATTTCTGCCCATAAATTTATAAGCTCTGAGATAAATACACCCCTTAGCTCAGCATCGATACAATAATCAAGTGCATCATAGGTAAGTATTACCGTTTTATTTTTACTCATCAATATTTTATCCAAATCACCAAAAAATTCTGATAACTTTTCATCAATTGATGTATCTCTAAAGATTATATCTTTAATCTGACTATACTTACAATTAAAAATTTCATCTAGATATTT
The DNA here is from genome assembly GCA_028694115.1 of Lachnospiraceae bacterium. The sequence goes on from JAQUUB010000007.1 coordinate 61,975, forward strand.
AGGATAATTCTCTGCGTCAGATTTTATGATCTCTTGTAAAACTTTAACTGCTAGTATTTTCCAGAAAATAGAATAAAACCCTCTTTTTTCTGCATTGCCAATTGCACGAAAATTTGCTTGACTTGGAAACTCTCCGCTTGAATCTAATCCTGTAATCCATTTTGTTTGTTCAATAAAGTCCGATTTCACCTCCACATATTTTGCTAATTTATGTGCATACTCTGGACACTTCAAAACATTAAACAAAGCAGTTTTACCACTTCCCTTTGCCCCAGTAATTATAAATTTATTATTATCAAAAATGTATCTATATTCCTTTAACGGATAAAAATTCTTCATTAAACTAGCTAAATCAGAAAATTCATTTTCAGCTGCTGCAACCTCTGAAGTTATTTTTTGTATAGACTCCAGTATTTCAAGTCTACTTGCAGATTCTTTAAACTCATCTACTACAATTTCTTCATTGTTTGAGCTCAATTTATTTGATAAAAGTTTATATACATTTTCTTCACCATTTAAATTTAGTATTTGAAGTATTTTATCATCACTATTGATGTTAGAATTCAATGCATCATACCTTATATTAATTGGATAATGTGGTGAACTCACATCAAAAATTTCTGGAATATCTACAAAATAACCTGTTTCCTCTAATATTTCAAAACTACTTTTCAAATAACATTTTAGTTCAACCTCTGCTTCTTCTTCGGATACTGGCATAGGCGAATTAATCAAATAAAATGGTATATCGAGATTTACCAATTTGGGCATAATAAATTTTAAACCTAACATATTTTGTTCATTTCCATAAAAAACGGGAACTACCTCATCTGAATACCTTAATAAGGTTAAAGCACCAATATCATGTATTCCAGCCCTTGAATCTATAAATATAAAATCTGGCTGATACTCGTTCTTTAAAGTTATTAATAAATTGGTAATAGCATTTTGATCATTCAAGTATTTTGGCATATTAAAATCAATTCTTGAAAGTTTATTATAATATTCTTCTACTTCTCCATTCTGCAAGTTAGCTGCTTGCATTACTAACAATTCTCCACCAGTTAGCCCAATTAATTTTTTATTGTTTACAGCGTATACATACTCATTAATATCTAGTCCTTCTTTACACGTTTCACTTTCTATCAGAAAATCAACTACGCCATATTTAGGGTATTCAATTTCTGGCTTCAATATCGTTGATAAACCAGGTGCTTCTAAATCTAAATCCACTACTACAATTTTCTTTCCCTCTCTAACTAACTGTAATGCTGTCATCGCTAAAGTTGTTGTTCTCCCTACTCCTCCTTTATAAGAATAAAAAGTAATTACCTTTTCTTTATCCCTTTCAGAATTTCCTTTTATTGTATTCCACGTCCGCTTAACCAAAGGCCTTTCTGAGTAAAATATATTATCTTTTATTTTAACTGCATTCTTAGATACTTCGGCATACAAAAGATCAGACTCTTCTATTTTAACTACTCTATTTAACCAAACCTCACTTATAAGATCTCTTAAATTATTATTCAAGACATTAAAATCTTTATTTCCAATAATATACACAGATATTTTCCCAAAAACATCTCTAACAATGTAGAAACTGCTATTCGTATCATTTATTTCAGATATAAAATCAATAACTATCTTTTTTATCTCATCAAAATGTTTCATTAAATCACCCCATCCACTTCCATTGTAAGTATTATATCTATCAGACTCGCTATTTCTAATTTTATATCATTTGCTAATGTGTTATTATTAAGAGCATGCGAAGATGCTTCGTACCTATATTTAGGATCCCAATTTGCAATGATTTCATTACATACATTACATATATCAATACAATACTGTGAAGCATTTCCTCCATTTAATAAAATTAAATCGATTTCATTTCTCATGGAATTTATATCGTGACTGTATCCTCTTACTGAACCACGTGAAAGAGTTTCACCACAATTTAATGTATATAATAATACTAATTTACAATAACATTCTAAAACATATCCTGCTAAATAATTAGCATTAAACCACTGCTTATTTCTGTAAAGAATTTCTGAACTCTCAAACATACGATACGCTGTATCTTTATAATTATCAGCCACTTTTTCACCCCTTAGTAAAATTTTCCTTATATATCCAACTACAATGATTATTCTACCACCATATACATATTTTTTCTAGCAAAAAGAGTCCAAAATTTCCGGACTCTTTCCTTGAAATCTACTTTATTCCCACAAAATCTCTTACTTTCTCCTTCACCCCCTGCATAAACTTCTCGAACAACGTCACTTCACCAATCATAAATCGCTTCATAAAATCATATGCGTCACCCAGCTTCTGCTTCAAACTCCGAATTTCTCCGTCTTTCCTTTCATTCTCATACCGAAGCTGAACCACTTCTTCAAATAAATCATGTTCTCTGTCAGAGCCAGCACAACTATACATGAAGTATACTTCTTCCGCTATTTCAGCTTTTCGACTTTTCTCTTCCAGTTTATCAGAAACTACCTTGTAATCGTCCTCCACAACTGCAAGTTCCTTCTTTGCCGAATCAAACTTTCTGTCATAATACCGAACCGTATTTTCTCTATCGCAATTACTATGACAGCTACTTTACTCCACTCATGCAGAACTTAAACATTGAAAAGACTCCGCACTGTTGCAGACATACCTGCATTTCCTTACTTGCAGAAGCAGGAGTTAATCAGACGATTATTAAAAAGATTGCTGAACATTCGGGAGCCATGTCCCTAACCTAAAAGGTGTATACCCACTTTGACGTTCAGTAGCTGGTTAAAGCAATCAATCAAATTTAATTCCACAATACAAGTTTCATATCATATAGAACTTGAAAAATTAAGGAGAGCAAAATGAAGAATATATTTATTCCTGGAAGTTTGCCTTTAAAAAACGATATCAAAGAGGATGTTCTAAGCACTGATTAGGACTTAAAACACCCTAGAATTTTGTTAGTCACTTGTTAGTTATGTGTTATTTACCGTACGAAATCCACACCATTTTACAGCATTCCAGAACTTCAAGAAACCAATAAATTGAGGTTTTGCACGCATCATTATTTCTTTGAAAAGTTTCCGTTACTTGCGAATGCAAGAAAGAACCTCAAAAATCCTCCGGATTTCCTCGGTCATTTCTTGCATTCTAATGAATCAAAACACATAACAAAAGCCCCATGAATGCAAGCATTCTGGGGCTTTGATATGCATTTTGATTCGCAAGTAACTGCTTATCTCTTTGAAAACTGTGGTGCACGACGTGCTGCTTTGAGACCGTATTTCTTTCTTTCTTTCATACGTGGATCTCTTGTTAAATATCCAGCTTTCTTTAATGTAGGTCTGAAATCACCATCTACAGTAAGAAGTGCTCTTGCTACACCATGTCTGATAGCGCCTGCTTGTCCTGTATATCCACCTCCGTGAACATTTACAAGAACATCATATTTCTCAACTGTTTCTGTAGCTGTTAAAGGCTGACGAACGATAACCTTTAATGTCTCTAATCCAAAATATTCATCAATACTACGTTTATTTATTGTAATTTTACCTGTTCCAGGTACTAAGTATACTCTAGCGATTGATTTTTTTCTTCTTCCAGTTCCGTAGAACTTATTGCTTGCTTTAGCCACTTTTTTATTCTCCTTCCATTACCTTTTGCTTAAAATGTTAATACTTCAGGTTTCTGAGCTGCTTGATCATGCTCAGGTCCTGCGTATACATGAAGTTTTGTAAACATCTGTCTGCCTAAAGGTCCTTTTGGAAGCATTCCCTTAACAGCAAGTTCAATAACCTGTTCTGGTTTCTTAGCTAATTTTTCTCTTAATGTAGTTTCTTTCATACCACCTACATAGTCTGAATGATGGTAATACATTTTCTGATCTAATTTCTTTCCTGTTACAGCAACCTTCTCTGCATTGATTATGATCACATAATCACCTGTATCAATGTGTGGTGTGAAGATTGGTTTATTCTTTCCTCTTAAAACTTTAGCAGTTTCTGATGCTAAACGTCCTAATGTCATACCTGTAGCGTCTACTACATACCATTTTCTATCGATTGTAGCTGGACTAGCCATAAAAGTCTTCATATGTTACCTCCAAATAATTTTGTTTCCATGTTGTTATCTATCGCACTGCAAGTCTCAATTTCTACTCCCACATAGTCATCTCAACCAGCTAGCACATTTAAATGTTCTCGCCGGGGCAGGTCCGAGCATTTACAAACTACGTCACATTGAAATATTATATTACACTCATCGGGGTGTGTCAATATTTATTCTATTTTTCGCGAAAAAAATTTTTCTGGAAAATTATTTTCCAAAAAACGATAGTTTATTAACATTAATCCTTTTGCAGGTGCTGTTGGGCCTGCTGCTTCTCTATCTAATTGCTCTAGTATTTCTTTTACATGTTCTGGTTCATAAAAGGATTGGCCAGCCTCCATTAGTGTACCAGCAATAATTCGGACCATATTATATAAAAATCCTTTTCCAGATACTTGTATTAGAATTTCATTAGTTACCTTCGTTACTTTTATTTCTGTAATCTCGCGTACTGTGCTTTCTGTTTCTGTATGGATACTGCAAAAACTCTTAAAATCATGGATTCCTACTAAGTAATTAGCAGCTTGCTGCATTTTTTCGGTGTCCAGTGGATAATAAGTAAAATGAGAGTACAATCTCTTTGTTGGAATTGGGAATTTATCATTAATAATAGAATACTGATATGTTTTGATTGTTTCCACATATCTTGGATGAAAATCATTTGCAACCTCTAATGATTGACGGATTCGAATATCCTCTGGTAATCGTTGGTTTAGTGCATATGACACTTTATCTCCTGGAATTCTGGAATTTGTATCAAAAACAGCCAGATTACAAAGTGCATGTACACCTGCATCTGTCCGACTTGCACCACTTACTTTAATTGTTTCATTTAATAGTTCTGATAAATGAGTATTTAATTCACTTTCAATTGTTTTTCCATTTTGCTGCAACTGCCATCCATGGTAATCGGTACCGTCATATGCTACCACAAGAAGTACACGCTTCATACCTATATGATCCCCCATTTGCCTGCTGCTACAATTGCTACCATATAAAAGGCCAGAATGGTATATGCACAGTAATCTACCTTTTTATAATTTAAAGGCTTCATTTTTGTACGCCCTTCTCCACCGCGGTAGCATCTAGCTTCCATTGCCATCGCTAAATCATTGGCTCTGCGAAAGGCTGAAATAAACAATGGTACTAGTAACGGTACCAGGCTCTTTGCTTTTTGAAATAAATTACCGCTCTCAAAATCTGCACCTCTTGCCATTTGTGCCTTCATGATTTTATCTGTTTCCTCTAGTAAGATTGGTATAAATCGTAAGGCAATCGACATCATCATGGCTATTTCATGAACAGGCACTTTGAATATTTTTAATGGTTTCATTAATTTTTCCATACCATCTGTAAGATTATTAGGCGTTGTCGTGAGTGTCATCAAGGAAGAACCCACAATCAAATAGGACAGACGAATGATCATATAAATTGCAGCTGCAATACCTTCTCTTGTAATGGAAAATCTCCAAAACGTAACGATTGCTTCTCCTGGAGTCAAAAACAAATTAAATACCACGGTGATCATCATTAGAATTAGAATACTTTTCATTCCCTTAGTAATAAACTTAAACGGTACTTTTGAGATTTTAATTACAGATATTAAAAATACGGTTGCAACTAAATATGCTGTTATATTTTTGAAAATAAACAGCGAAATAATATAGCACAAAGTTCCTATTAATTTTACCCTTGGGTCCATTTTGTGAATCAATGAATCCGCTTGATAATATTGTCCTAACGTAATATCTCTAATCATGATATTCCCTTCTATTGCATTAGCATGACATTAAATGCTTTTGAGTGCTCTTAAAATTTCTTCCTTAGCTTCCTGAATCGTTGTCTTATCTGGATTTACAGGTAATCCCATTTCTTTTAATTCGTGCATGATATAGGTAACCTGTGGTGCACACAGTCCAACTTCCTCTAATTCTTTATATCTTAGGAAAACCTCTCTTGGTGTTCCATCCATCATGATACTGCCTTTGTTCATTACGATTAATCGATCCACATAATTGGCTACGTCCTCCATGCTATGCGATACCAAAATTATCGTTATATTATTTTCATCCCTTAATTTCTTTATAAGCGTTAAAATTTCATCTCTACCCTTAGGATCTAAGCCTGCTGTAGGCTCGTCCAGGATTAAAACCTCAGGCTTCATTGCTAATACACCTGCTATCGCTACGCGTCGCTTCTGGCCCCCTGAGAGGTCAAATGGGGAATGATAAAAGTGCTCATCTTCCAATCCTACTTTCTTAAGTGCTTCGTAGGCTCTTAATTCTATTTCTTTTTGTGGAAGTCCTAAATTTTTAGGTCCAAAGCAGACATCTGAAAAAACATCAACCTCAAACAGCTGATGCTCAGGATACTGAAACACAAGTCCCACTTTACTCCGAAGTTGTTTGAGATGATAATCCTTATCATAAATATCTTCACCATTATAAAAAATCTCACCACTTGTAGCCTTTAACAATCCATTCAAATGCTGCACAAGTGTAGATTTACCTGATCCCGTATGTCCTATTAATCCTATGAATTCTCCATCTTTGATTTGAATGCAAATATCATTTAATGCCTTGATTTCATAAGATGTTTCAGGGCTATATATATAATTTACGTGATTTAAGATAATTGCCATAATTCTTTCACCAATTCTTCCGTAGTCAATATTCCATCAGAAATTTTCAGACCACTCTTCTTTAATTCATAGGCCAAAAGTGTTACTTGTGGAACATCAAGTCTTAATTCCTTAAGTTCTTCTACTCTAGAGAAAACTTCTTTCGGAGTTCCTTCCATTACTACTTTTCCTTCATCCATAACGTAGACTTTATCCGCATAGACTACTTCTTCCATATAATGTGTAATCAGAATCACCGTAACATCCTCTACTTCATTTAATGCCCGTGCAGCTCTGATTACTTCTTTTCGTCCGTTCGGATCAAGCATTGCTGTTGGTTCATCCATAATGATGCACTTCGGATGCATTGCAACAACACCTGCAATTGCAACCCTTTGTTTCTGTCCCCCCGAAAGCTTATTCGGTGAATGTTTTCGATACTGGTACATCCCTACTACTTTCAAACTTTCTGACACACGGTCCCATATTTCGTTTGTAGGAATGCCTATATTCTCTGGACCAAATCCTACATCTTCCTCTACTACACTTCCTATGATTTGATTATCTGGATTCTGAAACACCATGCCGGCATTCTGTCTGATGTCCCATATTTTACTCATATCCGAGGTGTCTTTACCATCTACCCACATAGCACCTTCTGTAGGATATAATATCGCATTCATATGTTTTGCAAGAGTTGACTTTCCAGAACCATTATGACCAAGAATTGCAATAAAGTCACCCTTATTGATAGAAAGATCTACTCCATCAACAGCTCTTGTAACTCCCTCAACATTTCCTTCTTCATCTCTTCTGATATATTCAAATACTAATTTTTTTGCATCAATTATTCCCATTTTATACCTGTTTCCCCAACTATATCGTTCTTTCGTATCTTCCCTATTCTATCTTTTTTTACCTCTAATTGCAAGATAAGACTGGTATTTATTTGAAGGCATAAGCAATTTCTTGTAATCACTTCTATTCTACCCTATAATTAGATAGATTAATTAGAAAAGGATCCCTATTATGAAACAAAAATTCCTATTAATAATACTCCCAATACTGATTCTTACAGGATGCAATTCCTATACAAAAAAAGAAATTACACAATCGCAAAACCTTCCTCAGATAATTGTAAACGAATATCCATCCGTTTCCTCTTCTACTGTATCGAATGAAGAAGCTACTTCATCCTCCATTGAGGATGAATCCTCTCTTTCTGAAGATTGTGTTGTTGCATTATCAGATTCTGTAAATCCAGATCGTACAATCTACAAAGCCGATTTCTTTTTTGAACCTTTATCTGATACGATAAAATCAAGAATCTATGGTTTGTCCTATAAAACAGATTGTACTGTTCCTTACGAAGATTTACGTTATTTGAATGTTTTATATTGTGATTTTAATGGCCAGACTCAAATTGGCGAATTGATATGTAATAAGTCCATTGCACAAGATTTAGTTGAAATTTTCTATGAGCTTTATCAAGCGAATTACCCTATCGAAAAAATAAAGTTAATTGATGAATATCAAGCGGATGATGATCTATCCTGTTTAGATAACAATACCTCCTGTTTTAACTATCGTACGGTCTCTGGTAGTACAAAACTGTCAAAGCATGCACTGGGACGTGCAATTGACATGAATCCCTTCTACAATCCGTATGTTACCTATCCTGGAGGTATTGAAAAGATATCACCTATTGAATCTACTGCTTATGCAGATCGAAGTGCCGATTTCATTGGTAAAATCGATGAGTCTGACTTGTGTTATCAGCTGTTTACTGCACACGGCTTTACATGGGGTGGAAATTGGAATACGCTAAAGGATTATCAACATTTTCAGAAGTAAAAAAGGTTTGTATCCGAAGATACATACCTTTAATTTATTATTTTTATACAAGTTCAAGAAGAACTTCCATAGCTGCATCACCTTTACGAAGACCGATTTTAACGATTCTTGTATATCCACCGTTACGGCTCGTATATTTAGGTGCTATCTCATCAAATAATTTAGCAACTAAATCAAGTTCTTTTGTATTCTTTTTCTTTCCTGCAGCTGTAGCAGGAACTTCTGTTACAGAATACAAAACTTTAAGCATCTGTCTTCTAGCATGAAGTCTTGAAGGTAAATCTTTTTTCACTTCTTTTTCAACTTCGTCATAAACAGTAACTTTTTTACCATCAACTACTTCTTTTACTCTTTTACCGTCTTTATCTTTACGAGCAACTTTCGCTGTAACTTTAACGGTTTCGAAGTTATCCTTCTCTTTCACTGCTAAGGCAATAAGTCCTTCAACAATTTTCTTTACTTCTTTTGCTTTTGATTCTGTTGTAACAATTTTACCATTAGCGATAAGTGCTGTTACCTGTCCTCTAAGTAAAGCTTTTCTCTGGCTAGATGTTCTGCCGAGTTTTCTATATTTTGCCATTTTGTTTCTCCTTATAATGGACATCCGGCCACGCTCATCGGACTTACATACCGGACATTACTAGTTACCATTAATGGACGGATTCTACGAACTCTTTGGAATTACCGAAAAAACCGACATTAATATCTAAAATTAAATCATTCGTCGCTTGGATTAAGCTGAAGACCTAATTCTTTTAATTTTGCTAATACTTCTTCTAATGATTTACGTCCTAAGTTACGAACCTTCATCATATCTTCTGAAGTTCTGTTTGTAAGTTCTTCTACCGTGTTAATACCAGCTCTCTTCAAACAGTTATAAGAACGAACCGATAACTCTAACTCATCAATGTTCATCTCAAGCACTTTTGCTGTTTCATTATCTTCTTTTTCTATCATAACTTCTGCAGTTTTTGCATTTTCTGATAAATCAATAAATAGACTTAAATGCTCGCTAAGAACTTTAGCAGCCAAGCTTATTGCTTCGTCTGGAACCAAAGTACCATTTGTGTATACATCTAATGTAAGCTTATCAAAGTCGGTAATCTGACCAACACGTGTATTTTCTACACTTAAGTTTACACGTTCTACCGGTGTATAAATAGAATCTACTGCGATAACTCCGATTGGCAAATCATCGTTTTTGTTTTTATCAGCACTTACATAACCTCTGCCTTTCGATATAGTAAGCTCCATATAAAGTTTACTATTTGCTCCACCATTCAATGTAGCAATTGGTAGGTCTGGGTTTAATATCTCTATATCCTGGTCAACTTGGATGTCCCTTGCTGTTACTACTTTATCTCCTGAAACATCAATATATGCTGTTTTAGGTTCGCTTGTACTACTGCTGTTTCTAATAGCCAAACTTTTTATATTCATAATAATCTCGGTTACATCTTCTTTGACACCGGGAACTGAGCTAAATTCATGAAGCACGCCCTCGATTTTAACCTGACTTACAGCAGCACCTGGTAATGATGAAAGCATAATTCTTCTTAAAGAATTACCAAGTGTAATACCATATCCCCTTTCAAGAGGTTCAACCACAAATCTGCCATACTTCTTATCTTCTGAAATATCAGTAATCTCAATCTTTGGCTTTTCAAAATCAAACACAGTAAAGTACCTCCTTTATACAAATAATATTTATACTCAAAATTATAATTATTTAGAGTATAATTCGACGATAAGCATCTCATTTACAGGAACATCGATTTCTTCTCTTGAAGGAAGTTCTTTTACTGTACCCTTTAAATTCTCCTGATTTGCTTCCAACCATGCTGGTACCATTCTGTCGCCTGCTGCATCTAAAATATCTTTGTATCTCTGGGAACCTTTACTCTTTTCTCTGATTTCAATTACATCACCAGCTTTAACTGAAAATGAAGGAATATTAACCTGTTTTCCGTTAACAAGAATATGCTTGTGACCAACGATCTGTCTAGCTTCTTTTCTGGTTCTTGCAAAGCCTAAACGATATACTACATTATCAAGTCTTGATTCTAGAATAACCATCAGATTTGTACCGGTCATTCCTTTCATCTTATCTGCTTTTTTGTAGTAATTTCTAAAAGGTTTTTCTAATACACCATAAATAAATTTAGCTTTTTGTTTTTCCCTTAACTGAAGGCCATACTCACTAACTTTCTTATTAGCTCTTTTTAATTCTCTATTTGACTTTTTATTAATTCCTAAATAAATAGGATCTAAACCAAGTGATCTACATCTTTTAAGAACAGGAACTCTATTAACTGCCATCTGTCTTTTTTACCTCCTAAACCGTTTATAGTTACATTTCATATAGTACTTACGTACCAAGTAGTTTACAAAGAACATTCCCATAAATTTGGAAAAATATTCCTCTTCCCGCATACAATTAATTACAAGTATTTCTACTTGCAAAAAAAACTATACTCTCCTACGTTTGGGTGGACGACATCCATTATGCGGTACTGGTGTAACATCTTTAATACTAGTTACTTCAAGTCCACAAGCTTGAAGAGCACGAATTGCTGCTTCTCTTCCTGAACCAGGACCTTTAACCAGAACATCTACTGATTTTAGACCATGTACCAGAGCTGCTTTTGTAGCAGTTTCTGCTGCCATTTGAGCTGCATATGGAGTAGATTTCTTTGAACCTCTAAAGCCCAGACCGCCAGCACTTGCCCATGATAAAGCATTTCCTTCAGCATCAGTCAATGTAACAATTGTATTATTAAAAGATGACTGAATATGTGCCTGTCCGCGTTCAACGTTTTTCTTTACACGCTTTTTTGTCACTTTTTTTGTAACTTTTTTAGCCATTTTAAAACTAACCTACTTTCTCATTGAATTGTTAATATGTTTCTTTGTACTAATCAAGACTATTTTTTCTTGTTAGCAACTGTTCTCTTAGGACCTTTTCTTGTTCTTGCATTGGTCTTTGTTTTTTGACCACGAACAGGAAGACCTTTTCTATGACGAATTCCGCGATAGCAACCGATTTCTTGTAATCTCTTGATATTCATTGCGATTTCTCTTCTTAAATCACCTTCAACCATTTGAGATTCATCAATAACGGCACGAATTCTTTCTACTTCTTCGTCTGTTAGATCTCTAACACGTGTGTCCGGATTCACTTTAGCTTCTGCTAAAATACGATTTGAACTAGCAACACCTATACCGTAAATATAAGTAAGTCCTATTTCAACACGTTTTTCTCTTGGTAAGTCAACACTAGCGATACGAGCCATGTGAGCATTACACCTCCATCTCTTATTTTCTTTGTTGTTTCACCTGTTTACCAGGCAATGTTCAAAATCTGATACAATCAGAAATTAACCCTGTCTTTGTTTGTGTTTGGGATTTTCACAGATCACTCTGACTTTCCCTTTTCTTTTAATTATTTTGCATTTTTCGCAAATTGGTTTAACTGAAGATCTTACTTTCATGACAATCCTCCTTACTACAGTAATCATCGTCATTGTTCTTTTTTGGCCCAAAAGGCCGAGTTATATTGTAACATATCTTTTTTGCTATTTCAAGCACTTATTTATCTCTCCATATAATACGACCTTTTGATAAATCATAAGGTGATAATTCTATGGTTACTTTATCTCCTGGTAAAATACGTATAAAATTCATACGAAGTTTTCCACTAATGTGTGCCAACACCTGGTGACCATTTTCTAACTGCACCTGAAACATTGCATTGGGTAATTTTTCAATTACAGTTCCTTCGATTTCAATTACGTCAGTTTTCGACATTCTTAGTCCTCCTTAAACATCTTGATTGCTCTTTTAATTTCTTCATTCTGAGTCGTCATATTTGGGTTTCTTCTATTATAGACCAGTTGAATATGCTTTTTCTTTTTTCTTTTTGGATGATCAATCGTTCTCAACCTTCCATCAGATAAATATACATACTCACTATCCTCATTGATTATGACATAAACTTTGTTTTTATCATGTCCTGCTTTTGATCTGGCAAAATTTCCTACCATTCTAGGCTCCCATCCGTGCTATTCTTTTGAAAGCGATAAAATTTCTGGTTCGCCTTCTGTAATTAACACTGTGTTTTCATAATGGGCAGATAATGAATAATCTTGACTGACTACTGTCCAATCATCATCCAACCACGCTACTTTATAACTCCCCATGTTTATCATAGGTTCAATAGCGAGTGTCATTCCTGCTCTTAGCAATACACCCTTTCGGATTTGTCTAAAATTAGGAATCTGTGGATCTTCATGAAGTGCCTGTCCAATACCATGCCCTACCAAATCTCTTACAATACCATAGCCAAAAGGTCTTACGTAAGCATCAATGGCGTTTGAAATATCATGTAAATGATAGCCTTCTCTGGCATATTTTATGCCTTCAAAAAAACTTTGTTTTGTTACTTCAATGAGTTTTGCTGCATCACTACTGATTTCACCGACTGCAACTGTTCTGGCCGCATCAGAATGATACCCCTTATAAATGACTCCGGCATCAAGACTAACAATGTCTCCATCTTTCAAAATGCGTTTTGCATTAGGTATTCCATGAACTACTTCATCGTTTACCGAAACGCAAATAGAAGCCGGATATCCATTATAATTAAGAAAAGAAGGGATACATTCAAAATCTCTTATCATTTTTTCACCAAGGACATCAATATCTTTTGTTGACATCCCTGGCTTAATTTCTTTTCCTAATTCATCATGAACTTTAGCAAGAATTCGTCCTGCTTCTTTCATTAATTCAATTTCTCTGGCGGATTTAATTGTAACAGCCATATTTATGCTCCTAATATTTTAACAATCGCGCCAAAAACATCTTTCATATCTATCGTTCCATCTACTTCTTTTAAAATTCCTTTTTTTGAATAATAATCAATTAAAGGCTGAGTCTGGTCATGATAAACATCTAGACGCTTTTTAACTGTTTCTGCTTTATCATCGTCTCTCAACACTAACTCCTGATCGCATACATCACATACACCCTCAACCTTAGGTAAGTTGTATTTAATGTGGTATGTTGCACCACACTTCAAACATGCGCGTCTTCCTGACATTCTATTGATAATATTTTCATCTGGAACATCAACGTTAATTGCATAATCAACTTGATCGCCTAATTCAGCTAATGCTTTATCAAGTACCTCTGCTTGTGGTATTGTTCTTGGAAAACCATCTAAAACATAACCATTTTTACAATCTTCTTTTGCTACTCTGTCAAGCAGAATCTTAACTGTTAATTCATCTGGAACAAGAAGTCCTTGATCCATATATTCTTTTGCTTCTTTTCCAAGCTCTGTACCATTGCTGATATTTGCTCTGAATATATCTCCTGTTGAAACATGAGGAACTGAGTATTTTTCAGCAATCATCTTTGCCTGTGTGCCTTTTCCGGCACCTGGAGCACCTAACATAATAATTTTCATGTCTTTAAGCACCTCTATTAGTCATTTAAAAATCCTTTGTAATAACGTACAAGCATTTGAGATTCAATCTGCTTAACTGTCTCAAGTATAACACCTACGATAATGATTAAGGATGTACCACCAAATGAAACATCTGCACCAAATATACCATTAAAGAAAATTGGCACAACTGCAACAATGGTAAGACCCGCTGCACCAATAAAAACAATGTAGTTTAAGATCTTTGATAAGTAGTCGCTGGTTGGTTTTCCAGGACGAATACCTGGTATAAAACCACCTTGTTTCTTCATATTGTTTGCTACTTCTAAAGGATTAAATGTGATTGATGTATAGAAATAAGCAAAGAATATTACTAATATAATATACACCACTAAACCTACGGAATATCCTGGAGCAGCTGGTTTACACCAATTTCCAGAATTAAGTCCTTTTAGTAATTTGCCCCAAATACTTGTTCCACCGTCTTTACCAAGTAACTGAAAAATAACAATAGGAAACTGCATTAAGCTGGAAGCAAAAATTACTGGAATTACTCCTGCAGTATTGACTTTCAATGGTATAAAAGTGGACTGACCACCAACCGTTTTCCGTCCCTGCACTTTTTTTGCATATTGTACCGGAATTTTTCTCTGTGCATCATTTAATATAATAACAAGCATAGTTGTTCCGATCACAACGGCAAGAATGATTGCAGCTGCTAATACTGCTAATGCTACACTCTTACCTTTCATAAACATCTCGTATAAGCTTACAAAATCTTGTGGAATACGTGAAATAATATTAATTACCAATACAATTGATATACCATTTCCAACGCCATGTTCTGTAATCTGCTCCCCTATCCACATAAGAAATGCGGATCCTGCTGTCAGTGCCACAATTACAGTAATTACGTTCATTGCATTGTATTTCTGTAACAAGCCTTGGCTACCAAATCCAACTGCCATTGCGGTAGATTCAATTAACGCAAGTCCTATCGTTACATAACGAGTTATTGCAACAATTTTCTTCCTTCCATCTTCACCCTCACGTTGCATTTCCTCTAATTTAGGAATTGCAATTGTTAAAAGCTGCATAATGATGGAAGATGTAATATATGGTGTAATGTTGAGCGCAAACAGAGACATATTTAAGAATGAGCCCCCTGTAAATGCGTCAAAAAAGTTAAATGCATCACCAGACATATTTGAAAACCAATTAGCAAAATATGTTCTGTCAACTCCGGGAACCGGAAGCTGGGAGCCTAAACGAATGACTACCAGCATAATTGCAGTAAAAACTAATCTCTCTCTAATGTCCTTAATTTTAAATGCATTACGAACTGTTTGAAGCATTAGATCACCTCTGCTTTCCCACCAAGAGCTTCGATCTTAGCTTTTGCTGTTTCGCTGAATGCGTTAGCTTGAACTGTAAGCTTCTTAGTAAGTTCTCCATTTCCAAGGATTTTAACTCCATCCTTAGGATTTTTGATAATTCCAACTTCTTTTAATGTTTCAATAGAAACAGTTGTTCCATCTTCGAAAGCTTCTAAAGCACTCATATTAATCGCAATGATTTCTTTCGTATTTCTATTCGTGAAGCCTCTCTTAGGAATTCTTCTGTATAATGGCATCTGTCCACCTTCGAAGCCAACTCTAGGAGCTCCTGAACGAGCTTTTTGACCCTTGTGACCTTTGCCGGCTGTTTTACCATTTCCTGAACCGTGTCCACGTCCTCTTCTAAAATTATCACTATGTTTTGAACCCTCTGCTGGGCTTAAATTAGATAATTCCATTCTGACACCTCCTATTTTTAATGTTTTATTAACTACAGACTAAATCTCTTCTACTTTTAATAAGTGTCTAACCTGCTGTACCATACCTCTAACGCATGCGTTATCAGGTAACTCTACTGTCTTGTTTAATTTTTTCAAGCCTAATGCTTCAACAGTAGCTCTATGCTTAGGTATAGCACCAATTGTAGATTTAACTAACGTAATCTTTAATTTATTTGCCATTTTCTACCTCTTTCTGCTGATTAACCAAGAATTTCTTCTACAGATTTTCCACGGTTTTTAGCTACTTCTTCAGGAGTCTTTAAACTACTTAAAGCCTCAATAGTTGCAAGTACTACATTCTGCTTGTTGTTAGAACCTAAAGATTTTGTACGGATATTCTTGATTCCTGCAAGTTCACATACGTTACGAGCAGGGCCACCAGCGATAACACCAGTTCCTTCCGGAGCCTTCTTAAGAAGTACGGAAGCACCACCAAATTTTCCGATAAAATCATGTGTAATACTACCATTGTCATCTAATGCTACTGAGACTAATTTCTTCATAGCATCTTCTTTGCCTTTACGGATTGCTTCTGGGATTTCAGTAGCTTTGCCAAGTCCTGCGCCTACATGACCATTTCCATCTCCAACAACTACTAATGCTGTAAAACGGAAGTTACGACCACCTTTAACAACCTTGGTAACACGTTTGATTGTTACTACTTTTTCATTTAATTCCATGTTGCTTGTATCTATGACTGTACGTTTCATGTGCTCTTCTCCTTCCTTCCTAGAATTCTAATCCAGCTTCTCTAGCTGCATCTGCTAATGCTTTCACCTTACCTTGATATATAAAGCCGCCTCTATCGAAGACTACCTCTTTAATACCTTTTTCTACTGCTTTTTTACCGATCACTGTTCCTAAATATGCTGCTGCTTCAACGTCATTGGTCTTTTTAAGCTCTGCTTTTACTTCTTTTTCAATTGTAGAAGCTGAAACTAATGTATTTCCAACTGTATCGTCAATAATTTGAGCATACATATGATTATTACTTCTGAACACAGCCAAACGTGGTCTTTCTGCTGTACCACTGAAACGGTTGCGTAATTTTTTGTGTTTGTTCAAACGAACTTCAGATCTTGATTTTTTGCTAACCATTTTCACACTCTCCTTATCTATTTCTTACCAGTCTTACCAACTTTACGTCTAATAACTTCATCAGCATACTTAATACCTTTACCTTTATAAGGTTCTGGTCTTCTTTTATCTCTGATTTCAGCTGCGTATTGGCCAACTTTTTCTTTATCAATACCAGAAACAACAATTTTATTTCCTTCAACCTTTGCCTCTAATCCTTCAGGATCTTCCATCTCAACTGGATGAGAGTATCCTAAGTTCAAAGTCAAAACGTTTCCTGCTTTGGAAGCTTTGTAACCAACACCATTTACTTCCAATGTTTTTGTATATCCGTCAGTTACACCAACAACCATATTATTAACTAAGGTTCTTGTTAAACCATGTAGCGATTTCATTTTCTTTAAATCATTAGGTCTAGTAACACTAATCTCTGTTCCTTCTAATTTAATTTCCATTTCTACAGGTAAAACTCTTGCAAGTTCTCCCTTAGGACCTTTAACGGTCACTTTATTATTTTCTGCAATATCAACAGTTACGCCTGCTGGTACAGCGATAGGCATTCTTCCTATACGTGACATGCCCGCACCTCCTATTGTGGATTGTTAATAGTTTCTAGATTTCTACCAAACAAAAGCAAGTACTTCTCCACCAATCTGAAGTTTTCTAGCCTGTTTGTCAGTGATTACACCGCTATTAGTAGAAAGAATTGCGATACCAAGTCCACCAAGAACTTTAGGTAACTCTTCTTTTCCAGCATATACACGAAGACCAGGTTTGGAAATTCTCTTAATTCCTGATATAATCTTTTGATTTTTGTCCTCGCCATATTTTAATGTAACACGAATTGTTTTAAAATTACCATCTTCAATGATTTCGTATTTTTTGATATAACCTTCGTTGAAAAGGATATCTGCAATAGCGATTTTCATTTTTGAAGAAGGAATATCTACTGTATCATGTTTTGCAGTATTTGCATTACGGATTCTTGTAAGCATATCTGCAATAGGATCACTCATTGTCATTTATTTTGCCTCCTTTTCGTTATTTACCAAGATGCTTTTTTAACACCTGGAATTTGTCCCTTGTATGCCAATTCACGGAAGCAAACTCTGCAAATTCCGTATTTTCTCAAATAAGCATGTGGACGTCCACAGATTCTGCAGCGATTATACTCTTGAGTAGAGAATTTTGCTTTACGCTGCTGTTTGACTTTCATTGATGTTTTAGCCATGAGTCTTCCTCCTTTTATTTTTCAAATGGCATATTGAATAAGCGTAACAGTTCACGAGATTCTTCATCAGTTTTTGCAGTTGTAACAAAAATGATATCCATACCTCTTACTTTGTCAACTTTATCAAATTCAATTTCCGGGAAAATTATTTGTTCTTTAATACCAAGTGCATAGTTTCCTCTGCCATCAAAGGCATTAGGATTTACTCCTCTAAAGTCACGAACTCGAGGTAATGCCAAATTAATCAGACGATCTGCAAATTCGTACATTTTATCCCCACGGAGAGTTGTTTTACATCCAATAGGCATTCCTTCTCTGATTTTAAAGTTTGCTACTGAATTTTTTGCTTTTGTAAGAACTGCCTTCTGACCTGTGATGGTTTCCATATCTTTTACAGCATAATCCAATACTTTCGCATTGTCTTTTGCTTCACCAACACCCATGTTAATAACAATTTTGTCAAGCTTAGGCACTTCCATAATGTTTTTATATCCAAACTTTTTGACCATAGCATCTACGATCTCTGTTTTATACATATCTTTCAGTCTACTCAACGTCCTAGACCTCCTCTCTTAGAATTAATCAATTGCTTCGCCTGTTGACTTAGCAATACGTACTTTTTTGCCGTCCTTAACTTCAAAGCCAACTTTTGTAGCTTTTCCCTTATGAACATACATTACATTTGAAAGATCAACAGAACCTTCCTGATGAACGATTCCGCCGTTCTGGTTAGCTGCTGATGGTTTTGTATGTTTGGTTATCATATTAACGCCTTCAACTAAAACTCTACCATCTTTCTTATCAACAAGGATAACTTTTCCTTGCTTGTCTTTATCTTTTCCAGCGATTACTTTAACAGTATCACCCTTTTTAATTTTCATAGTTGCCATGGTGCACCTCCTTATAATACTTCAGGAGCTAATGAAACAATTTTCATAAATTGTTTTTCACGAAGCTCTCTGGCTACTGGTCCAAAAATACGAGTTCCTCTCGGAGTCTTGTCATCTTTGATAATAACAGCAGCGTTTTCATCAAATTTAATATAAGATCCGTCCTTACGACGAGCACCTTTTACTGAACGTACAACTACAGCTTTTACTACATCACCTTTTTTCACAACGCCACCTGGTGTTGCATCTTTAACGGTAGCAGTAATTACATCGCCAATGTTTGCATATCTTCTAGTTGAACCACCCATAACTCTAATACAAAGAATTTCTTTTGCACCAGTATTATCTGCAACTTTAAGTCTGCTTTCCTGTTGTATCATGCTAATTCTCCTTCCAATAAGATTATTTTGCTCTTTCTATAATCTCAACAAGTCTCCATCTCTTATCCTTGGATAAAGGTCTTGTTTCCATTACTTTAACTGTATCACCAATGTTACATTCGTTATTCTCATCATGAGCTTTCAATTTATAAGTTTTCTTTACAATCTTGCTGTAAAAAGGATGTTTTACATGATCTACGATTGCAACAGTAATTGTTTTGTCCATCTTGTCACTTACTACCTTACCGGTACGTGTTTTTCTAAGATTTCTTTCCACTATTTTGCTCCTTTCTTAATTTCCATATACGATTAACACATTCGCGTCGATTAGTTGTTAGAAGCCTGTTTTGTAATAACAGTCTGTATTCTCGCGATATTTTTTCTTACTTCTTTAATTCTGCTCGTATTATCTAACTGGTTGGTCGCATTCTGGAATCTTAAATTGAAAAGTTCTTTTTTAGCAGCTACTAATTCTTCAGCTAACTCTGCAGCTGATTTAGCATTTAAATCTTCTACATATTTATTAGTTTTCATTTGCAACACCGCCTTCTAAATCCGCTTTAGAAACAATCTTACATCTGCATGGAAGCTTATGTGTAGCGAGACGTAATGCCTCTCTTGCTGTTTCTTCAGCTACTCCTGAAATTTCGAACATAACACGGCCTGGTTTCACTACTGCTACCCAATACTCAAGTGTTCCTTTTCCGGAACCCATACGAGTTTCTGCCGGTTTTGCAGTTACTGGTTTGTCTGGGAAAATTTTAATCCAAACTTTACCACCACGCTTGATATAACGTGTCATCGCAATACGTGCGGCTTCAATCTGGTTTGATTTTATCCAACATGGTTCTAAAGCAACGATACCGTATTCACCATAGTTAATTTGGTTACCTCTAGTAGCTTTACCAGCCATAGATCCACGGAATTGTTTACGACGCTTTACTCTTTTAGGCATTAACATTATTTATCGCTCCCTTCCGTTCTATTCTTTGTAGGAAGTACCTCACCTTTATAGATCCATACTTTAACACCCAATTTACCGTATGTGGTGTTTGCCTCTGCAAATCCATATTCAATATCAGCTCTAAGTGTCTGAAGAGGAATAGTTCCTTCACTATAGAATTCTGTACGAGCCATTTCTGCTCCGCCAAGACGTCCTGAAACAGCAGTTTTAATACCTTTTGCTCCTGCTTTCATTGTTCTTGACATTGTTGATTTCATAGCTCTTCTAAACGAAACACGGTTTTCTAACTGAAGTGCAATGTTTTCAGCTACTAACTGCGCATCTCTATCAGGTCTTTTGATTTCTTTGATATCAACAACTAATTTCTTGTCTGTGTATTTTGCTAGCTCTTTTTTTGTTACTTCGATTTCTTGACCGCCTTTACCGATAACAACACCAGGTTTTGCAGTAAAGATAATAACTTTCACTCTGTCAGATGCTCTTTCGATCTCGATTTTTGAGATTCCAGCACTGTACAATTTTTTCTTTAAATAAGTTCTAATATTATAGTCTTCCACTAAATAATCTGCAAAATCAGCTTCTGCATACCATTTGGAATCCCAATCCTTAATAACACCGACTCTGAGGCCGTGAGGATTAACTTTTTGTCCCATTAGATATCTCCTTTCTACTTCTCGTCAAGCACTACGGTGATATGGCTCATTCTTTTTTCGATTCTGTATGCTCTACCCTGTGCTCTTGGTCTAACTCTCTTCATTGTAGGTCCTTTATTTGCAAAACACTCTGCAACATAAAGTTTTTCTACATTCATTCCATTGTTATTTTCCGCATTAGCAATTGCTGATTCGAGCAATTTTTTAATAATGCTTGAAGCATATCTAGGGTTGTAGTTCAAAATACCTAATGCACTTTGAACATCCTTGCCTCTAATGGCATCTAAAACGAAGCATGCTTTCTGAACTGACACTCTAGCATATGATAATTTTGCTGATGGTCTAGTATCTTTATTCGCATTTCTTTCTCTTTTTATTTGGGATCTATGTCCTTTAGCCATTTTAAATCCTCCTTTCGAATTGTACGCCTTCTGGCGTTTTGGAAATTATCTAACTTTAGATTTCTTTTCGTCTTTTCCGTGACCTCTATAGGTTCTGGTTGCAACGAACTCACCAAGTTTGTGTCCAACCATATCTTCTGTTACATATACTGGAACATGTTTTCTACCGTCATGAACTGCGATCGTATGTCCAACGAACTGTGGAAAAATCGTAGAACGACGTGACCATGTTTTGATAACCTGTTTACTTCCAGCTGCATTCATAGAATCCACTTTTTTCAGTAAGCTTGCATCTGCGAATGGTCCCTTTTTAAGTGATCTAGCCATATTTCTCCTCCTTACTTAATGGTCTTTCCATCTCTTCTTCTTACAATCATCTTGTTAGAGTGTTTCTTTTTCTTTCTAGTCTTAAGACCAAGGGCTGGTTTACCCCAAGGTGTACAAGGACCTGAACGACCGATTCCTGTCTTACCTTCACCACCACCGTGAGGATGGTCATTAGGATTCATAACAGAACCACGAACAGTAGGTCTAATACCCATGTGACGTTTACGTCCTGCTTTACCAATGTTAATAAGGCTGTGATCACCGTTTCCGATAACACCAACTGTTGCTCTAGCAATGATTGGCACCATTCTCATTTCGCCTGAAGGTAATCTAAGAGTTGCATATTTACCTTCTTTAGCCATCAACTGTGCACTATTTCCTGCTGAACGAACGATCTGTCCACCCTTGCCAGGATATAATTCAATGTTGTGTACCTGAGTACCTACTGGAATGTTTTCAAGTGGTAAGCAGTTTCCTACACGTACTTCTGCTTCAGGACCATTCATGACTTTCATTCCATCAGTTAATCCTTCTGGTGCAAGAATATAAGCTTTCTCACCATCTTCATAACAGATAAGAGCAATATTTGCTGTTCTGTTTGGATCGTATTCAATACCTATTACTGTTGCTACGATTCCATCTTTTCTTCTCTTGAAATCAATCATTCTATATTTTCTTCTAGAGCCGCCACCACGATGTCTAACTGTGATTTTACCCTGACTATTACGACCTGCATTTTTGCTAAGAGAAGTACAAAGTGATTTCTCGGGTGCATCTTTAGTGATTTCACTAAAATCAGAACCAGTCATGTTTCTTCTCGAAGGTGTATATGGGTTATAACTTTTAATTCCCATGATTATTCTCCTTTACATAGTTTATTATCGTGCAACTATCTGCACATAATCATCTCTCAAATAGTAGAGATTATAGTCCTTCAAAGATTTCAATATCTTTGCTGTCTTCTGTTAACTGAACAATCGCTTTTTTAGTTTTCGCAGTTTTACCTGTTACAGCACCACGTCTCTTGTTCTTGCCATCTAAGTTCATTGTGTTAACATTCTTTACTTTTGTTCCTTCGAACATTTTTTCAACAGCTTCTTTGATTTGGGTTTTGTTAGCTTCTGTATGAACTAAAAAAGTGTATTTTTTTGTTCCCATAGCTTCCATACTTTTTTCTGTAACCACTGGTTTGAGGATTACATCATAATATCTAAGACTTGCCATTATGCATACACCTCCTGGATTTTTTCAACTGCAGCTTTTGTTACGATTACAGTGTTGTATTTCAAGATGTCATATACATTGATTGTATTAGTCTGTGCTGTGATAACATCTGGAATGTTTCTTGCTGATAAAACAACATTTTTATCATTGCTATCTAAGATTACCATTGCTTTGTTAACCTTAAGGTTATTTAATACTTCCTGGAATCTCTTAGTTTTGATTTCATCAAATTTGATTTCATCAACAACGATTAATTTATTTTCCTGTACTCTTGAAGTCAAAGCAGATTTAAGAGCAAATCTCTTTTCTTTCTTATTTAACTTGAATGAATAGTTTCTTGGCACTGGAGCAAAAACAACTCCGCCGCCTGTCCACTGTGGAGATCTTGTTGAACCCTGTCTTGCATGACCAGTTCCTTTTTGTCTCCATGGTTTTCTTCCGCCACCAGAAACTTCTGAGCGAGTTTTCGCTTTTTGTGTTCCCTGACGATTGTTTGCCAACTGCTGAACTACTGCCAAGTGTACTAAATGTTCATTTACTTCAACACCAAATACGCTGTCATTTAAGTCCATTTTGCCGACTTCCTTACCTTCCATATTATAAACAGATACGTTAGCCATCTGTGTGTTCCTCCTTTCCTTATAAAAGCACTATTTTGCTGCCTTTACAGTTTCTTTTATTGTTACTAAAGATTTTTTAGGTCCTGGTACAGCACCTTTTACTAAAAGTAAATTCTGTTCTGCATCAACTCTTACAACTTCAAGATTCTGAATTGTAATCTTTTTGCTTCCCATGTGTCCAGGCATTCCTTTTCCTTTGAATACTTTACTTGGGCTAGAACATGCACCATTAGAACCTTGGTGACGATGGAATTTAGAACCATGTTTCATAGGTCCTCTATGCTGATTAAATCTCTTAATCGCACCCTGGAAACCTTTACCCTTTGATGTTGCAGTTACATCAATTTTATCACCTGATTCAAAGATATCTGCTTTGATTTCCTGTGCTAACTGATATTCATCTGCATTTTCAAGTTTGAATTCTCTTACGAATCTCTTACTAGCAACTCCAGCTTTTTCAAAATGACCTTTCATAGCCTTTGTTGTACCATTTCTGTGTACGATTTCTTTCTTTCCACCTTTGTTCTTATTGATTACTTTGTCTTTTTTATCAACGTAACCAACCTGAACTGCACTGTAACCATCATTTTCAACTGTCTTAATCTGTGTAACAACACATGGACCAGCCTGAAGTACAGTAACGGGAGTTAACACTCCGTCTTCATCGAAGATTTGAGTCATTCCGACTTTTGTTGCTAAAATAGCTTTCTTCATTCTTTAACCTCCTGTTTCATCTACAGCGGAACATAGTCTCGAACTTCGTTCGAGCCTTTCGAAGAACTCCTAGCGTAGTTCTTCCCTAGGCCTCTCAGAAATACACGATTCTCAACCTAGTTCATTCTAGATCCGGGCGAATATAAGTGGAACATTTCTGCTACTTCTATATTAACCTATTTAGGATCACTTACTGTTTAGCTACTACTTACTTGTTTTTCATTTTGATATCAATGTAAACACCAGCTGGCATTTCTAATCTAGATAATGCATCAACCGTTTTTGGTGTTGGTGTAATGATATCGATGAGTCTCTTATGAGTTCTCTGTTCGAACTGTTCTCTGGAATCTTTGTACTTGTGTACGGCTCTAAGAATAGTTACTACTTCCTTTTTAGTAGGAAGAGGAACTGGTCCGCTCACCTGTGATCCATTCTTCTTTACAGTTTCGATGATTTTCTTGGCAGATGCATCTACTAATTGATGATCATATGCCTTTAGTGTAATTCTCATTACTTGACTTGCCATAAAAAAAGTCGCCTCCTTTTCGCACTTTTAAAATCTTAAGTACGACAAGCGGTGACTGTACACTTTCCCGTGTGTGTCCTTATTAATAAAATAATACAGAACCTTTTACACATCGGTCGTTTCTACCCGTAGTAGACGTTATAATTTGTACAGTGACTTGTCGCCAGTTTCCTAACTTGACATTCGCTCCACGGAAAACCTACTGAAAATCAGTAGCAACCTCTCGCTTCAACGCTATCAATGCCACAGCAAAGTCTAGTATACATGACTCTACTAGCCTTTTCAAGTATTTTTCTTCAAATTTATTAAAAATTACTTATTTTTTTTAATTTTTGTCACTAAGTAACAATTTGAATGTATTTTATACCTCTTTATTAGGTAATTTTACATTTATTATTATAATAGAAATAATTACAAGCAATACTCCAAATATTCCTTGTATCTCCATCATCTCGTGAAAAGCAAACACTCCTATCAGTGTTGCCACAACTGGTTCAATTGATGCAATAATGGATGCTTTGCTTGCTTCTATCCTCGATAATCCAAAAGTATACAAGATATAAGGACAAACCGTACTAACAGTTCCTAGGCCAATTGCTACCAGCACACTCTCCGGTTTATCCATCATAATCTCTTTTACATTCGAAATTTTGATTAGAGGAAAGATTCCTATACTTGCAAATAAAAATGTATAAAGAGTAATTGTCAATGAATGATATTTCTTGTCTAGTGCATATCTTGAAAATACACTGTATAGCGCATATCCAAATCCCGATCCAAGTCCAGTGATCACCCCTATTCCTGTAATTGTTTTTGTACTGCCTAATACACCTGTCACAAAGATGCAGCCCGCAAAAGCTAAAAGGATTGAGAAAACTTTTCGCATGGTTACTTTTTCTTTAAAAAGAACTGCAGATAAAAGCATCACCATGGACGGTGCTGTATAAAGAAGTATCGCAGCAACCGATAACGAAGTCATTTGTATGGACTTGAAATAACAAACATTAAAAAATGTAAGGCTCAAAATGCCTGTTCCAATATAGCACCAGATATCCCTCCATCTGATTCTAAATAAATTTATATTATATATTAGAAGAACAATCATCATAAAAAACAGCGCTACGAATGAACGCAACGCTGCAATTTCCATTGAATCAAATCCAAATGATGTCAGTCTTCTTACAAATATCCCTATCATTCCCCAGGTAATCCCCGCTCCTAGAATGGATAATGTTGCAAGCTTTTTTCCCATTTTATATCATTCCGTTCTTTACATCTTCAAATTCCCGGAGCATTTCTTCTGATGGTGGTGGTGTTAATAAACTCACGACCACTATACAGATAATGCTTAACCCAAAACCAACAACCAAAGAATACAGTCCCGTTGCCACGCCTAATGTCTGTCCTGCAACAAGAGGAATGTAATCCCAAACCAACACTGCAACGGCCCCTGATATGATTCCCGCTACAGCTCCCTGAAAATTGGTACGTTTCCAGAAGAGAGAAAGTAATACGATTGGGCCAAATGCTGACCCAAGTCCTGCCCATGCATCTGAAACAAGAGTCATAATAGAATTATTAGGATTCAAGGCTATTAAGTAAGCAAGAATAGCTACAACTACAACGGTAACTCTACTAATCATTAATACCTTTCCTTCATTATCTTCCTTTGCATTCTTTTTAATTACACCTTTATAAATATCTTCTGCAACACTGGAAGCCGTGACCAAAAGTTGTGAATCTGCCGTAGACATGATTGCTGCTAAAACACCACACAGGAAAATGCCTCCAATAAAAGGCATTGAAAACTGCTCTGTAAAAACCTGTGTAATCATAGAAATAAATACATTCTCTACAGAAGATGCCCCATCTGTTCCAAGAACTGTAGGATAAAGATAAGCTCTACCAACTACACCAATAATACATGCACAGATAAGTGATAATGCTACCCATATAATAGCTACACTCTTTGACTTCTTTAGCTCCTTTTCATCTCTAACTGCCATAAAACGAACTAAGATATGAGGCATACCACAATACCCAAGTCCCCACGCAAGATTTGAAATGATATCAATTGCTTTAATTGGTTCTCCCTTATTTTCAAATAAGTTCAAGAAGGAAGCGGTACCACCTGCTACACCTGACTGATTTAAAAGGTCTGCTATATTTGTTTTTCCTACTGTAACATACGCAATAATAGGTACCGCCAATAAAGCAATCAGCATTAACGTTCCCTGTACAAAATCTGTAACACATACAGCCCAAAATCCACCCATAAAGGTATATGTAAGGATAACGATTGCTCCAACTGCCAAAGCTACTCTGTAATCAATGTTAAATACGGTGCTAAATAATTTTCCACCTGCTGCTAATGCAGAAGCTGTATATACTAAAAAGAAGATGACAATCGTTACCGATGAAATAAACAACAATACTCTCTTTTTGTCATGAAAACGATTTTCAAAATACATTGGTAACGTCAATGAATTGTTTGCTCTAATTGTATATCTGCGAAGCCTTCCAGAAATAAATAACCAATTACAAACAGTTCCAATAAAGAGTCCGATAGCAATCCATACCTGTCCTGTACCAAATGCATAAACAGCTCCGGGTAATCCCATTAAAAGCCAACCACTCATATCGGATGCCTGTGCAGATAAAGCCGCAACAAATCCTCCTAAGTTCCTCCCCCCAAGAAAATAGTCTTCTGAACTATTGTTTTGTTTCATAAATAAAACACCAATTACAATCATTCCGATCAAATAAACGGCAAACGCAATTAATATCCATACAGTGTTTGTCATAATTTTTCCTCCTTAAATTTATTATCACATTATCACTTTGCAATGCAAAAGTGCCACAATTAGACACATTATAATATATCCCTTCCTTGACGTCAACCTCAGGTATGGATATAATCAACATAGATTATCACATTATATAATAGAACAAAATGCTACGATAAGCAGAAGTGTAAAGGAGATTTTCCATGTGGATTGCAAATAATTGGAATGATTATGAGGTTATTGACGCCTCCGAGGGCGAAAAATTAGAACGTTGGGATAATTATCTTTTGGTACGTCCTGACCCTCAGGTAATATGGAGTACCCCCAAGAAAAACCCAGGATGGAAAAAAATGAATGGACATTATCATCGAAGCAATAAAGGTGGTGGCGAATGGGAATTTTTTGATCTTCCAGAACAATGGACGATTAATTATAAAACCTTAACCTTTCATTTAAAACCGTTCAGTTTTAAGCACACTGGTCTGTTTCCTGAACAAGCTACCAATTGGGACTGGTTCTCCGATAAAATTAAAAAAGCAAATCGTCCTATTAAAGTATTAAACTTATTTGCTTATACTGGCGGTGCAACTTTAGCAGCGGCTGCGGCTGGCGCACAGGTAACACATGTCGATGCCTCTAAAGGAATGGTTAATTGGGCAAAAGAAAACGCAAAATCTTCTGGTTTAGAGGATGCTCCTATTCGATGGCTGGTTGACGATTGTGTAAAATTTGTAGAACGGGAAATCCGTCGTGGCAGCAAGTATGATGCGATCATTATGGATCCTCCATCCTATGGAAAAGGACCTAAGGGTGAAATATGGAAAATCGAAGAATCCATTTATCCCTTTGTAGAACTATGTACAAAAATTTTATCTGATCGACCACTTTTCTTTTTAATTAGTTCTTATACAACTGGTTTACAACCCGCTGTTCTTACCTATATGATGAATACCGCAATCGTACGCAATTTCGGTGGAACTGTAGAGGCTGATGAAATTGGATTACCCGTAAAAGATTCAGGTCTCATACTCCCCTGTGGTTCTAGTGGACGATATACCGGGAAATAGCATAATATAACGCCAGATCGGATTGATCTGGCGTTATATTATGCATTTTGGCGAAATCTTGCTAAGAATTCCTTTGTTTTTTCTTTCTTGGGATATTCAAATATTTCTTTCGGAGTTCCTTCTTCTTCAATTACCCCCTCTGCCATGAATACTACGTGGCTTGATACTTCCTTTGCAAATGCCATTTCATGTGTTACCACTAACATCGTTAATCCTTCTTTTGCTAATTTGCTCATTACATCTAGTACTTCTCCAACCATCTGAGGATCGAGTGCAGATGTCGGTTCATCAAAAAGCAGTATTTCAGGTTCCATTGCCAGTGCTCTTGCGATTGCAACTCTCTGCTTTTGTCCTCCTGATAATTGTCTTGGTTTTGCCATAATATAGCTTTCCATGCCCACCTTTTGTAGATTTTTCAGAGCATTCTCTTTTGCTTCTTCTCTTTTTTTGCCTGCAACCTTCATTTGCCCAACCACACAGTTTTCCAGAACCGTCATATGATTAAACAAATTAAAATTTTGAAATACCATTCCTACTTGTTCTCTATATTTAGGAATGTTTACTTTCGCATCTGTGATATCCTTCTTATGGAAAAAAATATTTCCTGTGGTTGGTCTCTCCAGCAAATTAATACACCGCAGCATTGTTGATTTTCCAGAACCCGATGCTCCTATTATCGATATAACATCTCCCGTTTGTACTTTGAAATCGATATCCTTTAGCACGATGTGATTTCCAAAGTTCTTACCTAAATGAGATATTTCTAAAATTGTTTCTCTATCATTCATACTAGATTCCCCCCTTCCTCATCTGGTTCCCAATATCCATCATATCTACTAATTCGTAATTATCATCTCCATCAATTACTTTTTCCCATGATCTAAGGAGTTTTGAGACAAGAATGGTCATCGTCAGGTAAATTACCATAACAATAGCAGCGGATTCAAAGTATGTATAAAGAGCCCCCGATACGCTCTTATGTACAAAAAACAAATCCACAATGCTTATTACCGATAAAACAGAAGTATCTTTTATATTAATAATTAAATTATTACCTATCTGTGGAAGTATGTTTCGGAATGCCTGCGGCAGTATAACATTCATCATTGCCTGAAAATGATTCATCCCAATCGCTTTTGCCCCTTCCATTTGCCCAGAATCTACAGAAATAATTCCTCCGCGAACTGATTCTGCCATATATGCCCCTGTATTAACGGATACAACAAGAAATGCTGCCTGCCACATTCCTAATTGAATTGCAAATAACTGTGACATGCCAAAATAAATAAATACAGCTTGTACAATCATTGGTGTTCCTCTAAATATCTCTATATAAGCCTTAAAAATAATTTGAACCATTTTTAAAAATAATATTTTTAAAAAGGAATCTCTGTTTTTATCCACTGGAATCGTTTGTACAATTCCTACCATAAATCCTATCAGGCAACCAATTACAGTAGACACAAGTGCAATTACTAGTGTTGTTCCTGCTCCTTTTAAATAAGAGATTCCATAATTTTGTAATATATATACAATTCTTTCCCCAAAGTTCATATCTGATATCATAAATGTACCCTCGCAATTTACTTGAAATTATTCTGATAAAGGTTGTGCTGAAATCGCCTCATCCATCATGCTATTAAAATCATCCACTGTCATTTTCTCTAAAACACCATTGATTGCATTCAATAATTCTGTATTTCCCTTTTTCACGGATATTCCTATATTGATTTCTTCTTCTGATACTTTAAACTTATCCTCTGACGCATTAAAATCTAAAAGTTTTAAATCTGGGTATGCAACACAAGCCGCCATAGCCGTTGGCATATCCGTAACAACTAAATCTGTTCTTCCACTCTCTAGTGCTACTAGCATTGATGGTGCAGATTCCTGAGCTGGCTGTATTTCCGCATTTTCAATTTGTGGAAGACACACATCATACCATATCGTACCTAATTGAGATGTACATGCAGCTCCAGCCAAATCCGCAACACCAGCTGCCTTCGCATATTTTCCATCTGCCTTTACTAATCCTACAATTGACGCATAGTAATATGGTGATGAGAAGTCAACCATTTGCAACCTCTCAGATGTAATGGATTGTCCTGCAATGACACAGTCAATCGCACCCGATTGAACTGCTGGTACTAGAGAATCCCAGTCAAGCTTCACAATCTGTAATTCATAACCTGCTTCTTCTGCAATTTTTTTTGCAATCATAACATCATAACCATAGGCATAATCAGAACTATCATTAATTGCAACTGCTCCATTTGCGTCTGTCGGCTGAGTCCAGTTATATGGGGCATATCCACATTCCATTGCCACCTTTAATACTTTTCCTTCTGTTTCTGTCTCTGTAGCCTGAGATGTTTTTTCTGCTGAGCCACAAGCTACAAGCGAAAATGCCATAGCAATTGTTAAAATCATTGAAACTAGTTTCTTTTTCATAATATTTCCTCCTATTTTCTACAAAGAATGGAGGAAGACCATCGTCTTCCTCTTTGAATAACTTCTATCATAGATAATTCTTTACTTTTTGTCAATATCTGTTCTACTTTTTATTATCTCCAATATATTCTAAGTCTAATCTCATATTTTCTAATTCTGCTATTATAGACCATTTGAACTGATACCATTATTTAAACTAATGCTTTTTATATTTTCTTCATAGCTGTTTCCACTAATACTTTTACTGTTATCTTCTACATTTTTAAGAAATTCACTATTATCTAAATCTTTAAAGGCATGCTTTCTGTGATATTCTTTCGTCGTTATGTCCTTCCATGTCTCACTTCTGTTCTTTGATAAAAACCGTGTGATCTGATAACAATCAACCCAGATTTCATTATTACTTTCCTTTTGTGATTCATCAAAAATTAGTTGTAATCCCCAATGTAGATGAGAGGTGTCAATATTATTTACATTTTCCTTTGTACTATAGCCCGTGTGGCCTATATACCCGATGACATCTCCTGATTGTACTACGCTTCCTTCTTTCAATGATTTGTTATATGGAAAATTCTGACGCATATGAGCATAATAATAATACCTCTTTTTGTCAAAACTTCTAATCCCTATTCTCCATCCACCATACTGATTCCATCCAATTGCTTCTACCGTTCCTGATTCAATCGCAATAATTGGTGTACCCGTCTGTCCCATTAGGTCATGACCTAGATGTTCTCTTTTAAAGCCATATGATCTAGAACTTCCAAAATCATCATAGTCACTGTAATCATATCCCATTGCAATCGGAGAATATGCCTTTAATCCATAACAACGATGCCATTCATTATCTAATTCGATTTCATACTCTCCAACCAAGCCCCCAAGCACAGCGCTATAGGCCTCTAAATAATATGAATAATATTTTGGGGAGGGTAGTAAGGATTCTATCGTTCCTTCTTTATCTATTAATTTCTGTGCTAACTCATCTAAATCTTTTCCCCTATACTTAGAAAAGTTCCCACCATATTTTACTGCAAGAAAAGACAGCATTTCTATCCAATCTAAATGTACTTCCTGCTGGTAGGTTTTCTTATCCCACTCATATGCTCTTTGTAAAGCTTCATAGGAAACATTAAAATCTACCCACTTGATGTAATCTTCTTGATTTCCAAAATAAGTTTCCACAGAACGATGTGTCTTATATAAATAGCTTCCTATAAAGATGAGGATCATAGCTACTTCTAGTAAAATAATCGGGTAATATTTTATTTTTTTCATAGAAATTCCTTTTATGGATTTCTATATATTACTATATTATTTAAATAATTATGATAAGAAATAAATACTTATCATAATTATTCAGATATGCATGTATTCACTAGCTTATCTCACTCTTCATTATTTCTAAATCCATCCCTGATTGAATCCCCTCGATTTGTCCAATAAATCATATTCTCGCCATAATTTGTCGCCGGGAAAAATTCATACCCTGTCGGCCCACCGGCATCTATCGGATAGTAAATTGTGATTCCATTCATATCTGCACTATTCATGTCCAAAGTCGGGTAATCTTTCTGTTTCAGCAAGTAAGAGCTGTCCTGTATTACCGCCCTGAATAGATAATAATCCTCCTTCATGACATCATATGTCGAATAACTTACTACAAGTAGTATAGCCAACGCGCAGGTACTACCTGCTATGCTACAAAACAATTTCTTATGTTTCTCACCATTGCCACGCGACAGATTTGCTGCAGCAAGGATAGGAATGGTCAATATATATGCATATCCATATCGGATCAAGGGTGAGGAAAACAGCCAAAATGTAAAACCTGCCAACATGACTGCATTTAGAATCAGAAGCTGAAGCTTTTTCGTGCTCTTATCCTTTATCATGATAAACAAATCCCATATCACCATAAAAAACAATGGAATCGCTGTCACTAACCCCGCAGAAGAATATATTTTTTCCGTTTTTGACTGACCTTCCCACCATGTAGGAAACCATTCGAAAATATTCTGTGATATCAAATTTCTATCAAATACGTGTCGTGCATATACTTTTATATCTGTTGCATCTGCAATTACGGTACTTTTTGGAATTTTCCAGTCCACTGTGAAAAGATCCAGTCCTGCAAACGGATAAATAAACCAGCCTGAAATAATAAAATTTCTAATGAGATATGGTATGAAAATCAACAAGCCTATTGTAATACAAACTCCTACCTGCTTCCATTTTTTATCTTTAATTAACAAATATGCTGGCCATATAGCTATCAACATCATGGTTACCGCAGATAATTTTAGAGAAACTGTAAATACGGCCACGATTGCAATCAAAATATAAATAAACGCATCATACTCCTGTTCCTCAAACTGATAAAAGGATTCTATAACCATCCACATGATGAGATATACCGTAGGATAATCGGTGGTCGGAGATATGATTTCCTTTAAGATGATTAGTGTATACACGAAAGGTGCCACACGGCAAATATTGCTGGCAATATGCTTTATATTAAAATTCCTTACAATACCAATCACTGCATACACACAGATAAGAGCCGCTATAAATCCTTGCCCAGCATGTAACGACTGTCCAAAGATATCCTTCATACTGTAAAGGGCAATAAAGGAAAAGAAGCTACTATTATATCCAAGTCTGTCTAACAAATTTGCAATACCTTTTACAGCACCATATTCCTCAATCCAGCGTATATTCTGTGCATGGTATAGACCAGTATCAGCCATAAAATTAGTATTGGAACAAAAATAAGCAATTCCAAGTATTCCCAAAACGCAAATCATTGTGTAGATCATATCAATCTTTTTTATTTTCATTGACAGCAGTTTTTGGAAAGCCAGACGGTAATACTCCCTGTCTATCCATAAAAACACGAAGCAGACTATCAGCATTAATAAATTTGCTAATACACCGACACCACTAAACAGACTGAAATATCCAGCATAGGCGGTCGTAACTGCTATACCAGCTATGATTCTGGTCACCGGACAGATTCTCTTCTGGTATTTCATAAAAGAAGCAAACCTGTTTACACAAAAAGTACCAAGGATAAACGTCGTCAATAGTATATAAATCCAGTTTAGTAAAACACTAATCACATTTAATTCCTCCATAAATTTTCTTTCCATAAGTTTCACGTCAATATCCTGAAACATAGAGCGAATAACACCCATTTTCTAATATATTTCATATACAGTCGCACGGTAAGCAACATATAGTCTATCATAGCTTGATAAGTTACTATTCGCTTTATATATTTTTTGAGTTAAGTCATCTATTGTACAATCAAGGGGAAGATACACAACTAGTTTATCCGTGTTTCTTACTTTATTATCAAATTCTGTTTCATTACTCATATCTACTACATAAATATTTTTATATTTACTTAATTCCATAAAATTCTCTAAATCAATACTTGCGTCTACCACACATACCGTATCGGAATTTTCATCAGCGAGTCGTAACATTTCCAGCTTACTTGTATCTGTAATATTAGATTTTAATTGTAGATACATCGGGCTCAAAACTATTGCCGTTAAAATAACATACATAACTGTTTCTGAACTAAATATATTTTTAAAAATCATATGCAATGTCCC
This sequence comes from Lachnospiraceae bacterium, assembly GCA_028694115.1. Next base: position 96,782 of record JAQUUB010000007.1, read on the forward strand.
TACCAAAAGAAAAATTAACACCAGAAAAATGGGTGCAAAGTATCGGTCGCATAGATAGGGTGTTATCATAGATACAACAATATAGTAACTCAAAGCTATAAATAAAAACATTCCCCCTATTAAAACGTCTGAACTATTTATACGAAACTGTTTCTTTACGATTTTTACGATTACAAAGCAGACTATGATAAATAGGAACAACTTGAAGTTTGAACCAAATACTTCTTTATTAATTTCTACATAAATCGTTAGCAGACGTTCTTTTACTCTATTTAAACCAAATATATTATCAACAGCAGTTGAACCTACCTCTCCTCCAAATAAATGCTTTATTGTGGCAGGAAAAATAAGAAATGCTGTTGTCATACTACCCAACATCGTTATGGCGTATCCTAATACTTCTTTAATATGGCTCGTGAAAAGCAAGTAAATGCAAAAATATACTGCAAGAAAAAAAGCAAATAACAGATAATAATACTGCGTTAGTGCTCCCAAAATTGTTGTAATGAACAAGGCAATAAAAAAAGATTTGTTTTTTATTTTCTCATTAAAAAATTTAATATGGAGCAGCAAAGCTAATGAAGTGAAAATTTGTTGTACCATATACATGCGTAAAAACATCATCTGTGTTATTACGGCAATCGAACCTATATATGCCATTACAGTAATAAAAGGCAACCACTTATTATTTTTAAATATAAGTGTTGCAATTTTATACACTATAATTTCTATAATCAAAAGCGCGACTATATTAATAGATAACGCAAACCATTTAGAGAATACACCCGGGAAAAATGAACAGATTGTATGCAACAATGTATGATAAAATGGTGGATGTGTATCACTTGCCTGATTTGCCCATACCATTGCATAATCAAATCTATGTCCTGCTTGTACTGTAAGTGGTTTTACAAAATCATATCCTTGATACCATGTATTTGGCTGGAATTTAAAAGATAAGCCTGTAGGATTATTTGCAGCTGTATACGAAAGAACTTCATCATAATAAAGGTATTCTTTATGATTTCCATAGTAAATCATAATTATTACGGATAAAACCATAATAACTCCCATTATGCATCCATTTTTCTTATTTTTTAGTAATTCTTTCACTTGTTTTCCTTCTTTTTTATTATGTATTGTAAATCAGCTTTTATTAGAATATCATAAAAATGCTTCCTATACAATCCCTGTAAACAAGGTGATAACAGTATCCGAAAAGATTGTTTCCATACTTGGCACATTAAAAACCGCAATCCCTATTTTTAAGGAATTGCGGTTTTTATATTTAATCTTATGATTTCAAAAAATCAACTTATTTAATGATTGTAGCAACACGACCTGATCCAACTGTACGTCCACCTTCACGAATAGCGAATGTAAGACCCTGCTCCATAGCGATTGGGTGGATCAATTCGATTGTCATTTCAATGTTATCACCAGGCATACACATTTCTGTACCAGCTGGTAAATTACATACACCAGTTACATCAGTTGTTCTGAAGTAGAACTGTGGTCTGTAGTTGTTGAAGAAAGGAGTATGACGTCCACCTTCATCTTTAGTTAATACGTAAACCTGAGCGGTAAAGTTTGTATGACATTTAACTGTACCTGGTTTAATAAGAACCTGGCCTCTTTCGATTTCTTCTCTCTTAACACCACGAAGTAATGCACCAATGTTATCACCAGCACGACCTTCGTCAAGAAGTTTACGGAACATTTCAATACCTGTTACAGTAGTTTTTGTTGATTCTTCTTTAATACCAACGATTTCAACTTCTTCATTTACATGAAGAATACCACGCTCTACTCTACCTGTAGCAACTGTTCCACGACCTGTAATCGTAAATACGTCTTCGACTGGCATTAAGAATGGTTGATCTGTAGCACGCTGAGGATCTGGAATCCAGCTGTCAACAGCACTCATTAATTCCATGATTTTGTCTCCCCATTCTCCTGTAGGATCTTCAAGAGCTTTTAAAGCTGATCCCTGGATAACTGGAGTATCATCTCCTGGGAATTCATATTCTGATAATAAGTCTCTGATTTCCATTTCTACTAATTCAAGTAATTCTGAATCATCAACCATATCACATTTGTTCATGAATACTACGATGTAAGGTACACCAACCTGACGAGAAAGTAAGATATGCTCTTTAGTCTGAGCCATAACTCCGTCAGTAGCAGCAACTACAAGGATAGCACCATCCATCTGAGCAGCACCTGTAATCATGTTCTTTACATAATCAGCATGTCCTGGGCAGTCAACGTGTGCGTAATGTCTGTTTTCTGTTTCATATTCAACGTGAGCTGTTGAAATAGTAATACCACGTTCTCTTTCTTCTGGAGCTTTATCGATATTAGCAAAATCTACTGCTTCGTTACCAGCAACTCTTTCTGCAAGAGTTTTTGTAATAGCAGCTGTTAAAGTTGTTTTACCATGATCAACGTGACCGATAGTTCCAATGTTACAATGTGGCTTGTTTCTTTCAAATTTAGCTTTAGCCATTTTTAAAGTCCTCCTCTAAATATGCGTTATTTACGCCTTAATTTATTTACGAGTATCGCACCAGGAGTGCGATACTCACTGGTTATTATTGTTGTGTGAATTCATGATTCACAATTTACCCGTCTACTCATGATTATATTTCAAATGCATTAGTTTTTCAAGTATTTTTTGCACGTTATTTGGTGCATTTTTCCTACTTATTTTGAATGATTTGCCAAAACCTTTTCCTGAACTGACTTAGGAACTTGCTCATATTTCTCGAAGAACATTGAGTAGTTTCCACGTCCCTGAGTTCTAGAACGTAAGTCTGTAGAGTATCCAAACATTTCAGATAGAGGAACAAAACCTTTTACAAGTTTTCCACCGCCGATATCTTCCATACCTTCGATACGTCCACGACGTGAGTTAATATCACCAATAACATCACCCATATATTCTTCAGGCATTGTTACTTCTACTTTCATGATAGGCTCAAGTAATACAGGAGATGCTTTCTGCATAGCATCTTTAAAAGCCATGGATCCAGCAATGTGGAATGCCATTTCAGATGAATCGACTTCATGGTAAGATCCATCATAAACAGTAGCATGAACACCAACAACAGGGAATCCTCCAAGGATACCTGATTTCGTAGCTTCTTCGATACCTTCACCAACTGCAGGGATATATTCCTTAGGAATAGAACCACCAACAACACTTGATTCGAATTTGAATAGTTCATCACCATTCGCATCCATAGGCTCAAATTTAACCTTACAATGTCCGTACTGTCCACGTCCACCTGACTGTTTTGCATATTTACTATCAATATCAACTGATTTTGTGAACGCTTCTTTGTATGCAACCTGAGGTGCACCAACATTCGCTTCAACCTTAAATTCACGTAAAAGTCTGTCTACAATGATTTCAAGATGAAGTTCACCCATACCAGCAATAATTGTCTGACCTGTTTCCGTATCTGTATGAGCACGGAAAGTAGGATCTTCTTCAGCAAGTTTTGCTAATGATTCACCAAGTTTACCCTGGCTTGCTTTTGTCTTAGGTTCAATAGCAAGTTCGATAACTGGTTCTGGGAATTCCATAGACTCAAGAATAACTGGAGCCTTTTCATCACAGATTGTATCACCAGTACCTGTTACTTTAAATCCAACAGCTGCAGCAATATCTCCGGAATAAACTTTATCAAGTTCTTCTCTCTTATTTGCATGCATCTGTAAGATACGTCCTACACGTTCTTTCTTTCCTTTTGTTGCATTTAATACATAAGATCCAGAATTCAATGTTCCGGAATACACACGGAAGAATGCCAGCTTACCAACAAATGGATCGGCCATAATCTTGAATGCAAGTGCTGCAAAAGGTTCTTCATCAGAAGAATGTCTCTCAATTTCATTGCCATCTAAGTCTGTTCCCTGAATTGCTGGGATGTCAACTGGTGAAGGCATAAATTCAAGAACTGCATCAAGTAATTTCTGAACACCCTTATTTCTGTAAGCTGTACCACAGCATACAGGAATTGCTGCACATTCACATGTAGCTTTTCTAAGAGCTTTTTTCATTTCTTCAACAGAAGGTTCTTCACCCTCTAAATACATCATCATTAATTCATCATCTAATTCACAAACTTTTTCTACTAATTCTGCGTGATAAAGCTCTGCTTCATCTTTCATATCATCAGGAATTTCAACGATAGAGATGTCTTCGCCTTTTTCATCATTGTAGATATATGCCTGCATTTCAAATAAATCAATAATTCCTGTAAAATCATCTTCCTTACCAATTGGTAACTGAAGACAAATAGCATTTTTACCTAGTCTTTTTCTAATCTGATCAACTGCAGCGTAGAAATTAGCGCCTAAGATGTCCATTTTATTAATGAATGCCATTCTAGGTACGTTATAGGTATCAGCCTGACGCCATACGTTTTCTGACTGTGGCTCAACACCACCCTTTGCACAGAAAACACCAACAGCGCCATCAAGAACACGTAGAGAACGTTCCACTTCTACTGTGAAGTCAACGTGTCCAGGTGTATCAATAATATTGATACGATGTTCTTCTGCGCCTGGAGCTTTTTCATTCTCTTTTTGTAATGTCCAATGGCATGTTGTAGCAGCTGAAGTAATGGTAATACCTCTTTCTTGTTCCTGCTCCATCCAGTCCATGGTTGCAGTACCTTCATGTGTATCACCGATTTTATAATTTACACCGGTATAGAATAAGATACGTTCTGTAAGAGTTGTCTTACCTGCATCGATATGAGCCATAATACCAATGTTTCTGGTTCTCTCTAATGGATATTGTCTTCCAGCCAAGGTAATTTCCTCCTTTAGAATCTGTAGTGAGCAAATGCTTTATTAGCCTCTGCCATTTTATGCATGTCTTCTTTTTTCTTAACGGATGCTCCTGTATTATTGGAAGCATCTAAAAGTTCATTCGCTAATCTTTCTTCCTGAGTTTTCTCTCCTCTTTTACGTGAGTATAGAGTAATCCAGCGAAGTGCTAGCGCCTGACGTCTGTCTGGTCTTACTTCGATTGGTACCTGATAAGTTGCTCCACCAATACGTCTTGCTTTAACTTCAAGAACTGGCATGATATTATTCATAGCCTCCTCGAATACTTCAATAGCAGGTTTTTCTGACTTAGCTGCAACTCTCTCAAAAGCTCCATAAACAATTTTCTGTGCTACACCTCTTTTACCATCTAACATAATGTTGTTGATAAGTTTGGTAACCACTTTATTGTTGTAAATAGGATCTGCTAATACGTCTCTTTTTTGAATATGTCCTTTACGTGGCACGGTTCTTCCCTCCTTAAAATAGTCAAATAGCTTGATTCTCCTTATGGATATCAATCGCTATTTAGGTCTTTAATTCATCGGTACTCACAAAATTTCATGATGCATATTGCATCGTTAAATGTGTTCGCGCGGATAAAAATTTTATATCAAGTAAAACTGAATCCAACACTTTTAACTTAGTTTATTGTGGTACAAATATCGCATTATTATTCCTTGTTATGCAATATTATTTAGCAGCTTTAGGTCTTTTAGCACCATACTTGGAACGAGCCTGTCTTCTATTCGCAACACCGGCTGTATCCAATGTACCTCTGATAACATGATATCTGGTACCTGGTAAGTCCTTTACTCTACCGCCACGGATAAGAACAACACTATGCTCCTGTAAGTTATGACCTTCACCCGGAATATAACTTGTTACTTCGATTCCGTTTGAAAGACGAACTCTAGCGATTTTTCTAAGTGCTGAGTTAGGCTTCTTAGGAGTAGCTGTTTTAACAGCTGTACAAACGCCTCTCTTCTGTGGAGAAGGAGTATCTGTAGCCTTCTTTCTCAAAGAGTTAAATCCCTTCTGCAAAGCAGGAGCTGTAGATTTTTTTTCAGATGTTTGTCTTCCTTTTCTAACTAACTGGTTAAATGTTGGCATTCTGTTTCACCTCTTTCTACTATATTTTTAAATAGTTACAACATACATGTGATAGCATCATAAATAAACGCAATTTCACGCATGCTAGAAAATTATATACCAGTGAATCTGCATATGTCAAGTTTTTACGCGAAATAATTCTTATAAACGCAGATATGTTGTAATTATTTACAGTTATTTATAAAATATAGATCATTTTACAAATTTTTGATTAAAAAAAGCTATCGCACAACTTTTATTAGTTGATACGACAGCTTTCCCATTTCTTCAAATTCTTTATTCGCTGATTTCACCAATTGTCATTTCTTCGAATAGGTCTAAATCTTCATCATAATTGAAAGAACCTGATAAATCTAAATCCGTGTCAAGTTTTACACTTCTGTATCTCTTCATACCTGTTCCTGCTGGTATTAACTTACCAATAATAACATTTTCTTTTAAACCAATTAATGGATCTACTTTTCCTTTGATTGCTGCTTCCGTAAGGACCTTTGTTGTTTCCTGGAAAGATGCTGCTGACAAGAATGAATTTGTCGCAAGAGAAGCTTTGGTGATACCAAGCATAACCTGTTTTCCATCTGCTGGCTCTTTACCTTCTGCTATTAATGCTTCATTATTGTCATCATAATCCAAAATATCAACGAGTGTTCCTGGAAGGAATTCCGTATCACCATTATCCTCAATTCTGATTTTCTTAAGCATCTGACGTACAATTACTTCAATATGCTTATCATTAATTTCAACACCCTGGAGACGGTAAACTCTTTGAACTTCCTGAATCATATAATCCTGAACCGCTCTAAGTCCTTTAATTTTCAATAAATCGTGAGGATTAATAGAACCTTCTGTTAATTCATCACCAGCTTCTAATATCTGACCATCTGTAACTTTAATTCTAGATCCATAAGGAATCAAGTAAGCCTTTGATTCACCAGTTTCATCACTCGTTACAATGACTTCACGTTTTTTCTTTGTATCCTTAATGACTGCCGTACCAGGAAATTCTGAAATAATTGCAAGTCCCTTAGGTTTTCTGGCTTCAAATAATTCCTCAACACGAGGGAGACCCTGTGTGATATCATCACCGGCTACACCGCCTGTATGGAATGTTCTCATGGTAAGCTGTGTACCAGGTTCACCAATAGACTGAGCTGCAATAATACCAACCGCTTCACCAACCTGTACAGCCTCACCTGTTGCCATATTAGCACCATAACATTTTGCACAGACACCAATGTGTGATCTGCAGGAAAGGACCGTTCTAATCTTAATCTTTTCGATTGGTTCACCCTTTTCGTCTACGCCGATTGACATAATTTTAGCTGCACGTCTTGGTGTAATCATGTGATTTGCTTTTACAATAAGGTTGCCATCTTTATCAAAAATATCGTAACAAGTATACCTTCCTGTGATTCGATCCTGTAATCCTTCAATTTCTTCTTTTCCATCCATAAATGCAGTTACCCACATACCTGGACTCTCTTTGCCTTCACAGCAATCAACTTCACGGATAATTAAATCTTGTGATACATCAACAAGACGTCTTGTTAAATATCCTGAATCGGCTGTACGCAATGCAGTATCGGAAAGACCTTTACGTGCACCATGAGCAGACATAAAGTATTCCAAAACATCAAGACCTTCACGGAAGTTTGATTTAATAGGCAACTCAATGGTACGACCTGTTGTATCAGCCATCAATCCACGCATACCTGCAAGCTGTTTAATCTGTTTGTCAGAACCACGGGCTCCAGAATCTGCCATCATGAATATATTGTTATATTTATCAAGTCCGGAAAGAAGAGCCTCTGTTAATACATCATCTGTTTCTTTCCATGTGTTTACTACTTCTTTATATCTTTCTTCCTCTGTTATCAGACCACGTTTGAAGTTTCTTGTGATTAAATCAACTGTATCCTGTGCCTGTTTAATAAGTTCAGGTTTCTTTGCAGGTACCGTCATATCAGAAATCGAAACTGTCATGGCTGCTCTTGTAGAATACTTATAACCCATTGCTTTAATATCATCAAGGACTTCTGCTGTTCTTGTAGCACCATGTGTATTGATAACTTTTTCAAGGATTTGTTTTAACTGCTTCTTTCCTACATGGAAATCAACTTCTAAAACCAATTCATTTTCAGGTTTTGTTCTATCTACGAATCCCAAATCCTGAGAAAGAATTTCATTAAAGATAAAACGTCCTAATGTTGATTCGATAATTCCAGTCTTATCCACACCACCAACATTTTTTGTAATGCGGACTTTAATTCTGGAATGTAACGTAACCGCACCATTCTCATAAGCAAGAATTGCCTCATTTACACCTTTAAAGAACTTGCCTTCTCCTAATGCGCCTGGTCTTTCTTGTGTTAAATAGTAAATACCAAGCACCATATCCTGTGAAGGAACAGCAACAGGAGCACCATCAGATGGCTTTAACAAGTTATTAGGTGATAATAGTAAAAAGCGGCATTCTGCCTGCGCTTCTACAGAAAGTGGAAGATGCACAGCCATCTGGTCACCATCGAAATCGGCATTGTAAGCGGTACAAACCAATGGATGAAGTTTAATTGCTTTCCCTTCAACAAGGATTGGTTCAAATGCCTGAATACCAAGTCTATGCAGTGTAGGTGCACGGTTTAGCATAACTGGATGCTCTTTAATTACATCTTCTAAAACATCCCATACTTCTGGTTGCAGTCTTTCGACCATTTTCTTAGCATTTTTAATATTATGGGAAGTACCATTCGCAACAAGCTCTTTCATAACAAAAGGTTTGAATAACTCAATTGCCATTTCCTTTGGTAACCCACACTGATAAATCTTTAATTCAGGTCCAACAACGATAACAGAACGTCCGGAATAATCAACACGCTTTCCAAGTAAGTTCTGACGGAAACGTCCGGATTTACCCTTCAACATATCGGATAGAGATTTCAATGCTCTATTACCAGGTCCCGTAACAGGTCTTCCTCTTCTACCATTATCAATCAAAGCGTCAACTGCTTCCTGAAGCATTCTCTTTTCATTTCTAACGATAATGTCTGGTGCTCCAAGATCAAGTAATCTCTGAAGACGATTGTTTCTATTAATAATTCTTCTATACAAATCATTTAAATCAGATGTAGCAAAACGTCCACCATCCAACTGTACCATAGGACGCAAATCAGGTGGAATTACAGGAACAACGTCCATAATCATCCATTCTGGTTTATTTCCTGATCCACGAAAAGCTTCCACTACTTCAAGTCTCTTAATAATTCTTGCACGTTTCTGGCCTGTTGCATCCTTTAAGTCTGTTTTAAGCTCAACAGCCTCTGTTTCAAGGTCAATTGCCTGTAATAATTCTTTGATTGCTTCAGCACCCATTCCAACACGGAATCTGCTTCCCCATATTTCTCTTGCTTCCTGGAATTCCTTCTCTGAAAGCACTTGTTTATACTGTAAATCAGTATCTCCACTGTCAATAACAATATAAGAAGCAAAATACAATACTTTTTCTAATGTTCTTGGTGAAAGGTCCAGGATAAGACCCATTCTGCTTGGGATACCTTTAAAATACCAAATGTGTGATACCGGCGCTGCTAATTCAATATGACCCATACGTTCTCTACGAACATTCGCTTTTGTAACCTCAACACCACAACGATCACAAATAACACCCTTATATCTTATTTTTTTATATTTACCACAGTGACATTCCCAATCTTTGCTTGGTCCAAAGATTTTCTCACAGAACAATCCTTCTTTTTCAGGTTTTAATGTTCTATAGTTAATGGTTTCAGGTTTCTTAACCTCTCCCCTAGACCATTCTTTAATTTTCTCAGGTGATGCTAATCCAATTTTAATTGCATCAAATGTCATAGGCTGGTAAGCCTCCTGCTGTTTTGTTGTTTCTGACATTTCAGACATTTATGGCACTCCTTCCAAATTTATAACTCCATCTAGTGGTTTTTATTCCACAGGCTCCTCAACGATGTCCATATCACTTAATTCTAAGTCCATATCTTCCTCATCATCGAATTCATCTTCTTCAACATCCACAAGCTCTTCATTCTCATCAAATTCCTGTGTTGAATATCCGTTTGAACGGAATGAATCAGAATTATTGTAATTTTTATTGTCGCCTTCGATGATCGAATGTAAATCCGTTTCACCATAATCGATGGTTTCCATAATTTCAACTTCCTTTTGATCTTCACCAATCACTCGAACGTCAAGACATAAGGATTGTAACTCTTTTAATAAAACTTTGAAGGATTCAGGGATTCCAGGTTCAGGAATATTGTCACCCTTAATGATTGCTTCGTAAGTTTTTACACGACCAATAACATCATCGGATTTAACTGTTAAAATTTCCTGAAGAGTATAGGATGCACCATATGCCTCTAATGCCCAAACTTCCATCTCTCCAAAACGCTGTCCACCAAATTGAGCTTTACCACCCAATGGCTGCTGAGTAACTAAGGAGTATGGTCCAGTGGAACGTGCATGAATCTTATCATCTACCAAATGGTGGAGTTTCAGATAATGCATGTGACCGATTGTAACTGGTGAATCAAAAAATTCTCCTGTTCTACCATCACGAAGTCTTACCTTACCATCTCTTGAAAGTGGAACACCTTTCCAAAGCTTTCTATGATCTCTGTTCTTTGATAAATATTCCACAACCTCTGGGAGTAATTCTTCTTTATGTTTCTTTTCAAATTCATCCCATTCCATATTGACATAATCATTTGCCAAATCCAGTGTATCCATGATATCACCTTCATCTGCGCCATCAAATACAGGAGTTGCTATATTAAAGCCTAATGCTTTTGAAGCTAATGACAAGTGAATTTCAAGCACCTGTCCAATATTCATACGAGAAGGCACACCCAAAGGATTTAAAACGATATCAAGTGGACGACCATTCGGAAGATATGGCATATCTTCTACTGGAAGCACACGAGAAACAACACCCTTGTTTCCATGACGGCCAGCCATCTTGTCACCCACAGAGATTTTTCTCTTCTGAGCGATATAGATACGAACTGCCTGGTTTACACCTGGTGACAATTCATCCCCATTTTCTCTTGTAAACACTTTAGCATCTACAACAATACCATATTCACCATGAGGAACTTTTAAGGAAGTATCACGTACTTCTCTTGCCTTTTCACCAAAAATTGCACGAAGTAATCTTTCTTCTGCCGTAAGCTCTGTTTCCCCCTTAGGAGTTACCTTGCCAACTAAAATATCACCTGCACGAACCTCAGCACCAATACGGATAATACCTCTATCATCAAGATCTTTTAACGCATCATCACCAACACCTGGAACATCTCTTGTGATTTCTTCTGGTCCTAATTTTGTATCGCGGGCTTCTGCTTCGTATTCTTCAATATGAACAGATGTATAAACATCTTCTTGTACAAGTCTTTCGCTAAGAAGAACTGCATCCTCATAATTATAACCTTCCCAAGTCATGAACCCAATCAAAGGATTTTTTCCAAGAGCGATTTCTCCATTTGCTGTAGAAGGACCATCCGCAATTACCTGACCTGCCTCTACACGTTCTCCTTTTACTACAATTGGTTTCTGATTGTAACAGTTGCTCTGATTACTTCTAGAGAATTTTGTTAATTTATAAACTTCTTTTGTACCATCGTCATAATCAATTCCAATTCTATTTGATTCAGAACGTGTAATTGTACCTGCTTTTTTTGCTACGATACAAACACCTGAATCGACAGCTGCTTTAGGTTCCATACCTGTACCAACTACCGGTGCCTCTGTTATAAGGAGTGGAACGGCCTGACGTTGCATGTTGGATCCCATAAGTGCACGGTTCGCATCATCATTTTCAAGGAAAGGAATCAATGCAGTTGCTACTGAAAATACCATCTTAGGAGATACATCCATATAATCAAATGTAGTTTTTTCGTATTCCTGTGTTTCTTCTCTGTAACGACCAGAAACACTGTTTCTTACGAAATGACCTTTTTCATCAAGTTGCTCATTTGCCTGTGCTACATGATAGTTGTCTTCTTCATCTGCTGTCATATATACAACATCTTCTGTTACAATAGGATTTTCTTTATCTGAATGATCAATCACACGGTAAGGAGCTTCAATAAATCCATATTCATTAATTCTTGCATACGTTGCAAGGGAGTTAATCAGTCCAATGTTAGGACCTTCAGGAGTTTCAATAGGACACATTCTTCCATAATGGGAGTAATGAACGTCTCGAACTTCGAATCCGGCTCTATCTCTTGACAAACCACCAGGACCCAATGCAGATAAACGACGCTTATGTGTTAACTCACCTAATGGATTATTCTGATCCATAAACTGTGAAAGCTGTGAAGAACCAAAGAATTCTTTTACCGCTGCAGTCACAGGTTTAATATTAATCAAGGACTGAGGTGAAATGCTCTCCATATCCTGAGTTGTCATTCTTTCTCTTACAACTCTTTCAAGTCTTGATAAACCAATTCTATATTGATTTTGAAGAAGTTCACCAACCGCACGGATTCTACGATTTCCTAAATGGTCAATATCATCATCTTTTCCAATATTATATTCCAGATGCATATTGTAATTAATGGAAGCTAAAATATCTTCCTTGGTAATATGTTTCGGAATTAATTCAGAGATATTCTTTTGAATTGCTTCTCCTAATGCTTCTGCATTCTCGCCATATTCTTCCAGTATTTTTTCAAGTGTAGGATAATATACTAATTCTGTAACACCTAATTCTTTAGGATTACAATCAACAAAATTTGTAATATCAACCATCATATTAGATAGAATCTTTACATTTCTTTCTTCTGTCTGAATATATACAAAAGGTACAGCTGCATTTTGGATTTTATCAGCTAATTCTGCACTAACGGTTGTCCCAGCTTCAGCCATAATTTCACCAGTTGATGGATCTACAACTGCTTCCGCTAATACATGGTGTCTGATTCGGTTTTTTAATGCAAGTTTCTTATTAAATTTATATCTGCCGACTTTTGCAAGGTCATATCTTCTTGGGTCGAAGAACATACCAGTAATCAAACTTTCGGCACTTTCTACTGTAAGGGGCTCGCCCGGACGAATCTTTTTGTATAATTCAAGAAGACCCTCTTGATAATTCTCAGATGTGTCTTTTGTAAAAGATGCTAAAATCTTTGGTTCATCACCAAACAAATCTAGGATTTCCTGATTCGAACCAATTCCAAGAGCTCTGATCAAGACAGTAATAGGTACTTTCCTGGTTCTATCCACACGCACATAAAAAACATCATTGGAATCTGTTTCATATTCCAACCATGCACCTCTATTAGGTATTACGGTACTTGAATATAATTCTTTACCGATCTTATCATGTCCGATTCCGTAATAGATACCTGGAGAACGTACTAACTGACTAACGATTACTCTTTCCGCGCCGTTAATAACAAACGTTCCGGTAGCTGTCATCAGAGGAAGATCTCCCATAAATATTTCATGCTCATTTATCTCTTCTGTTTCCTTATTGTAGAGTCTAACTCTTACCTTAAGAGGAGCTGCATAGGTTGCATCTCTTTCTTTACACTCTTCAATAGAATACTTTACATCGTCTTCGCATAATGTAAAATCGACGAAATCCATGCTCAAATGACCACTGTAATCGGCGATTGGAGAGATATCTGCGAATACCTCTTTCAGACCTTCATCCAAAAACCACTGATAAGAATCCTTCTGAACCTCAATTAAATTAGGCATTTTCAAAACCTCTTTTTGTCTTGAATAGCTCATACGCATACTCTTACCGCTGATTACCGGACGCATTCTGTTCTTTTCCATTGACGTTTCACCCCGTTCTTTATGATAGTAATGCACATGCATAATTGTGCCTACAAAAATAAGCCTACGTTACCACAATAGTGCACCCTACATGATATCACAAGCTTTTCCCTGAGTCAAGAAATATTTTTCTTTTTTAAATAAAATTACCGTAGCCAGAATAATTCTGGCCACGGTTGTTAATCTGATATAAATTATTTAAGAGTAACTTTAGCGCCTTCTGCTTCAAGTTTTCCTTTGATATCATCTGCTTCTGTTTTAGAAGCTGCTTCTTTAAGCACTTTAGGTGCTCCATCAACTAAGTCTTTTGCTTCTTTTAAGCCTAATCCAGTTGCTTCACGAACAACTTTGATAACCTTAACTTTGTTTGGTCCAACTTCTGTTAATTCTACGTCAAACTCAGTTTTTTCTTCCTCTACTGCTGCTTCGCCTGCTGCTGCTACAACAACACCTGCTGCTGCGGATACACCGAATTCTTCTTCACATGCTTTTACTAAATCATTTAATTCTAATACTGTTAACTCTTTGATAGCATCAATAATTTCTGCTGATGTTAATTTTGCCATTATAATGACTCCTTTCTTTAGGAGGACATCCCCCTGAACTGATCTAATTGTTATTATTCTGCTGGTGTTTCAACTACTTCTTCTGCTGGAGCTACTTCTTCTGCAGGAGCTGCTTCACATGCGCCTGCTCCGCCTTTTTCAGCTAACTGATTCATAACACGAGCAAAGTTTGTAATAGGTGATTGGATACTTCCAAGTAACTTGGATAATAATTCTTCTCTGCTAGGAACTTTAGCGATTTCGCCAATTCCAGCTGCATCGAAATAATTTCCTTCTACAATTCCGCCTTTGATTTCCAACTTAGGTGCAATTTTTGCAAATTTTGCAATAATTCTTGCAGGTGCAGTTGCGTCTTTGGTGGAAATAGCGATTGCGCTAGGTCCTTCTAAATGAGGAGCTAATGCTTCGAAGTCTGTTCCTTTAAATGCAAAGTTCATCATTGTATTTTTGTAAACTTTGTAAGTAATGTCAGCTTCTCTTAACTCTTTTCTGAGCTGAGTATCCTGCTCAACAGTAAGTCCACGGTAATCAACAAGTACTGCTGACTGCGCGCCTTGAATGTTGGCTGAAATTTCCTCAACAACAGGTTTTTTCAATTCTACTTTTGCCATTTTTCTACCTCCTATATTATTTAGGCCGAAACGAAAAGCATTCTAAGCAACAAATAGCCTTTCTGCCATAAGACAGAAAGGCTATAAAAGTTTATCTTGATAATCTCTTACATTCCCTCGGTAGGCGTTTTCTCCTTATGCCTTGCGGCACCTACTGTCTTCGGCCAGTCCTTTGCAGAACCTTAACTAGAATAACATAATCATAATGAATATGTCAAGAAATTATTTTACGGTTACATTGCACTTTACGTTCTTTCCACTACCATCAAGTGCTTTTACGGTTATTGTAGCATTGCCTTTACTTTTGGCACAAATATTACCGTCAGAATCGACTGATGCAATACGACTATTCGATGTTAAATAGCGATATTCTCCCAAAGCCGTAATTGGATTTGTTGTAACAGATAGCTTTTTGCTTCCTCCTACATTAAGATTAATTATCTTATCCGAAAGATTAATTGATGTGGTAGCAGGATAAATTGTAATCGTACATTTCGTAGACACATCACAGGACACATCGATACGGTTTTCAAGAAAATTGTATGTTTTTACAGGATTTACAAGAGCAGTAACGGTAACTACTTTTTTTGTATTTACTCCTTTTTCTGCGGTAAGTACACCTTTTGCAGATATTACATTTCCACCCAATTTTGTTTGCATTAAACCGTTAGCATCCACAAAACACCATTGAACTTTCTTTGATGCTTCCGCCGGTAAGACTGAAGCTGTTAAAGATATATTTCCACCCGATCCTACAGCTTCAATACCCGTATTCGATGTAACAGCAATACTTTGAGCTGGTTGAATAACTTTCAAAGTTAATGTGGCCTTTTTATTAGAACCATCTAAAGATTTTACAGTGATTTTTGTCGTTCCTACCGCTAATGGTACTATAAAACCTTCATTTGATATCAACGCAACCTTTTTATTGGAACTAGAATAAGAATAAACCCTAGCAGTATTCGAAGGATTTGACATAATAAGTGGTTCAATATCAGTATAATTTCTATCTCCACCCTCATAAATACTAATTGTTTCACTGCTTGAATTTTTATATATGCTATTTAAAAATCCCCTTATGGTTACTTCTTGGGTTATGGGATAAACCGTCACGGAATAAGTATCACTTTTTTCTTCTCCTGTACGTGTTGCCTTTGATTTAAGCTCGACTGATACTGTTCCTTCCTTAATTGCAGATAATTCACCCTTATTATTGATACTCGCATACTCAGTACCTGATTTGATTGACCATGTTACCGTTTTATCATCTGGCGTTTCTGCTTTTTTACCCTCATTAAAAATAGGGATTAATTTAAGTTTCTTTCCTACTGCTATCCTCGAAACACCTGTTGAACTAGTAATATCCAAACTTCTAACTGGTGTTTTTACTGTAATGGTACATACTGTTTTTTTCTTAGATCCATCATCAGCCATTACCGTTACTTTAGCTGTTCCTTTCATTCGTGCCTGAATTTTTCCGTCCTCCAAAACACGCACTATTTTTGAATTCGAGGAAGTGTATAGAAAGTTCGTCATCGTTTCATTCGATACCGCAGTAGGTGTTAATTGTAACTCATCACCATAAAACATTTTAGTTATTGGAGCAATATTTAATGAAACAGCTGTTGTTACAGATTTCTTAGCAGGCGTAATCGTATATGTTTTTTTAATATCCTTACTATATTTCCCATAAGCATAAGAAAACAATAGTAACTCTTTCTTTCCAGTTCCCTTTAATTCAAAAGGTTTAGAATAAGATGAATACGTATTTCCACCACCAATAGCATAGAATGTAATTGCATCTTTCAACTTATTTTCAATCGTTATCGTTGATTTTTCTGGAATTGTATTTCCTTCAACAATTTCTCCATTCTCATTTTTCACAATAACTGTTGGCACATCAACGGTATAAGGTGCACCGACAGCCGCTGCTACATTTAGAATTCCACTACCATAATATTGCGAATTTCCTGCTTTTGTAGCGGTATTCTTCAGTATTTTTCTAACTGCTTCAGAACTTTCTCTTGTAGAATTATTGAATAAATCCGAATTAACAGAGTAAACCAAAGCCGCACCTGCTGCCACCATAGGAGACGCCTGGGATGTACCCGCCATTCCAACATATCCCTCTCCCTTATATGTAGAATTGATATAGTATTTATTATAATATATATATCCAGCTGCATCTTGTTGATATACTACATTTCCACCAGGTGCAGCAATATCTACTTGATTTCCATAGTTTGAAAACGATGCTTTTTCACCGTTACTTCCAACAGCAGCTACACACATGCTATCTGCATAACTTGCTGGATAAGATTTCTGATTCGTGTTTTCATTACCTGCCGCACTTACAACTACAACACCCGCTTCTACGGCATCTCGAATTGCTCTCTCTTCCAGTATATTTTTATAGGAACCGCCAAGACTCATGTTGATTACTTTGGCACCATTACTAATTGAATTTCTAATTCCCGCTATAATATAACTATCATAAATAAGACCATTATCATCCTCTACCTTTACAGCATGAAGTTTCACACTGTTCGCAATTCCCACTCCGCCTACTTCATTATTAGCTACGCTTGCAATAATACCTGCAACATTACTTCCATGTCCATCTTGGTCTTCAACGCCGTATTTTGAGTTTGTCATATCGACAGTACTCTTAATCGATGCTTTTAAATCTGAATGATTTGCTGCAATGCCAGTATCAATTACAGCTACCGTTACATCACTGCTTCCACTGGTTTTTTCCCATGCAAATTGAGAATTAATTATTTTATGATACCACTGATCGGATAGCAATGGATCATTTGTTGTTTGTAATAATTTATTTGTTTCTTCTATAGATAAATTTAACTTTTTAGAAAGAGTTTTTTCCTCCTCAAAGAATATTTCACCTGTATGGTTGCCTGAAATTTCGTCAATGTTTTTAGTATTAACTCCTTTTACAGGAATAACGCTATAAATATAGTTTGGATAGACTGGAGTATAAGAATTCTCTGTATCAGAAGCTAATTCAATTATTTCCTTAACCTCTTCATCAAATTTGATTGTATACACGCCTTCGTTTGCATATACGATTTGAGCATCATATTCCTTCGCTATTTTCTGTGCTTCATCTATTTTATCACTCATAAAAATGGCTTCGTGCTCTGCATAATCAACTCCTGCAACAGCATCTTCTAAATCTATAAGTGTTTCACTTAATTCCTGTTTTTCTTTTATTATTTCCGAACCAAGCTCTACTTCATTTAATGAATTATCAGATACTTCATTCTTTTGTAAAACATCTAGTGAAATACTATTCTTTTCTTCTGCATTTTCTGTGTCATCAATAATTACATTATTAGAAATTTCATTTTGAGAAATTTCTATCTGTTTCTCATCCTGATTCACTTCATTTGTACTTACTTCTTCAACTACCTCATTCTCCAATAGCTGTATATCTGTGTTAGTAATCGTTCCTGCTGCAACGTCTAATGGTTGTGTTGAAACTACTAATACCGTAACCATTAAACCTGCAACTAACTTTTTTAAATTTCCTATTTTCACTTTATTTCCTCCAAATTATTCTACTAATTTTCTAATTCTATTTTTATATACTTTAGGAATATCATTTCTAATATTTGCTTTTGTTCTGAAAAATTCTTCAACTGTTTCTTTAATTTTTAGTGTTGCTACTCCTTCACTGAAGTTCATCACTTCTGCATCATAATATTTTGCTACATCATTCGCTTCTTCCAATGTAGTCACATAGCAAATCACTTCATGCTCTACATACTCTTGTTGTATTTCTTCTTGATTCCCCTTATCATTGAATTCATCTGTAACAAGCCTTGTTTTTCCATGAATCCGAAAAGATATAGCCCTATAAATCACAACCAAAATCAATAGCAGAATTATAGTTATGATTATCTTTTTCATACTCCGCCTCCTTTTACCTTATCTTGCATCAAAACAAATTATACATAAATTGGATTTTAGATACAAGCATTTTAATTAATTTATATTTTGATTCATTTATAATTATTTGAAAAGTAGAGTTCTTGCTTTTCCACCATGTTTTATCTATAATAATATATACTTAAGTTTCTATTATTTTAATGTTCCATAACGAAAGGATATTATGAAGTATAAAGTTTTATTTTGCATATTTATATTTTCTACTATTTCATTATACCGTTGTTCGCACATTGAATCTGCGGTTGAAGACAATCCAAAAGCACCAACTATCCCCACAATCATAATCGATAATAATACCAACTCACCAGATGATTCTACCATTTCATCCCCAGATGCCCCCCTTACCTTTCAAGGTTATGAGCTTTCAGAATCCGAGAAGAACGATTCCCATGTGATCTGCAAGAAATCCTCGGTATCGGACGAAGTCACGCTTTTATTCGGTGGTGACATCTGTTTTGATGACAATTACAGTAACATGAATACCTTTCGGGCGCAGAAAAATGGAATATCGGGTGTTCTTTCGTCAGAATTAATGAGCGAACTGCAAGGCGCTGATATTACTATGCTTAATAACGAATTTCCCTACAGCAACCGTGGAACTCCCACTATGGGCAAGACCTTTACCTTTCGGGCAAATCCAGAGCGTGTATCCATACTCACCGATATGGGAGTTGATATTGTTTCTTTAGCCAACAACCATGCTTATGATCATGGACCCGATGCTTTGCTTGATACTTTTTCGACTTTAAATGGAGTTTCCATTCCCTATGTTGGAGCCGGAAAGAATCTGGAAGAAGCTATGAAACCAACGTATTTTATATCTGGCGGTATGAAAATTGCCTATGTATCTGCTACCCAGATTGAGCGCCTTGATAATCCAGATACAAAGGAAGCAACCTCTGATTCACCTGGTGTTTTACGAACACTAGTACCTGATAAATTCTTAACCGTGATTAAAGAAGCAAAAGAAAACAGTGATTTTGTTGTTGTTTACGTTCACTGGGGATCTGAAAATGTATACGAGGCAGATGCCAGTCAAAAGGCCCTCGCATCCCAGTTTGAAGAGGCTGGCGCTGATTTAATTGTTGGCGACCATTCGCATTGTCTTCAGGGCATTGAATTTGTAAATGACACTCCTGTGATTTATAGTCTGGGTAATTTTTGGTTTAATTCCAAAAATCTCGATACTGGCTTCATTAAAGTGAAAGTTCAGAAGAGTGGCATGAAATCCTATCAGTTCATTCCTTGCCTGCAACACGTTTGTAAAACAGACCAAATGCTTCCTAATACGAACGGCGAATACGAACGTATTCTCGGAGTAATGGCGGGACTTTCAAGTGATATCAGCATTGATCCAAGTGGTTATGTAACAAAGGGCGCTGGCAATGGTGTGAACGCGGTATCACCACGGGCACTTACAAAGCCTGCTGCAAACTCGGCGAATGCGGTATTGACTGTTTCTCCAGATAGCCCCATGTGATTTTCCTTATTCTTTAATTCATTCACTGTACCCACGCTGGGTGCAGTGAAAAGGCACAGCCGATTCGACTGTGCCTTTCTCTATATTATAATTAATATTTTGCTGTACTGATTTTAACACCAGGTCCCATTGTAGGAGCAACAGAAATGCTCTTCATGTACTGACCTTTTAATGCTGATGGTTTTGCTTTGACAAGAGCTTCCATAACGGTTGTAAAGTTCTCCATTAATTTTTCTTCTGAGAAAGAAGCTTTTCCTACAGGAACATGGATAATATTTGTTTTATCCAATCTGTATTCTATCTTACCAGCTTTGATATCATTAATAGCTTTGGTAACATCCATTGTTACAGTACCAGCTTTAGGGTTAGGCATTAAACCTTTAGGTCCTAAAACTTTACCAAGACGTCCAACAACACCCATCATATCAGGTGTAGCTACAACTACATCAAAATCCAACCAACCTTCGTTTTGAATCTTAGGGACTAATTCATCACCACCAACATGATCAGCTCCTGCTGCCTCTGCTTCTGCGACTTTATCTCCCTTAGCAAATACTAAAACTTTAACTGTTTTTCCTGTTCCGTTAGGTAATACTACAGCACCACGGATTTGCTGTTCTGCATGACGTCCATCACAACCTGTTCTGATGTGAAGTTCGATGGTTTCATCAAATTTTGCAGTAGCCATTTTTTTAGCAATTGCAATTGCTTCTGCGGGATCATATTGAGTAGCGCGATCTACTTGTTTCGCAGCTTCTGCATATTTCTTACCATGTTTCATTCTTGTTTCCTCCTTTTATAATTATCGAATTATTCTTCTACTTCAACACCCATACTTCTTGCTGTACCGGCAATCATGCTCATTGCTGTTTCTAATGATGCTGCATTTAAATCAGGCATCTTTGTTTCAGCAATTTCCTGAAGCTTAGCTTTTGATAGCTTAGCAACTTTTGTTTTGTTAGGTACTGCAGAACCAGACTTCAAATTACAAGCCTTTTTAATGAGTACTGCTGCAGGTGGAGTTTTTGTTACAAAACTGAAACTTCTGTCTGCATAAACTGTGATTACTACAGGAATAATGAGATCTCCTTTGTCTGCTGTTCTTGCATTGAATTGTTTTGTAAATTCAACGATATTTACACCATGTTGACCTAGAGCAGGTCCAACTGGTGGTGCAGGTGTTGCTTTTCCAGCAGGAATCTGTAACTTAATATATCCTTGTACTTTTTTTGCCATTTCGGCACCTCCTATTTATTCGCTTGATGACATTCCATCATGAGCGAGTTGTGGTTGTGGCGGGCAGGAGTTATATGACTCATCCCTCCCACAGGTTAATACGTTATGGAACTACGTTCCACATCATCTGATAATCTCTCATCTGATGATTTTTATACTCTAAAAGCTAAGCTTTTATCGCCATGTTAAGTTATTGCATTTTGCTGACTTCAGCAAAGCCGATCTCTACCGGTGTTTCTCTACCGAATAGTTCAACATTAATTGTAGCAGTCTGTTTACCATAATCCATTCTCTGAATTACTCCAACAGTATCCTTCCAAACACCAGCAACTACAGCAACTACGTCGCCTTCTTTGAAACTAACTACTACATTCTCAACTCTGATTCCAAGAGGTTTCATTTCATCTTCGGTAAGTGGAACAGGTTTACTTCCCGGACCAACAAAACCCGTCACGCCTCTTGTATTTCGAACTACATACCAAGTATCATCGTTCATTACCATATTAATTAGAACATAACCAGGAAACATCTTTTTCTGCACAGATTTTCGTGCACCGTTTTTCATCTCTACCACATCTTGCATAGGGACTCTAACCTCTAAAATTTCTTCCTCTAAGTGTCTGTTTTCTATGGTCTTATCAATATTTGCTTTTACCTTATTCTCATATCCAGAATAGGTATGCACAACGTACCAATTAGCCTCTGCCATAACGCCACCTATCCTTTATTTTACTAAGAAATTAATCCCATACTGAAGAATAAAATCAATAAGAGTAATTATAAGCCCTAATACTACAGATATAGACACAACAGCAATTGCCTGTTTTCCAAGAGTCTTTTTATCCGGCCAGATTATCTTTTTGAATTCTGCCTTTACACCTTTAAAGAAGCTTTTCTTAGGCGCTTTGTCTGTTTTCGTATTAACTGATTCACCCATAATATTCACTCCTATTTTGTTTCTTTGTGCAGTGTATGTGTTTTGCAGAATTTACAATATTTTTTTGTTTCCATTCTGTCTGGATGTGCTTTCTTATCCTTTGTAGTATCGTAATTACGATTTTTGCATTCTGTACATGCTAAAGTTATTCTAGTACGCATAATATCCACCTCCGTGCGCTATCTTTTTATCTATTAATACTCGATTTTTTTAATCGACTGAGCTTTCAGTTTTCTCCTTTGTCACCAAAATTAGTGCATAAAAAAAAGACCTATTTCCCATCTCGTTTCACTACTATAACATATTTTTGGTATAAACGTCAACAAAAATATCTATGATTTATAACATTGAAAATAACTGATTCAGCTTCTTCTGATAAGAGAATTCATTTTTTATTTTTTCATATCCTGCTTTCGCTATTTTTTCTCGTTCTTCCTTATGATTCATATAATAATCTACTTTCCGCAAAAGGTCATCCATGCCTGTATATAATACGAGTTCTTCGCCATCGACAAAGTTTTCTGCCAATTCTGGCTGATAATTACTTAACAAGAAACCACCGCACGCCATAATATCCAGTGCTCTTAATGGGATACCACTCGTAATGGATCGGAGTGTGATATTTAAGTTCATTTTGCTATTGTGAAATACAAGTGGCATCTCTGTCATATAGTCAACGCATCCTTTATAGTTCACCAATGGCAAGCTCTCCACTGCTGCCCCCGAATACAAATCGACGTTATATTCCTTGGAGAGTAGTTTTAAAGCCTCTCTTCTCTCTAGCACTGTCACTTTCTTATTTAACATATTTGCTATTACATTTTGATCTGGAATAAAATACTTTTCTCCAAAATCAAACTTTACATACTGCTTCAACTCAACCATTATTTTTTCCGATAAAAGTTCACTTACAAAATTATATCCATAAATTTTTTCTTGAGATGCAATAATCCCTTCCAAATATCCCTTCATATATTCAGGCAGGAATTTTATCTGATCATAAAAATTGTACTCCCCCGTATACATACCACCTACAAAAGATAACTCCGACTGGTACTGGAGGTTTTTTGCCTCTCCTGCTTGATGGATCTGATTCCTAAACATCTCTGTGTCTACAGCCAATTCCAAATGGAAGATATTTTTCACTCCATACTGCACAAGCTCCTGATACATGGCCCGGTCAAAGGAAAAGATGCGGTTCCCTTCATTAAAAACACTTTTTGAGAAAAGCGTTGAATGAGGGCAATCAAAAACCCACGCTAGATACAAACATTTTCTTAATTGACAGATATCCGACACGACAGGGAAAAAATCATAGGAAAATACAGCTTCGAATGTTGATTCCGCCATTTTACGCATCATCTCATAGGTGAATACCGGATCCTCATCGTATTCCTTTGGGCGCCCCTCAAGCACATCAACCTGATGTCCCATTGTAACTAAATTTTTGTGAAGCATCTCTTCATTAAAAGTCCCCCACTTCATTAATAATATTTTCATCCGGTTACCTCAAATATGTGCAATGCTTGTTTTTGAAACTCAATAATATTATCAAGCGTAATCTTCTTTTCAACTGACTTCAAAAACCCTTTCCAGCCTCCCTGTCCACTGTTACTAAGATAGGTGTTTTTATTGTAATCAGGAAAAATGTTTTTTACTGTCAATTGCATAACCGAAATAATTTCAACTATTTCAGATGTTGGTTCTTTCATTTTACGAAATACTCTTATCAGGCACTGAATGTAATATTTAGCAATAAAACGGTATTCGCAATAATCTCTATATTCATTATAGAAATTCCGCTTCATCATTTCATCTAGAATACTCATTTCTATTTTCAATGTATCAAATTCTTTCATAACAGATGTTCCACTAAGCGTTGTACTAGATGGATTAATATAGTAGTAATAAAGAATCTCTGGCATATAATAATATCTTTTTACATACAAGAAAATAATAGAAGCAAAAAATTCATCCTCATAGATTAAATCATCTGGAAATTCAACCTTTACCGATACAAGAAATTCTCTCCGATATACTTTCTTGCAAATATACGCGCAGTTCATCATATCTACCAGCAGTGCTTCTCTCGTCTCCCGGTCACTCACTGTATAAACAAAATCATCACCTAGTTCCTTTTGCACCTTTCTCTCAGAACTCGTTCGAAGATGTTCACACTCCGCTACATCACAATCGTACTCCATAATTGCATGATACATTTTCAGAAACATGGTTTCGTCTACCCAGTCATCTCCATCCACAAATCCAATGCATTCCCCGGTAGCATATTTCATACCAATATTTCTTGCATATCCTTGCTTTCTATTTATTTCATTATTTATGAGAATGATAGAATCTGGATATCGACTTTCATACTTCTCCAAAATTTGGAATGTCCCATCGGTAGATGCATCATTCACAAAAATCAGTTCCAGATTTTGTACCCCTATCGTTTGACCAATTAATGATTTGATGCATCTTTCAATATAGGCTTCCACATTATAGCAAGGAATAATTATACTCACCTTCTTATTGCTATTCTCCATTTTAAACCCTTCTAAACTTTCTATTGTAATATTTCAAATATTGATATCACCTGTCTGTTAAACTCCTCTATTGTGTCTTCATCAATAGAAAGTTCTACACATTTCAATATCTGTTTGTCTAAAATGAATTCCGGACGCTGCAGGTAGGGATTCTTTTGATATTCAGGGAAATATTCCTTTACCGTTTTCTGCATTCTTCTAAGTGTAACTAGGTCAACAAAAAAGCCTCTTGATACTAACACAAACATACTTAATACAAAATAATTATCTAAAAAGAAGAATTCTATTTCTTCTTTGTAGTTATCTGCCTCTTGAAACCTCTGAATCTGATTCAACGCTTCCAGGCTAGCATTTAGATTATCCCATTTTCGTTCTGCTTTTCTACAGATATATCGCATGGTACTCCTTGGGTTTTCATATGCATAGTATAAATGTTCATTTAAAAAATAATGCTTTTTCTCAAAAAAGCGCATAGGATATATAAAAGGGGGTTCTTCAAAAGCAACGTGCTCCGCAAATCGAAATTGATATTTTCGAATAAAGTCACCCTTATAAAATTTGAAGCAACATCCCAAAGGACTTTTACCACTAATTATAAATTCTTTTCTCTTTTCTATTGAATCCAATATTTCCAATTCTTTTGGTTTATCCGCTTCGAATTTCTTATTTTCTTTTCCTCTTTCTTCTTCCGTTACATTATGTCCAGTAAACTCCACGATATCTGCATCTTGCTCAATTGCAGCCTGATACAGTCGTTCTAGCGCACATTCCATAAAATAATCATCGGAATCTAAGAATACAATATATTCTCCAGTTGCATACTGGAGTCCTATATTTCTAGCGCCGCCTTGCATCATATTCTCAACTAAAGGAATCAAAATAATATTATCAGGATACAACTGTTCATACTCAGCCAGTTTCAAAATTGACTTATCTGTGGAAGCGTCATTTATTAAAATTACTTCCAAATTTTCCAATCCCATTGTCTGATGAACCAGGGGTTGGATACAGTAATCAATATAGCTTTCACAATTATAGCAAGGAACTATCACACTTACCTTTTTCATTTCTACTCCCATCGGCATAATTTAGTATTCTTTACGTGTAAATTTTATCATAATTTTCTTTTTTTATCTATATTTCTTATTATTCTTATTTTTTGTTGTATTTAGAGCGTTTCAAAAGCTGTGTAAGCTCAAGAATATTCTTGTTATTTATTCCCATATGTGTTATTCTTAACGTGTATAATTAGATTTAAAAAGAGATGAAAGGGGGATCTTTTATGGCACTAGTAAATAATCAAATGGCTTTAAATACCGTTTACAACACTTTCTTAACAACTTATGCGCTAAAGACTGATACAAAGTATGATGCTCACAAGAAGAGTGAATTAAAAAATATCTATAATTCTATTTTAAAGCAAAATAAAGAAGCTCCCCTTTACTTATATAAATCCAAAAAGGAAACTCAAGAATTTGCTGTAGGATTAAAAGAAAATGCAAGGCAGTTAAAAAATACGATTTCCTCGCTTTCTTCCCAAGACGCAACTAGTTTTCTTGATAAAAAAGTTGCCTATTCAACAAATCCTGATTCGATTAACGTAAAATATATTGCAGAATCTAATATAGAAGATTTGTAACCTCCTTTGAGATAGAGGTTACAAATCTTGCTTCTTCGCAAATAAACTTGGGCAAATTTCTTGCCCCTGAAACAATTTCACTCCCCCCTGATACTTATTCTTTTGATATTCAGGTAAAGGATAATGATTTTGAATTTCAATTTGGTATTAATGAGTCAGATCAGAACAAATTCATCCAGACAAAGCTATCAAATTTAATCAACCGCTCAAATATTGGAGTCACAAGTTCTGTTGTAGAAGACGATGCTGGTAATTCATCTCTTCGATTAGAGAGTGTTTCAACGGGTATTTCAGATAGTAAGTCCCTATCCTTTACGGTGTCTGAAAATAAAACAAGTAAGAAGACTGGTGTTGTTGAATATATGGGACTAAACGAAGTTACAAGTCCAGCAACAAATGCTACTTTTACTCTTAATGGTACAACTCATAATTCAGCCTCTAACTCTTTTACAGTGGATAAAAAATTTGAAATCACATTAAATAATATTACTGGTGATCAGTCCCCTATTACGATAGGATTAAAACCAGATACAGAATCTATGGCAGACAATATTCAAGAATTAGTAGATGGGTATAATGAATTTATTCAAAATGTCAGCAATTTTAACGATTCATCACTTAATTCTGACCGACTTCTTTCAGAAATGACACACTTATGTAACTCTTATCGAAATGAATTAGATTCGATTGGTCTTTCTTTTGATCAAGATGGGAATTTTTCAATGGATAGAACTTTATTATCTCAATCCTTGACTGAAGATGAGGCAAAAGAAAATTTAAGTATCATTGGAGGCTTCTCTTCCTCTGTAATCAATAAAATAAATCAGATTTCCCTAGATCCTATGAACTACGTAAAGAAAACAGTTGTTGCCTACAAGAATCCTGGTAAATCTCTCGTGACACCTTATATTGCAAGCGTTTATAGTGGGATGATGTTTAATTATTATTGTTAAAAAGGAATTTGATCATAATGACCAAATTCCTTTTTTATTATCCATTTTGATTTTTAAAACATTGTAAGCTTTCTGCAACAACCTGATGCATATCATAATATCTATATTGTCCTAATCTTCCACCAAAAATAACGTTTTCTTCTTTTTTTGATTCAAATAAATATTTTTCATATAACGCATTGTTGCGTTCATTATTGATCGGATAATATGGTTCATCTCCACATTTCCAATTCGCTGGGTATTCTCTTGTTACCACAGTCTTTGGCTGAGTACCAAATTCAAAATGCTTGTGTTCAATAATTCTTGTATACGGAACTTCATACTCCGTATAGTTTACGACTGCATTGCCCTGATAATTATCCTGATCAAGAACTTCTGTTTCAAAGCGTAGGCTGCGATATTCTAATTCCCCAAAGCAGTACTGATAATATGCATCAATAGGTCCTGTATAAACAACCTTAGCAGCTATTTTCTCTAATTCTTCCTTTTTTGCAAAAAAATCAATACCTAGTCGTACTTCAATACCAGCAAGCATTTTTTCAATCATTTTTGTGTAACCACCAATAGGAATCCCTTGATACTTATCATTAAAATAATTATTATCAAATGTAAATCGGAAGGGTAACCGCTTAATGATAAACGCAGGTAATTCTGTTGCACGTTTGCCCCATTGTTTTTCTGTATATCCCTTTATTAGTTTTTCGTAGATATCATGTCCTGCCAGCAAAAGAGCCTGTTCTTCTAGATTCTTTGGATTCTCTACATCTTCTACTTTATTTCTTGCCGCTTCTGTTTGTTCTGCTATCTTTTTCTTTGCTTCCTCTGGAGTTTTTACTCCCCATAAACCATGAAAAGTATTCATATTAAACGGAAGATTATATAATTCATCTTGATACCTTGCAACAGGCGAGTTTGTATAACGATTAAATGTTGCAAATTGATTTACATAATTCCAAATCGTTTCGTCGTTTGTATGAAAAATATGGGCTCCATATTGATGTACTTGAATTCCCTCAATTTCTTTTGTATAAATATTGCCTGCAATATGATCTCTTTTATCAATTACAAGACATGTTTTTCCTGCTTTATGTGCCTCATGGGCGAATATGGCGCCATATAATCCTGCACCCACTATTAAATAATCATACTGTTTCATTTCTATTCCCATCTGCATGCTTTAGCATGCACTCAAATCAATCGTTGAATATGTTTTTTATTCACACTTTCAAACATGCCGATGCGGCATGCTCTCCTTCGTCGTGCCTTTCGGCACAAATAATTAATGAAATCAAGTAAAAAATCTTGATTTTTTATTTCCATTTGCTACAATCTTCTTAGAACAG
>JAQUUB010000160.1 GCA_028694115.1 Lachnospiraceae bacterium
GGATGAATTATAGTTTAATACAGCAGAAAATACACCTAATAACACATTACAAATAACTACGATAATTACAATACTGGTCGTAATTTTTTTCTCGATCCCCATAAACTTGTCCTGTACTTCTTTTTTCTTTTCCACTTTTTTCATATGCAAACCCTCCAAGTATACTGTTTCTATTGACATTTTAACGACAATATTTGCGTTTATTATACTATATTTTGGTTTAATTGTCACTAGTTGTCACTAATTTTCATCCACTTCCATCATTTGTATGACAATTAAAGCAAAAAACTCATTTTTAATATTAGTTTTTTGTTTTTAAGGCATACTATAAAAAAGAAATAAAATCGAGGAAAATAACATGATTGTAGCAGGCGTAAAATGTGATAAGTGTGGCAGAACTGATTTGTCACTATATATGGAAAAAGAAGTGATTAAAACATTATCAGAAAGACAAGGCTGGCATTTTTATGATAAAGAAGCGGTTTGTCCATTTTGTTTTTATTCTAAGGAAATAGAACATAATAAAAACAAATCATGATTAAGACAGTCTGTTTTTAAAATCTTCATATCCAAACGTCTTGACAATAATAATCTCATCCTCCCTTTTCAGTGCTATTCCTGGAAGATTCATACCGTTAAAAGTATTATTCTTAACCATAGAATAAATCGCCATATCACAAAAAACAAGTCGATCACCCACTTGCAATTTTGTAGAAAACGAATAATCCCCAATGATATCTCCTGCTAGACAGGTCGGTCCTCCCAGACGATAGTTATATTCTTTCTCCCCCGGCATCATAGCTCCAACGATTTCCGGTCGGTATGGCATTTCCAGAACATCCGGCATATGGCAGGCCGCAGACGTATCTAATATAGCAATATCCATTCCATTGTGTATCACATCCAGCACGGTACTTACCAAAAATCCCGCCTTTAAGGCAACAGCCTCCCCCGGCTCAAGATAAATAATAAGATTATATTTTGCCTGAATTCTCTTAATACAGGCAATTAATGTCTCTAAGTCATAGTCCTCCCTTGTAATGTGATGTCCACCGCCAAAATTCAGCCATTTCATTTGATGAAGATATTCTCCAAACTGTTCCTCCACTGATTCTAGTGTTTTTACAAGGTCATCGGAATTTTGCTCACAAAGGGTATGAAAATGGAGCCCTGAAATTCCTTCCAGGCTTTTTCCAATAAAATGATCGATGGTAATCCCCATTCGGGAAAAAGGAGCACATGGGTCATAAATTGCATGTCCCTCCTGAGTGGAGCACTGGGGATTGATTCGAAGACCATACTCTTTTCCGGAAGCAATTGCTTTTTCCTTATACTTTTCCCACTGGGAAAAAGAATTGAATATGATATGGTCACAGATTTCCATAATTTCATCCATTTCTTCTTCCCGATATGCTGCCGAATAAATATGGTTTTCTCTTCCCATATACTCTTTTCCAAGTTTGGCCTCAAAAAGTCCACTTGCAGTGGTTCCACTCAGATACTTGCCCAATAAGGGGTAGACTGAAAACATGGAAAAACACTTCTGGGCCAGTAAAATATGACAGCCCGTCTGATCCATTACACTTTTTAATATTTCAAGATTTTTTATTAGTAATGATTCCTCTACTACATAACACGGTGTGGGTATATTTTGCATTTTCATATTAATTTCATTCCAATCCTTCTATTAATCAACTAAAATCGGGTTGAAATCTTCTTCCCATGGCAGTCCCCATTTATTTAACGCTTCCATAAAAGGATCTGGATCAAATTCTTCTATATTAAAAACACCAGAACCACTCCAGGTACCGTTCATAATCATCATGGCACCAATCATGGCAGGTACCCCCGTAGTATAACTGATTGCCTGAGAACCAACTTCTTTGTAGCATTCCTGATGATCGCAGATATTATAGATATAATAAGTTTTCTCCATACCATCTTTTTTGCCTTTTATCATACATCCAATATTGGTCTTTCCCACCGTTCTTGGTCCCAAACTTGCTGGATCTGGCAACACTGCCTTTAAAAACTGAAGTGGTACAATCTTTTTCCCTTCAAATTCAATGGGTTCAATAGAAGTCATTCCCACATTTTCCAGGCACTTTAAATGTGTCAGGTAGCTCTGTCCAAAGGTCATAAAGAATCGAATTCTCTTAATACCGGGAATATTGATTCCAAGGGATTCCAGCTCTTCATGATGAAGAAGATACATATCCTTCTTACCGACCTCTTTAAAATCATATTCCCTTTTGATTTCCATGGGTTCCGTTTCAATCCACTGGCCATCTTCCCAGTAGCTTCCCTTTGCAGAGACCTCGCGAATATTAATCTCAGGATTAAAATTTGTTGCAAATGGGTAACCATGGTCTCCACCATTGCAATCAAGAATATCAATATAATTGATTTCATCAAAATAATGTTTTAGGGCATAAGCGCTAAATACCCCTGTTACCCCTGGATCAAATCCACTTCCAAGAAGTGCCATGATTCCTGCTTTTTGGAAACGTTCACGATAATCCCACTGCCATTTATATTCAAATTTTGCAGTATCCAGCGGTTCATAATTTGCGGTATCAACATAATGAGTCTTTGTAGCAAGACATGCCTCCATAATGGTCAAATCCTGATAAGGAAGTGCAAGATTAAGTACTAGTTTTGGTTTGAATTCCTGAATTAGGGTAACTAATTCTTCTACACTATCTGCATCTACCTGCGCTGTATGAATAATTGTCTTTGTCTTTCCCTGTAACTCTTCTTTTAATTTATCGCATTTACTCTTCGTACGGCTTGCGATCATAATTTCTTCAAAAACCTCGCTGTTTTGACAACATTTGTGGATTGCAACACCTGCTACTCCACCACATCCAATTATAAGTGCTTTTCCCATTTTATTTTCTCCTATTCTCTTTATTTCCAACTGCGAGTAATAATTCTCTTAGTATTTTGCAAGCAAGAGCTGTTGAAGCTCCTGACTGATCATAAATGGGTGACAATTCATTCACATCCATTCCGACTACATTACATTTTCCTACCTTTATCATAGCAGCTAACAGTTCCATAAAAGTTATGCCACCTGCTTCTGGCGTTCCTGTTCCAGGAAATACCGAAGGATCTAGTACATCAAGATCAATAGTAAAATAGATTGGTCTGTCTCCAATTACATTTAACGCATCTTCTAATCCCTCCAGATTGAATTTATGAAGACCCGTATGATCCTTTGCCCAATCAAATTCTTTTTTTTCCCCGCTCCTTATTCCGAATTGAAATATTTTTCCGTCTCCTGTCAGATCCCATATTCGACGGATAACGGTTGCATGGGAAAGTGATTCCTCCAAATAGGTTTCTCTTAAATCCGTATGTGCATCAAAATGAATCACATGAACATCCGGGTATTTTCTGAATACCGCTTCAAAAGCACCCAATGTTACCAGATGTTCTCCGCCAATCATACAGGGAATTTTTTCATTATTAATAATTTCTTCTACTGTCTCTTTGATTTCATCAAGAGCTCTTCTGGAATTTCCAAAAGGGAGTTCTAAGTCACCACCATCAAATATTGCATAGTCCTCCATATCCTTGTCCTGATATGGACTATAGGTTTCAAGACCAAAAGATTCCCCTCTCATGGTACGGCTGGCAAATCGGGTTCCCGGCCGGTAGGAGGTTGTGGAATCAAAGGGTGCTCCAAAAATCACAATTTCTGCTTCTTTAAAGGAAGACTCACAGCCAATAAATGTTTCTATATTTTTATTCCACATCTCTTAACAACTCCTCTACATAATTAGGAAGAGCAAATGCTCCAACATGAAGTTTTGTATTATAATATCTAGTCTGAATACCAAGTGCATTCCATTTTGTGGCATTAAAATCCTTAACGGGATGATATTTTTGGGAAGCAAACCCAAATAGCCAGTGTCCCGATGGATAAGTTGGAATATGTGCCTGATACACCTTACTGATAGCAAAGCTTTCCACAATTCTTTTATGTGCACGTTGCATGGCAAGCGCATCTTCTTTATAGAAAGGACTCTCATGCTGATTTACGATAATACCGTCTTCTTTCAGTGCTTTATAACAATTTCCGTAGAATTCCTTGGTAAACAATCCTTCACCGGGTCCAAAAGGATCTGTAGAATCCACAATGATCAGGTCATATTCATTTTCGCAGGTACGAATGTATTTTAGTCCATCCTGATACGTAATATGTACCCTTTTATCATTCAGGCTACAAGCTGTAAGCGGAAGATATTTTTTACAAACCTCCACTACTAATTCATCAATTTCCACCATATCAATATGTTCTATGCAGTCATATCTGGCTAGTTCCCTTATGACACCCCCGTCACCTGCACCAATTACCAACACCTTTTTAACATTAGGATGTACAGCCATAGGAACATGAACAATCATTTCATGATAAATGAATTCATCTTTTTCAGTCAGCATCATATAGCCATCAAGTGTCAGGAAACGTCCAAACTCCTTAGAATCAAAGACATCAATTCTCTGAAATTCACTCTGTCCTGTAAATAATTGCCGATTTACTTTTATTGAAAAATTGACTTCTGAGGTATGTTGCTCTGTAAACCACAATTCCATGATTTCTCCGTTCTGCTGCCAGGGCAGCCACTATTTCATTACATTTAAATGTTCCATATGCATATCTTGTGGACCTGTCATAAAACAACCTTTCTCTTTTGCATATGCAATATAATAAAGGATCTCCTTTGTAATTAATTCCCCTGGAGCAAGAATTGGAATCCCCGGTGGATAACACATGACAAATTCACTGCAGACCCTTCCATCACTTTCCATAATTGGTAAAGATTTTTTTTCTCCATAAAATGCTGTTTTGGGAGAAACAACGACCTGTGGATTAATGTATTCATGATCTAGCATTCCCGTTTTTTCTTTTTTAAAACGTCTCCTGATTTCTGCCAGGGCACTTACCAATCGCTCAATTTCGCGTTCCCTGTCTCCCACGGAGATATAAGCCAGTATATTTCCGATATCACCAAATTCGATCTGTATATCATATTCATCTCGTAACAAGTCATACACTTCAATCCCTGCCAATCCTACATCCAATGTGTTCACAGAAAGTTTTGTTACATCAAAATCATAGACGGAATCACCGTTTACGATTTCCTTACAATATGCATAGTAATCACCTATTTTATTAATTTCTTCCCTTGCATACTTTGCAAGTCCACGAACTCTTTCAAATATTTCATTCCCGTTAAGTGCAAGATTTTTACGGGATATATCAAGACTTGACATTAGCAGATAACTTCCACTTGTGGTCTGGGTAAGGTTAATAATCTGACGCACATAGTCTGCATTTACTTTCTCTCCAATTAGCAAAAATGAACTTTGTGTAAGACTACCTCCCGACTTATGCATACTTACAGATGCCATATCAGCCCCCGCCTCCATAGCTGACATCGGAAGTTCTTTATCAAAATAAAAGTGCGTACCATGCGCTTCATCTGCAAGAACCAACATCCCATGCTTGTGGGCAAGTTCTGTAATTCCCTTAATGTTAGAGCAGATTCCATAATAAGTGGGATTGTTCACAAGCACTGCTTTTGCATCGGGATTTTCCACCATGGCCTTTTCTAAATCATTCAGTGACATCCCAAGTGCGATCCCCAGACGCTTATCCACATCCGGATTCACATAAATTGGTATAGCTCCACATAAAACTAGTGCATTAATGGCACTTCGATGTACATTCCTTGGCATGATGATTTTATCACCTTCCTTGCATGCTGCAAGGATCATGCTCTGCACCGAAGAAGTAGTTCCCCCTACCATAAAAAAGGCATGAGCAGCTCCAAAAGCATCTGCTGCAATTTCTTCTGCTTCCTTAATGACGGAAACAGGATGACAGAGATTATCTAGTGGTTTCATGGAATTTACATCCACAGTCATACATTTTTCTCCAAGGAAATCCGTTAGTTCCCTATTTCCTTTTCCTCTTTTATGTCCTGGAACATCAAAAGGAACCACTCTCTCTTTTTTAAATTTTTTCAGTGCCTCGTAAATCGGCATCCTGCTTTGATCTAATTTCAATTGTCTGACTCCTTAAAATATATTACTGCCACTAAAAATCTCAATCATTTCCTGGCGCAGGCCATTCGTAATATCCAGTCTGGTCTTTGGTGGCAGTTCATAGACATCTGTTTTAAATAAGTAGTTTTGCAAATCAATTTCCTTAATCAGCATCTTTGTATGAAAAATATTGGACTGGTACATATTCACATCGATGGCATCATATTTTTTTAAAGTTTCATCATCAATATAGTCCTGAATCGATGTTATCTTATGATCCATAAACAGCTTTTTCCCATCCATGGCCCTTGTAAATCCACGAACCTTATAATCCATTGTAATAATATCTGAATCAAAGCTTCCAATAAGATAATCCAGAGTAGATAACGGAGTGATTTCCCCACAGGTTGCCACATCGATATCCACACGGAAGGTTGCAATACTGGTATCTGGATGATACTCCGGATAAGTATGCACGGTAACATGACTTTTATCCAGATGTGCAACCGTTGTATCACCCTTTGTAATAATATCTCTTCTAAGGTCCCCACTTCTTGCTCCAAGCATCTGCTCTTCTGCAAGTAGAATCGTAACGCTGGCTCCCTGCGGATCATAATCCTGTTTAGAAACACTAAGTACATGAGCGCCGATCATCTCTGTTACATTACATAAAATTTTTACCAGACGGTCTGAATTGTATTGGTCATCAATATAGGCAATATAGTCTTTCTGCTCCCTCTGCGTCTTGGCATAGCATACATCATAAATATTGAAGCTTAATGACTTTGTTAAATTGTTAAATCCGTACAATGCAAGTTTGTTACTCATTCGTTGGTCCCTCAATACTTTCTCATGTAATCATGTTTCATGTGATTTCGTACAAAAAAAGAACTCAGTTGTGCCATATATATCACATTACACCTGAGTTCTTCTACTATTTGTATTATTTATATTTGAATTTGCATTCGCATTTTATTTATCCAATATAGCGTCTTAGAGTCTATATAGCAAGAATTACTTTTACTACTCTTATCGATTGTTTCACAAGTGTGATGTGCCTCTTAAGCACACGGTTGTATAGTCACCAACTCAATGCCGGTCAATTCCCGACGTCAACTTATAAAATTCATATAAGGAAAGAAATAAATTCCTGCAAAAATTTCTAATCGCTTTTGCCAAAAACAATTATATAATACCTAAATTTAAAAAGTCAATAGTATTTTATTAGAATTATACCTATGATTGTT
>JAQUUB010000161.1 GCA_028694115.1 Lachnospiraceae bacterium
GGGATGTCAACTTGCAAATTTATTTATCTTTCGTACTATCTAAATCATAACCAACTTGCCAAAAACACATATCCAATATCTTCATCTGTGGATAATCTAAATCATTTCTTGATATTTTATTTCGCATTATTTCCAGTTTATTCGTATTATCTTCATAAAACAAAGATAAATCAGCTATAGAATTTATTCCATAATTAGTTTCAGCAACTTTATATGTATTAATACCACTTATGAAATATCTATCATATGCTGGAACACACCCCATCGTTCCCATCAATATTTTTGTCAAAAGCGTGTCTGACACAACTTTTCTATTATCAATATTGGATCTATGTTCTACATAAATATTTAACAGATTTTGATACAACTGACTAAGCAAATCTTGATTGACCATTTTACCATATTCTTTACACTCGATTGACCATAATGGTTTATATTCCGGTTTATATATTTCAATAACCGCTTCTTTATGCACCTTATAATCCTTCTGTAAAAGAAATGAAGATCCTCTATACATCCCCCAACTTGCTAAATAAAATGCCAAGTGTAAGGAAAGATAGTCAATTGCACTGTCATCAATTTTTTCACCTTTATATTCTTGGAATACCTTATAGCAATGTTCCCAAGATAAGTATCTTGCATTATTATCATTTTTTAGTTCTTCAAAATATTTATTACCTTCTTCGACAATATAATTAACTGCTTCTTCTGAAACCAGATTGTTATTTTTTCTTATCGTAGACTTCATTTTTACATTTTCTTTTAATAATGGATGATAGTTTAAATTTGACTTAACAAATAGAATTTTATTATTTTCAATAGTCAATTTTCCAATCTCATATCCTGCTTTTTCCCATGCCAGTGTTATTGTGTGCGTTGGACTATTCCGCCAATATTGATCGTATTTATATGCCGAATCTGATAGCTTAAATCCCAATACATCTTCTATCTGCTCAAATGTTAATTCTACTTCATCTTTTTCGCAGATTAATAAATAATCCTGCAGTGCTTGAAACTTATATTCTCTTCTCATTTTTTCTCCCTCTTCATTCATCAACTACCTTTTTCCTTTGCTAAACGGGCTTAAGTCAATAAACAATTCTTTAAGGTTTTCGCTATCATCAAAGTTGCTAAAAATATACTTCAACAACTCTTCCTGTCTAGCTTGTCCCAATGTTAATCTGTACATGGAAAGTATTTTTATCAATCTTTCGTAATTAATACCATCTTTGCTCATCGGGTACATAGGAACAATACGTTCAATCTTTACTTTTTGATTTTCTCCAAGACACCAGAAAGGGATTAAATCCGAACTATTTTCTTTCTTTTCTGACTCGATTGCCTTTGTAAACATTTCATTCCAGATATCCTTAGCAAATAATATACGTCCATAGTTTTCTGCTATGTTTTGCCTGATAGCAAGACATTTATAACGATTGATTCTTCCCTCTCGCTGCTCTAAATCAACGGGGTTTGATGGAAGATTCCAATGCATAATTTTTCTACAATAATTATGAAAATCCAAACCTTCTTGCCCAATAGAAGTAGTCGCTAACACAAACGGACGCATTGGAGAATTAAAAGCATTTCTAATACTTTCCTTACGATTTACCTTCTTCGAATCATCACCTTCGCCTTTCACAAATCCTACTGCAAATTGTGAGCGCAGAGTCATGCTCTTACTCTTATTTCCGCTAACTCTTGATTTGAAATCATTAAAAGTATCTATTGTATAAGAAGCACTATGCATTTTTAGTGAATCTAACATAATATTGTGAATTAATTCATCCTTATCATGCTTCTCTGCAAATCCGATACTATCTAAAATCAAATGATAATACTCATCCAACATGGATTGAAAACTGCCATCTTTACAATATTTAAGAACGTTTTGCCAATGTGAGTTATCATCCTTGCATCTTCCATATGCTAAATCAACAATGGCAGTTGCTTCTGTGGTATTAAACCTATTGATGAATATCTTTGCTAATTCAGTTGCTTTTCCGGCATAACGGCCATTCATTCGATATGCACAAACTGCAGGTGATGCAAGCACCATATTAATTAGCGTCTGAACTAAATCATCTGGCATTTTCCCAAGCACAATATCACCTGAACATAGTAGTTCTTCTAAACGTTCAATATGAAGTTTTAAACCTTTATTTCCTCTATCCTCTCCATCCTCATTCAGTTTTATAAGAGAATCGGTCAATGATTCTATCCATTCATCCACATATTCCAGACCATCTAGAAGCATTGGACAAAGATAATACCACTTATCATCAAAGCGATTTGATGTTCCCTGATATTTTTTTAGGGTAGTTAAAGATTCTTCAATCTTGAGCTTTATATCTTTTTCAATCTCCCTTAACGACATTCTGTCATTCATGTACTGAATTGGATTATAAAGGTTGGCTAAATATTTTGAAGGATATAAAAGATTAAATAAACTCATCCCCCTTGGTTCATTCTCTGATATATTAAATCGCAATCTTGATACTGGAAATCTCACTGATGATTTTGCATAATAATGAGCATTTTTCTTATCCTCATTTTGTGCCTGTCCTGACAATTTACCAACTGTTCTTCTCTCTGATTCATATGACACCAATGCTCCAATCATCCTTGGAACCATTTCCCATGACGAAAAAACAAGAATTTTCGAAAAGCCTGTGCTTTCTTTATAAACGCCTTGCATTTCGTAATAAGGTCTTGATGGTGGCACCCACAAATATAATTCTGATTTATTATTAAATGAATGTTCGAGCAATTTCTCAAACCTTGAATTTACTTTGGGTAGTTCTTCATAGCGATCAACTTTTGTTGTATTTAACCATAGAAGATTCTTTTTAGCCAAGTTGACTTCATCAGGATTTTTCTTGAAATACTTTTCAATGCTTTCTTTTACTTTATAATTTCTCATAAAAGAAAGTATATAAGGACAACTTTTTATGTAATCAACGGGTAATGAAAAGTCTGCATGTATCTCGTTCAATAACTGACCTGCTTCTAAATAAGATCTTATGTCATTTTCACATATCTCCATGTGCTTTTTTACAGATGAATCATCAATATAATCACCAGAATTCATTACAGATATTCTCTCTGTTCTGCAAACGCCTTGATACATAGCATCCTCAGCTTGATTTTTAACTTGGAGTATTGCCGTGTCGCCCTCTTTCATTTCATGAAGCTTTACCGAATAATTAGACCATACTTCTTTAAAATGTACCTGTTTATTTTCATCATCAAATAGAAATTCCATCACATCAAAAAATTCTGACAGAGGCTCATCTGATTGTGCTTCATTAACCTCATCAATGGTAGAATATAGCTTATAAGGTGTTGCTGATAGAAGAAGAATATGAATATCTTTCGTATGCATAAATTTTTTTGCAAGAATTCCTGTGTCACTGGTTTCGTCAGATGAAAGTAGAAACTTAAATCTCTGAAATTCATCCATGATAACTAAATCCGGTTGTAACATTGAAACACTAATTTCAGCAAACACAACTCGAAGTTTATTAATAATAAATCCGTCAGTATATTCTTTTTCCCTTTCATATCTTATTGCAGCCAAATGATTCATTACTATTTCCTGCAACCCATTTTCTAAAAGAGAATCTGTCAATTTTAAAATTACATTGGCGGGATATTCTCCATTTGTAATTTCTTCGCATTTATTCACTCGATCTATGTACTTCCATTTTGCCCAATCCCATGCCTTATCAGCGCCGTATACCAATAAATCTTCCATTGCCTTTGAATACTTCGAAAACAATCCACTTCTTTTAAGTATGGCAAACATTAGTGCTCTTTCTTCAACATTACCTCCACCATTTGTCATTCGAAATGAAGTGTCTGGCGTGAGCGGAATTAATTGTATATATCCGTTACGAATATCTGCATTATTTTCCTGTTCAGTTATCTTTAAATGTTGCATAGATAGCCTTGTTTCGGATACCCCATCAACATTAGTAGTAGAGGATACTTTCAACTTTCTAATATTCTGATTTGCAATATTTTGATTGGAACATATGTATACTACTTTAAACAAATCATCGCCCTGTTCAAGACGAAGTTTTGCCGTTTTCACAATTGTACCTCTTGCAATTAAAGTTTTTCCAAGTCCAACTTCATCGGCAACCAGGACCCGTGATTGACCGTTTCGAAATAAATAATCAATTCTATTAACAGTTTCTCTTTGGAAATCTTTTAATCCATTCATTGTATTTTGTTCAATCTCTATGATATCAAATGAGTTATCATACATGTCACTGGAACCTCCTATTTAAGTCTTAGTGTTTTTCTAAACATTTCATATATCTCACGAAATTCCTCAGGTATAATTGATTCGTCCGTTATCATATTCATAAGATATGTAATTTCCTGTAGTCGTTCCGGCTCATTCAGAGCTGTTTTTAACAATTTTTCATATATTGCCGGTGTTCCAAAACTGCTATTTCTAAACATACCAGATTCGCCCATCTTTTGTTTTTCTAAATATGTAAGAAGATAATCATCGCCCAGTACAAATGCTATATACTCAATAAATGTTTTTTTATCATTAACAATACTATTTACAACTGCACTTTCACGATCATCCGGGAGTCCATAGGTTGGGATCATAATTACACGTTCCATTGTTTCATTTTCATCCTTCACTTTAACAGTATAAAATTCTGATAACTGAAGCATATCCAACTCATATATTTTAACTTCTGCTGCAAACTCAGCTTCCTTTTTGCTTCTTAACGGTGATACAAATACATTTGAATATTTTTCTTCTACATCTTCTGCATCAAAGCTAATACTCAAATCAAATTTTTCATCTCTCGCTGTAATTGCAGCTCTACCATTCATTCGACAGATATTTTTTATCATCTGTTCCATTTTATTTTTTTCATCACCTTCAGAAGTTTCCAAAACATCTTCAATCCTTGATTCTTCAAAAGGATTTTCTGGATTTTCAGGAGCTCCATTAAACAGGTCTTTTAACAAAATCGCACTATTCAGATACCTATTCTGAGACAGCAGGCAAATCATCATTTCTACATTCTGATTTACAGCTGCATAACTTGCATTCATTGATCCTAAGAAAAATTCTGTATACGAATCTTTTCTTCTTAAGTAAATCTTTGCATGAATATCTTGCTTTTGTTTTTCCGTTTTCTCATCCGAAAAACTGTCTTCTCCATCGATAATTGTATCCTTCATAGTAAAAATTTTAAAATTATTTACATCTGAAGCTTTTAATTTACCTAGTTCGGATTTCCTTGTAATTAATGTACGGCTGCAATTTTTCAGTCCTTTTACATCACTGTTCCAATTCTTAATTGTGCTTGCTGATAGAAATGGAGACATAACTACCAAATCATGAAAGCTATCCAATAATAATGCGGAATTGTTCATATCATACTGCTTTCTTCCAATTCCTAATGGCATTACTAAGAAATCCTTAAACTCTTTAGAATCTGTATCAAAAGTTACATTTTTAAGTTCATTACATAAGTTTCTTATTATGCTTTTTTTCTCTTTATCACCTTTATAATTTTCGCTTATATTGCTATTTAGATATTGTAAAAATTCAATAATAGGTTTTGTTTTTTCTGGTGCCTCAAGTTCTTGGTTGCTTTCTAGAACAACGCTTACATCCCAGCTCCTATCAAAGGTCAAATTCCTGCTTAATACAATAAACCTATACGTGCGTTCTCCTTTGTCGTTACAATATTGTAATAACCAGGCTTTAGGATGAAATGCTGGATAACGGCTCATTTTCTCTTTTTTAGGTAGCGCTACTGGTATTACCATTTTTTCTAATAATAAGCATAATGCACTTGGTTTTTGCGGTAATTTTATCTGCCCTGCTTCGCAAAACAATAAGATTTTATCTGAAACATTTCTTATGGCATTTAAAAGGCAAATAGGATTATTTTTTAATTCTGAATCAGTTTCTTCTTTAATACCCAATGTGATAGCCACTGCTGTCAATGCTTCTAAATCAAGTGAATACGATGTTCCAACTGCTTTCTCTAATTTATAACCTTCAGGAGGCAATAGAATATTTCCATAATTCAATCTGTCTTTTTCAGTTTTAAGCATTTTACATTGCCTCTCCTTCGTATATATCATTAATAATACGCTTTGCTCCACTAAATCTATAATCTAGAGATATCATTCCAATCCAAGCATTCTCATCAAATTCACCGATTCGATTTACCTTAGCTCGGGCTTTACCTTTCAAATCATTTTCTCGATTCTTAATGATTTCTCTTACTTTGACAATATTTTCTTCTAACAAAGTTTCTTTCAGACTGTTTAGAAAAGATTTTAATCTATAATTCGTTATGCCAAACCTGATATAAATAGAATTCAAATCAAGTGCCGAATATGTACATATATTTCCCTTCAATTCATCCCACAAATCAATCGCACGAGTATTATTTTCAGTTGAAATGATTAAATTGTATTGCACAAATGCCATTTGAATAAAACGTCCGAACTCAACTGCCATACGCATATCTAATCTCAATTTATCTGAAACATCATCCTTAATATCTTCGTATAATGCAGCAAAAGAAACGTATTTATTGGCATCTACATTATTTTTTAGTAGATATGCGAATAAGCTGTCTGGGATTTCATTTATTATCTGTTTTCTCAAGAAATATGCTTCTTCTGGCAAGAGATGAATCTTCAGATTAGCTCTCCAATCTGTTTTGAATACGTCTGGCAAGTTCCAAAAATTGAACTTGAAGATATCACCTGCATCTTTATCGTCCTTTTCATTTTCTTCAGCCTCATCATTATGATTCCCCAATTTGATTATCTTTTTTTGATTTTTTAACGAACATGCTAATTTTATGTACTCTGAAATTGATATACTATCATTTGTAAATAATTTAAAAGTACGAATCCCATTCCAATATATGTTTGATGGCTTTCTAGCTACCCATTTGTTAGGAAGTGACCTTGCTCCGATGACACCATCTTTATCGCTTTCCAGCATTTTTATTGCACATTGTTTCTCTTCTTCATTTATCTTTTTAAGAATTGTATCAATATTGTTCCCATATTTTCCATCCTCTACTTCTTTTAATACATATGGCACAATAAAAAAATATTTTGCTCTAGTCTGGACTGTAGATGTTCCAGGGAAAAATATATTTGCAAAACTGTCCCTAATAATTCCGATACCTAATTCATCTACTGCGCCATCCTCACTTAGAAGATTAATAACATCCAAAACCTTTTCTCTTTCCTCTTTAGAAAAATCAATCCACCCTAATTGCATTT
>JAQUUB010000008.1 GCA_028694115.1 Lachnospiraceae bacterium
CAAGGCTACGATAATGTGCGATCAATCTGATAAGAATGTGCAGTTACCGGTAAGACCGCGCGGTCTGATAGACGTCAGACGGAAATTTAATTTGCTGTTACACCCGATTGTAATTTGCCGTCTGACACTTGGTAGTTTGCCGTTCCTAGAATCTTTC
Organism: Lachnospiraceae bacterium; assembly: GCA_028694115.1. The sequence goes on from JAQUUB010000008.1 coordinate 158, forward strand.
CTTTTTTACTTATCACTAACACATTCGATGTTACAATTTCCTTCATAACTGAGCAGATATCATTGAATATTACTTTGCTTGTCGAATTATTATGTAAAAGCTTATTAATTTTTCTAGTTTTATCTAATAATTGTATACTACTCAAACATTTCTCCTCCGCTCATTGATATAGTCTGAATATTAACACAAAAAAGCGCAAAAATCAACTATTTTCACGCTTTTTCTCACTGAATCTAATTCTTATTTTTAACAAAACCACATTCTTCATTGATGCAAACTAATTTATTACCCTTTTCTACCAAAATACTGCCACATTTTTCACACTTGTCTTTAGAAGGTTTTTGCCATGTCATAAAATCACATTCCGGATTATTTTCACATCCATAATATTTTCTTCCCTTTTTCGTTTTCTTTAACACGATTTCTTTTCCGCATTTCGGACATTCCACTCCTATTTTTTCAAAATAGGGTTTTGTATTTCTACACTCTGGAAATCCAGGACAAGCTAGAAATCTTCCATGTGGGCCATATTTTATAACCATATTTCGGCCACACACATCGCATATTTCATCAGTTGCTTCATCCTCTATCTTTACTTCAGAAAGTTCCTTTTCTGCTTGTAAAACCGCCTCATTTAAGTCGGGATAAAAGTTTCTTACAACCGTTTTCCACTTAACGTTTCCGTCTTCCACACCATCCAAAAGTGATTCCAGATTAACAGTAAAATTGACATCTACAATACTTGGAAATGCATCCTTCATCATGCTGTTAACTACTTCACCAAGCTCCGTCACATATAGATTTTTGTTTTCCTTTACAACATATCGTCTTGCCATAATTGTTGTAATCGTTGGAGAATAAGTACTTGGTCTTCCAATTCCGAGTTCTTCTAATGTCTTAACTAAAGAAGCTTCTGTATAATGTGGCTGTGGCTGAGTAAAATGTTGTTTTTCTTCTAATTTCAGCAAAGAAAGTTTTGAATTATCATTCAATTCTTTAATACAAAGATTTTCATCTGACTTTTGATCGTCCTCAGAGGTATAGACAGACATAAAACCTTCAAACACTACTTTTGAAGCTGCTACTGTAAATAAATAGCCATTTCCATCAATTTTAACCGAGATTGTTTCATATTTCACACTCGTCATTCTACTAGCAACGAAACGTTTCCATATCAGCTGATACAAACGATATTGGTCTCTAGACAGCGAATCTTTCAGACCAATTGGCACCCGCAAAATGTCGGTTGGGCGAATTGCTTCATGCGCATCCTGTATTTTCTTCTTGTCTGTCTTATCAGTTTGTGTGCTTGCTGCAAAGGCTTCGCCATATTCTTTATTAATAAATTCTCTTGCTAAGATTTGAGCTTCATCTGATACTCTTGTCGAATCCGTACGCAGATAAGAAATAAGACCTACCGTACCACTGCCTTTAATTTCAATTCCCTCATAAAGTTGTTGAGCCAAACGCATTGTCTTCTGTGTAGAAAAATTCAAAACTTTACTTGCCTCTTGTTGAAGAGTACTCGTTGTAAAAGGTAATGGGGCTTTCTTTGTTCTTTCTCCCTTTTTTACATCTACTATCTTAAATTTTGCATTCTTACAGGCTTTCATAATTTCTTCTACTTGTTCTTTAGAAGATATTGCAATCTTTCCGTTTGCGTCACCATAAAACTTAGCTTCTAATTGTTTTTTCTCACCTGCAACCTGAAATGATGCATCAAGACTCCAATACTCTTCTGGGATGAACGCATTGATTTCCTCTTCTCTATCACAGATGATTCTTAATGCAACAGATTGTACACGGCCAGCACTTAGTCCTCTTTTGACCTTTGCCCAAAGCAAAGGAGATATTCGATACCCCACCATACGATCAAGGATTCTTCTTGCCTGTTGTGCATCTACCAAATCCATATCCAGTTCCCTTGCATTTTTCAAGGATTCTTTTACTGCATTCTTGGTTATTTCATTAAACGTAATACGATATACTTCCTTATCCTCTAAACGCAATGACTTCATCAAGTGCCAGGAAATTGCTTCTCCCTCACGGTCAGGGTCAGTGGCTAAGTATATTCGTTCCGCTTTTTTTACCTGTTTACGTAAACCAGCTAATAAATCTCCTTTTCCACGAATCGTTATATATTTAGGCTCATAATCATTTTCTACATCTATTCCCAACTGACTTTTCGGCAAATCTCTTACATGTCCCATACTTGCAGCCACTTCATAATTAGCACCCAGAAATTTTTTTATCGTTTTCACCTTTGCTGGTGATTCGACAATCACTAAGTATTTTGCCATCTTTTTCTCCATTCTTGCACATAATCTTCTTGTTTACTTTAAAACTAATATAAAAGAAATTAATGTATTCTAATATAGTTATTCTTCCCTATTTCTTTAACAAAACCTTTCATTTGTAAATGAAAAATCTGCTCTAATATTTCTGGAACTGTGAAAGGAACTTCATTTACTATTTCTTCCAAATTCTTTGGATACAAATCAAGGCAACTATACACTACTTTTTCTTTCTTTTCAAGCATATTTAAATTTTTCTTTTCCTTTTCTTCTTTTTCATAAGGTAAAATCCCCATTTGTTTTAACATTTCATAAGGTGAAATTGCAATTCCTGCGCCTTGCGAAATTAACTGATTGCATCCCTCACTACACGAGTCATATATTCTCCCTGGAACAGCATAAATATCTTTTCCTTGTTCTAAAGCACGCGAAACAGTAATACTCGTTCCACTCCTTTGTTTTGCCTCAATTACAAGTACGATATCTGCCAATCCACTAATAATTCGATTTCTGCTAGGAAATTGTTTTGCCAAAGGAGGGGCATCTGGTGGAAATTCTGATATTAATCCACCTTTTCTTATTACCTCTTCATATAATTGGCTATTTTCCTTTGGGTATACGATATTAATTCCACAACCTAACACTCCAAATGTACTTCCACCTACAAGAACTGCTTCTTTTTGGCTAATACCATCGATTCCTCTTGCCATTCCACTTATTATTTGAATATTATTTTTTGCCAATACACATGCAAACTCTTTAGCAACTTGTTTCCCATATTCAGAACAACTTCTAGAACCTACGATTGCAACAGAAGGAATTTGGTCTTTTGGTAATTCACCTTTTACATAAATTCCTGCTGGTGGAGCCGGTATATTTTGCAGCCTTTGAGGATAATCTTTATGAAATCGGTCAATAAATCGGTGGCTTGTGTTTCTTCTATTATATATGCACTTTTCCTCTAAAAATTCATTCATTATTCCAATACCTCTTATCAATGGTACGATATCCAATTGCTTCAATTAAATGTTTCTTTTCGATTTTTTTACTTGCATCCAAATCTGCAATCGTTCTCGAAACTTTAAGAATCTTATGATATGCTCTTGTACTCAATCTCATTCCTTTGAATGCCACTTCAAGTAGTTTTTCTTCTTCTATTCCCAGAGAACAATATTTTTTTATATCTTTAACTCCCATATCGCTATTCGAAAAAAGACGAGTATCCTTAAAACGTTTTTCCTGAATAATTCTTGCTTTTTGAACTCTTTCTCGTATACTTTTAGAATTTTCATTCTTACCACTTTCAATTAAATCACGAAAAGGGATTTCGCTTGCCTCAACGCATATATCCATACGGTCTAAGAGTGGTTGACTGATTCTTGATAGATAAGTATGCACTTCATTTTCTGTGCAGTTGCATCGATTTCTGTCTGGATAAAATCCACATTTGCAAGGATTCATCGCTCCTAACAGTAAAAAATTAGAAGGAAAAACAAAATTACCATTAATTCTTGCTATATGTACTTCTTTATCTTCCATAGGCTGTCTTAATATTTCTAAGGTATCTCTCTTAAATTCAGGCAATTCGTCTAAAAACAAAACACCTCTATGTGCGAGGCTTACAGCACCTGGTCTTGGTATTTTACCCCCGCCAGCAAGTGCCTGCGGTGAAATTGTATGATGGGGACTAATAAAAGGACGAAGGGTTTTGATGCCCTCCCTTATGAGTTTTCCAGAAACACTATAGATTTTTGATAATTCCAAGCTTTCTTCCACAGAAAGGGAAGGTAGAATTGTTGGAACTCTTTTAGCAATCATTGTTTTTCCTGATCCTGGCGGACCTATCATTAATATATTATGAAGACCAGATACTGCTACTTCCATTGCTCTTTTCACAGCCACTTGACCATTAATTTCTGCGAAATCAACTAGATAGTCATTCGAATTCTCTTCTAATGCCTTATGGATATCGAAGACCATGACCTCTTTTTTTCTTATTCCAAGCAATATCTCCATTACTTCTTTTAGGCCTTTCACTCCTACGACCTCAATATCAGTAACAGCACCCGCTTCTATTCCATTTTCATATGGCACAAAACACATCCTGCATCCTTGTTCTTTGGCCATTAGTGTCATCGGAAGCACCCCTTCTACTGGCTTAATCCGACCATCCAGGCCCAATTCCCCAATCATCATTATGTGCTCGGTGGCATTCTCTTCAATGAATCCTAATGCCTTCAAAAGTGCAACCGCAATAGGTAGATCAAAAGCATTTCCCTGCTTCCTTATATCTGCTGGCGACAAATTTATGGTAATTCTCTTTGGTGGCAATAATACCCCACAATTTCTTAAAGCTGTTCGAACTCTCTCTTTAGCCTCTTTTACTTCACTTCCTAAATAACCCACCATATCAAGGGTTGGCATTCCATCTGAAACATCAACTTCTGCTTCAACTGGAAATGCATCCATGCCAAAAAGAGTGCCTGACTGGACACTACTAAACATATGACTCTCCTTAAATTGAAAATTAGTTGGCGGAACCGCCTGATAATCTTTTGACCATAGCCTCTGGATCCTTTGACTGCTGAATAGCTGTCTGTGAATCAATCTTACCTTTTGTAACTAAATCTGTCAAGTAATCATCCATTTTAATCATGTTCTCTGGTTCTTTGGTTTCCATAATTTTTTGTATCTGCTCAAAATTGCCCCTGCGGATACAATCTTTGATTTCATTATTTACAAGCATTACTTCATATGCCGGAATTCGTTCTCCACCATCCTTTGAATCGCACAACTGTCTTGAAACAATTGCGCTCAGCACATTGGCAAGACGATTTCTAGCTTGTTTTTGCTCTTGAAGAGGAAATAAATCAACAATCATTTGCAATGTTTCAATTGCTCCAGGTGTATGCATCGAAGTAAATACTAATTTTCCTGTCTCTACTGCTGCAAATGCTATTCGCATACTAACTGGATCCTTCATCTGACCTATTTGAAGAATATCCGGATCTTCTCTTAATGCTGCCCTTAATGCAGATTCATAATTTTTTGTATCAAGTCCTACTTCTCTTTGATTTACAATTGACAATTTATGTTGATGAAGATATTCAATTGGGTCCTCCAACGTAATAATATGTGCTTCTCTTGTTGAGTTAATATGGTCAATAAGCGTTGCTAATACTGTTGATTTTCCACTTCCTGACGGACCAGTGACAAAAACCATTCCATGTTTTTTATAGCAAATATCAATAATTTCCTTTGGTATTTTTAATTCTTCTAGTCTAGGTATCTCCAAGTCCACCAACCGAAAAGCAAGTGCAATACTGCTTCTTTGCTTGTATGCATTCACCCTATAACGTCCCACCTCTGGAATTGAAACTGAGATGTCTATTTCACCCACCTCTTCAAAAATTTCTCTTTGTTCAGGATTCACAATACTTAGTAATACTTCAAGCGTATCCGCCATCGTCATAACAGGGAAATTTGTTGTTTTTAATTTTCCATGAACACGTATTTTGGGCGATATCCCAATAGAAATATGCACATCGGATGCTTTTTGCACCATTGCCTCTTTTAATAATTCCGTCAAATTTAACATATAATTCTTATTCGCCCCTTTTCTTTATGTTCAACCCTTTATGTAGATAATTTGCTAGCAAATCCGTATTGCTTAACCATTTCTTTATCAACCACGCATCGATTATCCATCGTCTTCATTACATCTTTAATCATCAAATCTTCATAGACTAATTCTTGGCTCAAATCAATCATTCGATTATCACTAAAACAAAGAATGATTGGTTTCAAAATGTCCACTTCATTTGCTACAATTACAAGCCCTTTTTCTCCATTACTTAATTCAATACAACATCCCGCATTAAGAAAATTCATACTCTTGATAAGTGCGTTCACTACTTTTGGATCAAATATTATTGGATTCTCCATTAAGAATCTTAGAGCAGCCACCTCCGATGATGGTTCACTTATATGATTCATTGCCGTCATGGTATCAAATACCTCTGCAACAATCATAACTTTTGCCCCTATAACCAATTTTGCATTGCGGACATCCTTACCAGCTCTAAAGTCATTCAGCGTATGGTATGCTTGTGTAACAATTCTTTTAATACCTGGATTCGATGCAAATGTGTTTTCAACGATTTCCGCACTCTGTCTTTCAAAATAGGAAACTTGTGCTCGTTCTGCCACTGATAAGTTTCCCGCTTTATCCTGAATTTCCTTTGGAATATTTAATTTTCCAATATCATGTACAACAGCTGCTATTACCGTTTCTAATTGCTCGTCCAACTTTACATTAAGCACATGTGTCATCATTGCACACAAAACCGCACAATTTAATGAATGCTTAAAAATATAGTCTTCATTACTTCTGAGACTCTGAATAAAATTTATTTTCTTATCCAAACGTCCATATGATTTTATAATTGTAGAAGCAATCGTCTGCATTTTAGGCGCTTTTCCTGAATTTTTAATCAGAAGCAGTTCTTCTTGAATAGAAAAAACAGACATTGTTTGAAATCTTTCAAATTCAATATCATCCTGCGTCATTGGTGGAACCGGCTCAGCCGGTTCCAAGATATATATCCCAATTAAGCCAAAATTCTTAACACTATCTATTCCTTGCAAAGTAAGTTTACTATTCCTGTCATATAGTAAAACACCTTTTTTATTATAAATTGGTTTTGCAAGCCGCATCCCTGTTTTCAAATTTTCGTTTTTAATAAAAAGCATTTTTTCCCCCCGTACCCTCTACTTATTTAGTGTCTCAATCGCCTTTTGCAATTGATTATCATCTTCCTTTGATATCGTTACTTCTGATTTTTGATTTTCTGGCACTTCGATTTCTATATCGGGCCTAATCCCTGTCTTATGAATACAAACACCACTTGGAAGATAATATTCTGAGACCGTAAGTTTAATTGCAGCCCCACTTCCTAGTGTAATAAACCGCTGAACAATTCCCTTTCCATACGTTGTAGTTCCAATAATTATTCCCGTTCCATAGTCCTTAATACCCCCTGCAAAAATTTCAGATGCAGAAGCCGAATTTCCATTTACAAGAACTACTAATGGTTTATTAAATGAATGACCATCATTACCTTTTATTTCCGTTTTTTCACCTTCTTTGGTCAGGGTATATACCAGCGTTTCTCCATCTTCTACCATATAATCAAGAATTTGACAAACTGTTGTAAATACTCCGCCCGGGTTATCACGTAAGTCAACAATTAGTTTTTTCATCCCTTGGCTTTCCAGATCTTCCATAGCCTTAATATACTGTGATGTAGTAACCTCTTCCCATGTTGCAATATATATGTATCCTATTTTATCTTCTAACATCTGATAAGTCAAAGTAGGAAATTCTATATTCTTACGAATAATTGTAACCTCTTTATATTCAGAAATGCTTTTACGGTAAATTTTCAATTTAACACTAGTACCTTCTTGACCTTTTATTAAAAGAACAACGTCACTAAGTTCCATTTGACTTATATCTGTATCATTTACGCTAACTATGATATCCTCCGGAAGTAATCCACCTTCTACTGCTGGACTTTTCTCGTATAACTTGGCAATAGAAATTAACATTGTATTTGGATCCTGTGTTAATACTGCCCCAATGCCAGAATAGGCTCCCTTGCTCTTTTCTAGCATATTCTCGTATTCTTTTGGAGTATAGTAAACAGAGTATGGATCATTTAAGCCCCCAATTACTCCCTTATACAATCCCGTTTCCAAATTTGATTCCGTGGCATCATATAAAAAATACTCATCAATAATACTTTCTAAGTAAGATAGATTATTATTAATTCGATTTCTATTATGTTCATCTGTTAATCTTTCATTTCCAGATACGGAAGAATCGAGAACAAATCCAATATTTTTTTGATTTCTAATGTCTCCATCACTTTTATTCCCACTATTGACAATCACCAATCCTTGTGCGATTACAGTTAAAAGTAAAAGGATCATTATACTGCCCATAATAATTCTTTTTCTGTCCATCTTATGGCTCCCATTCATAACATTCTCGTAATCTCTGAATAGCCTTCTTTTCAATTCTACTTACATAGCTTCTAGAGATTCCTAATTTCTCACCTATCTCTCTCTGTGTATATTCTTCTCCTGTAAGAAGCCCAAAACGCAATTTAATGATTTCCTTTTCTCTATCAGTAAGTTCCTCTTCTACATAATCTTTCAGTCTTTTTATATTATCTGATAGTTCAATCGCATCTATGATATCCTGACAAGGATCTGGAGTCACATCCAAAAGACTGATTTCATTCCCTTCCTTATCCATTCCAATTGGCTCATAAAGAGAAACGTCTTTACTAGTCTTTTTCTTACTACGCAGCATCATCAGTAATTCATTATCGATACATCTTGCTGCATAGGTTACTAGTCTATTTCCCTTAGAATTGTCAAAGGTCGATACTGCTTTTATGAGTCCAATGGTTCCGATAGATATTAGATCCTCCGTTTCTTCCCCTGCATTTAAATATTTTTTTGCTATATGTGCAACCAAGCGCAAATTACGTTCTACAAGAATGTTTCCGGCTTCCTCATCTCCGGCTTTATATTTCTCGAAGTAAAAGCTTTCTTCCACTGATGACAGAGGTTTAGGAAAAGTTTTCAAGCAAAGCACCTCAAAAGCCGATTTATAACATTCTATGAAATTTTACTCACGAAAGTGCCTTTCCCATTGTATTATAACAATAACTTTTCAAATTCTTCTACCGAAATAGGCTTAGAATAATAGTATCCTTGAGCATAATCACATCCTGCACCCTTTAAAAAATCCACCTGTTCCCTTGTTTCTACACCTTCTGCAACAACTCGTAACCCTAATTGCTTTGACATAGTTATCGAATTTTCTACAATGATTCTCCCTCTCTTGGTTGACATAACTTCGTCTAGGAAAAAACGATCAATTTTTATTACATCAACTGGTGCATCTCTTAACATATTCAGAGATGAATATCCTGAGCCAAAATCATCCATTTCAATAATAAATCCCGCTTCTTTTAGCTCTAGCATAGAATCATATAGCAAGGAAACATCCTGCATGAATAAGTTTTCTGTAATTTCAAGCTCTAATAGCTGCGGATCAATATGATACTTTTCTACGATTCCTCCCAAAACCTCAATCAAACACGTATTATTAATATGTACCCTCGAAATATTTACAGATATCGGAATTTTGATATTTCGCTGCTCTAAATCAGCCAGATATTTTGCTGCTGATTCCCACATATATTCATCTAAATTTTTTACAAATCCATTATGTTCAAATAGCGGTAAAAAATCTCCTGGCATACGTAATCCCTTAGTAGGATGCTTCCAACGAACCAGTGCCTCCGCACCACATAATGTTTCAGTGGCTAAATCATATTTGGGTTGCAAATACATTACAAACTCTTTATGATCTAGCGCTGCTTGCATTTCACTTTCGATTTCTGCCTGTTCTTCCATCAATATGCGAATCGCATCATTATATACTGAAATGTTGCATAAAACATTTCCCTTAATCTCTTTCTTCGCCAGAGATGCTCTATCACACATTAAGCGAACAGGAATTTTTCTATCTTCAATTTTATAAACACCAAATGATAAGGTTGAACCATATTTTGTAACTTCTTCAAATGTAAATTTCTGTGTAAGCTCTTCTACATATTTCAAAATATCCTGATCACTTTTATAGTCAATTAAAATATGAAAAACATCAGACTGGTAGCGGGATGCAATATGATCTTCTGCTAAGCTCTGCCTAATGATATTTCCCATATGATGTAGGCAACGATTGCCTGCTTCTATTCCATAACGGTCATTAATCATACGGAAGCGATCAATATCTACCGCAATGATAGCATAATTTCTTTCCGGGTACATAAACAGATATTCTTCTGTACACTTACAAAACCTCTCGTTATTATACAATCCTGTCATCGAATCATAATTTGCACGGAATTCTAGTTCTGCCTTTATTTCCATTTCATTATGTACATTCTGCAAAATTCCCAACACTCTGGTGAGGGTATTATTTAATCCTTTTAAAGTCTGTACGGTAAGTGTAAACCATACAGGCACTCCATATCGGTTCATAAATCGTATTGTAATTTCATGTGTATCCGGTTCCCTCTTTACCAATTCCACAAACGAATCATATTTCTTCTGATCTGCTTTATAAGGTGTGAGTCCTATTAGAAAAGACCATTCATCAACCAGCATATTCCTTTTTAAAGAGAAAACTTCCTCAAAAGATGTGCACACATAATATTCCTTATCTGGAACGTTATATTCAAACACAAAAATTCCAGTTAATTCATTAACATGCTCATAACGCTCATTACACTGCGCAATCTCCTTCTGAGATTGGCTATTTTGCATCATATATTTATATTTTTCTTCAATTGTAAACCTTTCGATAATTTCTTCTTTTAAATCATGAATATCTGTGGCGGTAAGAAAGACTCTTTCGTCTCCATTTCCATCCTCTTCCAATTCAACAACTGATGTAACTGAATAATATCGATAGGAATAGTTCTGTTGTAGAAATCGTACCTCTTTTCGTACTAATTCCTTTCCCATTTTCTTTGCTTCACGAATTCTACCTGGATCTGAAACGTACAAAAAAGCATCTCTGTCGTTTGGATGAACTACATGTTCAAGCATATATTTACGAACCGTCTGATATTGATCCACACGTTGTTCCAGAATTGACAAGATATTGGCTTCGCGAATCCTGACAATTTGATTTTTGGTAAGATTAATTTCCCAAATAATATCATGGATTTTTTGTACAGAAAGATTAAAATGTTCTGTACTTTCTCTTAAATTTTTAACTTGTTCATTTAAGTCTTCATTCACATTCGTCATAATGAAGACCTTCATTCCATTTCTTAAAATAATCTGCGTTGTTCGAAATTGTACCATTGTCCTTAAGGATGGTGAATATATTTCACTATCAAGTGCTGTCGTTCGCTCTTTCATCCTTACTAGTGGGCAGTCCGGACAAGGCGCCACATATCCTTTTAATTTTTCATAACATAGACCATCACAGGTTCCAGATATTCTCTCGTTTAAGGCAGCATTTTTATAAATCAAATGAAAATTTTCATCTACCGCATAAGCCCACGTCATAATTGGATCTAAAATATTTCTAACCAATTCAATTTCGTGTCCCGAAATATGTACATTTTGAAAGTGCTCTTCCCCAAGCATTTCCTTTCCATACAATACATAAGTGTCCTTTTTCTTACTCTTTGCAAGACAAAGTGCACTCTGTACTTTCCCCCAAAGGTGCTGGAAGTTTTTATCCTCTTTTGATACAGCGATTGCTATTCCAATACAAGCACTTAATTTACAATCATTATGGTAATCAGACCAAACCTGTTTCATTGTATCAAGGATATAATTAGACCGTTCACAGAATACCTTTTCGTCCCGGACTCCCTTGATACATATAAGAAATTGGTCTCTGCCATATCTTCCAATAATATCGGATCCTCTCAAGGCTCTTCTCAGAATTCTTGCTGTTTCCATTAGGACACTGTCCCCAATATTTTCTCCATGAAACTTTATGATATCTTTAAAATTATCAATATCTAAAAGAATAATTCCTGGAATTACTCCTTCTGGCATTTCTTCAAAATATTGATGGATTTTAATAATTGTATTTTCTCTATTATCAAGTTTTGTTAAAGCATCTTTTACAAATTTATTATTTAATTCTTCTGCTAAAAATTTGTTACTGTCAACACAGGTATAGGTACCATATAACAGCTTGCTTTGTCTATTCTCATCGACAATCAGTTTCCCTCTTACCTGATACCATGGATAATTCCCATTGAAATCTAAAAACCTTAAATATTGCACTCTAATTTGTCCATCATCTTCTTTCGCTTGAAAAAAAGAGATAGCCTTTTTAATATCATCTGAATGAACCTTTCCACGGAATTCCATTTCCTCGAGATACTGATGAATTCTTTCCGAACATGGCATATACTTTGATATATTATCAGCAAATCGCATTACATCATTATCAATATCATACTCAAATACAATGGTCTCATTCAAATCTACTGCATTTTGAAACAGTTCTTCATTAAATTTGTGCATTCCGTATCCTCCTTATCCCCATCTTATTATTATACTAATTTGTATTCAAAATAACAAGCATCTCAAGGTAATAAAAACTCGGAAAGTACTACATTACTAACCTGCATTCCGCGCCTTGTTAAGGAATAAATAGAGTTACCAAAAACATCTTCTTTCTTTATCAATTTCTCGTTCTCAAGTTTACATAACTTGTTACCATAAACATCTATCAACGAGACACCAAAACTCCTTTCAAATTCTCTACTCTCAATACCTTTTATCAATCGTAATCCCAGAAACATAAATTCTTCCATTCTGTCTTCCTTAGATAATTGTGTTATCTTTTGAATATTATCTAATTCTGGATTCTTCTTTTGCAGCTCCAATAAATACTGTTTGATGTTATCGGTATTTGCTACTCTTCGATTCCCTTTCTCTTGATCTTCTAAAAGAGAAGCAGCTCCAATACCAAATCCATAATACTCTCCCCTTGTCCAATAGATTTTATTATGTCTACATTGATAACCCTCTTTTGCATAATTAGATATTTCATATTTCTCATAACCATGTTCTGTTAGGTAATACTCTGTTCGCTCATCGATTTCTATCTCAGTATCCTCTGACGGCAGATTTAAAGAATGTTTTTGTTGATAAAAAGGAGTCCCTTCTTCAATAATCAAACTATACGACGATATATGTTCTGGTGCTAATGATATTACTCGTTCCAGTGTTTTTTGATAAGATGTAAGAGTCTGTCCTGGAAGCGATGACATAATATCAATATTGATATTCCTAAATCCTGCTTCCCTGGCTGCTTGAAATGTAGTTAAAAAATCCTGATACGTATGAATTCTTCCAAGAATTTTTAATTCCTCATCATTCGTTGACTGCATTCCAATACTTAGTCGATTGATACCGATACATAAATATTCCTTCAATTTTCCAAAATCTACTGTGCCTGGATTAACTTCAATTGATATCTCTATACAATCTAAAAAAATAAACTTTTCTTTTAGTTTACATAATATTTTATTAATAAGCGAAGGCGACACCACTGATGGGGTGCCGCCTCCAAAAAAGATACTTCTGATATACCATGTTTCCTCAATCAAATCTATTTCTTTACATACTGCATTAATATACTGTTCTTTCTCATCCTCTGAAGCTTTTCCTGACAAAAAATCACAATAGTTGCATTTTTTTATACAAAAAGGAATATGGATATAAATACTCATTTCTCTCATAAACATTTCATCCATTTTCTTAATTATCATCGAGTTTTAAAACGCTCATAAATGCTTTCTGCGGTATTTCAACATTTCCAATTTGACGCATACGTTTCTTTCCTTCTTTTTGCTTTTCTAGAAGTTTTTTCTTTCTTGTAATGTCACCGCCATAGCATTTTGCCAGAACATCTTTTCTCATTGCCTTTACAGTTTCTCTTGCAATAATTTTACTACCGACTGCCGCCTGAATAGGTATTTCAAATAGCTGTCTTGGAATTTCTTCCTTTAGACGTTCGCACATTCTACGTCCTCTTTCATAGGCACTGTCAGCATGAACAATAAAAGATAGTGCATCAACTTCTTCACGATTAATTAAAATATCAAGTTTTACAAGTTCAGAACGTTCATAACCCTTCATTTCATAGTCAAAAGAAGCATATCCTTTCGATCTTGATTTAAGAGCATCAAAGAAATCATAAATAATTTCATTCAGAGGTAATTCATATTTAAGAAGTGCTCTTGTCTGTTCCATGTATTCCATACCAAGACTGACTCCTCGTCTTTCCTGACATAGGGCCATAATAGATCCAATATACTCTGTCGTAACCATGATTTCTGCCGTTACAATAGGTTCCTCCATATAATCAATTTCCGATGGATCTGGTAAATTTGATGGATTCGTTAATTCAATCACATTCCCATTCGTTTTATGAACCTTATAGACGACTCCTGGCGCAGTGGTTACCAAATCAAGATTGTATTCTCTTTCAAGTCTTTCCTGGATAATTTCAAGATGAAGCAATCCAAGAAAACCACATCGATATCCAAATCCTAAGGCAATCGATGTTTCTGGTTCGTAAAACAGTGACGCATCATTTAGCTGTAATTTTTCTAAAGCATCTCTTAAATCAGGATACTTTGCCCCATCAGCGGGATACAATCCACAGTAAACCATAGACTGGACCTTTTTATAACCTGGTAAAGGCTTTGCACATGGATTTTCCACCGTTGTAATCGTATCACCTACCCGGGTATCTTTTACATTCTTAATACTTGCAGTCATATATCCTACCATACCAGCTTTTAATTCTTCGCATGGAATAAACTGTCCTGCACCAAAATACCCAACTTCAACAACCTCACACGTTGCTCCCGTTGCCATCATCTTGACGGCTGTACCTTTTCTGATCACGCCCTCCATGATACGGCAAAAAACAATTACGCCTCGATAGGAGTCATAAAGGGAATCAAAAATAAGTGCCTGTAAAGAGTGATTCGGATTTCCCTTTGGTGCGGGGATTTTTACTACAATCTGTTCTAATACTTCTTCTATTCCAATTCCATTCTTTGCAGATATTAAGGGCGCATCCTGTGCTTCAATCCCTATCACATCCTCAATTTCTTCAATCACTCTCTGTGGTTCTGCACTTGGTAAATCTATTTTGTTGATCACTGGAAATACATCCAGATTGTGTTCTAGTGCAAGATAAACATTTGCCAATGTTTGTGCCTCTATTCCCTGTGCTGCATCTACTACAAGGATTGCTCCATCACAAGCTGCAAGGCTACGGCTAACCTCATAGTTAAAGTCCACGTGACCTGGCGTATCGATTAGATTAAAAATATATTCTTCTCCATCTTTTGCCTTGTAAACTGTTCGGACAGCCTGGGATTTAATAGTGATTCCCCTCTCCCTTTCTAAGTCCATATTATCAAGAACCTGAGCCTGCATTTCTCTGCTGGTTAATAGTCCTGTTTTTTCTATGATTCTATCTGCAAGTGTGGATTTTCCGTGATCTATATGTGCGATAATACAAAAATTACGTATTTTACTTTGGTGATCCATTTTATCTCCATTCTGTTTTAAGCCTACTATTCCTTAATATAATGATTTCCAGAGCCATTGTACCATAATATGACCTCCAATTCTATCCCCAATTCTAGATACCAATCACCAAAATCACTCATTCTCCACTTAATACTTTATTTAAAACATCTGCAAGAGGTTCAATTGCATTGGATGCTTCTTCAAATGTATTTGTCTGCGCTCCGATTTCCACCAAAAGACTTTTAGGTTTAAAATGCATATTGTATCGAAGACCTTTTAAGTAGATATTTCTTGCAATACCTGGATAATACTGATTTGCCTTCATTTGCAGCTGAAAAGAAAAAGCTAAATTATCTTTGATATAAGGATTCTCCAAATCTTTGATATCGCCATTTGCTGTTGTACGTGACAATCCATTAAAGAACATAAATTGTGCAGTTCTTTTCCCATTTACTGTTTCAACCAAATGAGTACTATCCTTTACTCCATCTCTATGTATATCAATAATCACCTCAATTGATGGATATTGTTCTAATATTTTTGGAATTGCAGGTTCTGCCTTTGCATAAGCATAATCTCTATTTTCAAGATCATACGTTGTAGTATCGTGATACACATGATATCCATACTCCTCCAAATAACCTGCCAATTGATTTCCGAGCCCTACAACTGTCATATCAGCATCTCCTTGTATACTATTTGAAAATGCTTCTTGCGAATGTGTATGATAAATTAAAATCTGCGGATTGTCCGTATCCTTTTTTATTGTAAAATCTTCTTTTAGCATATTATCTACATTTAGTTGCTCACTATTAATCGTTGTTGTTTTATCTATAGAATAATAATGACTAATCAAATAATCGAAATCTTTCAGTTTTTCTAAGGAAACAGTTTCTGGGATTGGTTCATCTTCTTCACCTTCCAATTCTTCTTCTGCTTCCTTATCCTCCACCTTTACTTGTCCTTCTTCCTCCTTATCAGATGGCATCTCCTCTTCGTAATCTTCATCTGTTCCTTCTCTCCACTTAATGAAGTCGTAAAAATCCTTACTTTCTACATCAATATCCTCTCGATTTACCATATACTGAAAGACCGGAACATGATTATATATTTCATGTAAAACAAATGTTTCTGTTGTTATATTGTCATTACCAGTGGCAGTATATCTGATACCCCCCAGATATTTATATACAGCTTCCTCTGTAAGGGTATCTCGTATAATATCAATACTTTCTGCACCGCCAAAGGTCCCAATACCTTTAACTAAGATGAATACTCCTAGGAGAAGAGATGTGATTTGATATATTAAATCTACTTTTAACTTCTTCACATTGTCTGTTCCTCCTATCACATAAGTCTTGTACATGATTAACTATATGCGATTCTCTCTTATTTATGACAATGCTATATTTAATGCCTCAGATATTGTATATCCTAATCTTTTCACGTTTTCATCCACGTCTTTTGGTGTCACAAACATATTATTTAATGTTGCTTGAGCAGACAGCATATTCTCCATTGCATCATTTACTATCGTTGCCGCATCAACAACCGTTGGAATTCCAATTGCAATCACAGGTACTCCAAGACTCTCTTCTGTAATCGCATTACGATAATTACCAACACCAGATCCAGGATGAATACCTGTATTCGTAATTTGTATTGTACGATTCAACCTCTTCGTACTTCTCGCTGCCAAAGCATCTACAGCGATAACCAAATCTGGTTTTGTTTCTTTAATAACTCCACGTAGTATCTCAGCTGTCTCCATGCCTGTTTGCGCCATAACGCCTGGCACAATCCCGCTAATTAAATTAGCCTTTTCTTCTTCATAAGCTGCCTTACCAAATTCTTTGATCAGGTGTCTTGTAATCATCATGTTGTTAATTACATTGGGACCAAGTGCGTCAGGTGTTACTTCTCTATTTCCAAGACCAACCACTAACACTGACATATTATTATCTCTTGGTAATAATTCCTTCATTTGCTTTGCTAATTCTTTTGAAATTTCACGATGATAATCGTCATCTGGTTCCGTCATATTAGGTGCTTCTAACGTAATGTATGTTCCCATGGGTTTCCCAAGCTCTTTTGCACCATTTTTGCTCTCTACGATTACCTTAGTCACTTGTATTTCAGTATCTTTTAGAAATTCTTCTTCCACCCGAACTCCCCTTAAATCCGGTTGTTTTTCCTGTACTTTTTCACGAGCCTCTAAAGCTAAATCTGTTCTTACTGGATATTCACTCATTTTGTCTCCATTCTGCACATCTTTTTTCTTTTCAAGCTTGGTGCATGGTTCTTTCTTTATTTCGTAATCTATTTTTTACAGAAAATACCGAATTATGTATTGACATTACACTTTCTTTCTAATAAAATAACATAGTGTGTATTTGAGTACGTTCGCAAAACCCCGTACGATTCATTAAAACGTCCGTGTCCGGATTTAATGAGACACATTTAATAAATTAACAATGCTATTTATATACAAAACGGAGGTGTCATTCATGGCAAACATTAAATCTGCTAAAAAGAGAATTTTAGTAAACAAAAAAAATTACGAAAAAAACAAAGCTATTAAATCAAGTGTGAAAACTTCAATTAAAAAAGTTCATGCTGCAATTGAATCAAATGATAAGGAAGCAGCAAATGTAGCACTTAAAGATGCTATTTCAACAATTAGCAAAGCAGCTACAAAAGGTGTATATCATAAAGATAATGCATCAAGAAAAGTTTCTCGTTTAACAATCGCTGTAAACAAAATGGCTTAATAATGAATTTATATAAAAAAGAAATCAGCCGCCGTCATGGCTGATTTCTTTTTTTATTCTTTTTTAGTGATGACCGCCGCCACCGCCATAGGAATTGCCCCCACCTGACATATGAACTCCACCACCAGAAGATCCTCCACCACCACTGCTGGTTTCGATTTTTCTGCTCGTTACATGTTTATTTAAAAATGTATCACTCTTATCAATTGTGTGATACTGATGATCTCTTAAATAAGTTGTTGCAATCGTTGTATTTCTAGACCCTTGTTTGTAAAGATTGATAAACAAAAATACTCCTGTTGTTAAAAACGCTAATAGAAGAATGATCTTCAGAGACACTACAGCCGTAAAAGCACCTGTTCCAGACATATTATAATACAGAGTATTAATATATGTCTTATATGCGTAATAAGGACTAATATTATCAAACTCACAAACCTTACCAATCATATAATTCACTCGACCATCTGTATCATATTTATTCATGACATTTCCAGCTGTATGAAACCACATATATCCAGTATCCCAATTGTCTACAAGCATTGCACAGTTTTCAAAAGGTTTATTATAACCAAATCCCATTTCGTCCTGGAAATCATCAGAATATACCATAACATCGCTATCTTCCATTGTTTCATTAAGTGTCACTATAACAATATCTGCTTGTATCTGCTTTTCTCTTTTTGCAATCAGAGTCCTTAATTTTTCTTCCTGCTTATCTGTCAGTTTATCTGCATAATCAAATACTCTTTCTTCTGTCAGACATAACTCATTTGTTCTCTCACTTAAAGACACCTTTTCCACTCCAGAGTGAAGTAAAAGTACAGTAGTTCTAAGTAAAAAAACAACAACAGAAAAAATAATAATTATTTTTAAATACTTCTTATATCCGCTCATTACAACACCTCCAATAAGCTAATCAACAGTTTCGCAGCCACCACAAAAGATGCAAACATAGATAACCCCACTGCAATTACTCTTTCAAAAGATATCGGAGTCTTGCCAACGAGTTTCCCCGTCTGACCATTCACATAAAACTTATAGTCTACACGCTTAAATCGATATGTATAAACCCAAATTGGAAATAATGCATATTTTTTCCCTTTATCTTGCAATATTAGATTCTTTTGTACTGGTGTGACACTAGCATATCCATCGATTGTTGACTGCATGTTTTTCTCTGCTGCATCATTTGCCTTTTGTTTTGCTCTTGATTCAAATTTTTCAGAGCTATCATTGTAAATTTCACCATAGAATCCTGATAAATATTTTGAGTCAAATCCAGTTAGCTGTTCATATTTATAAGGCTCCATTAAATCCATCACGCCATCTTCCATCATAAAGGATGCATCTGCAGGTATTTTTTCAAAATCCATTTCAAGATCACGTCGTATCTGGTATTTACTCGTTTCAGTATATTCTGTATTTCCAGTTCTCCAAGTTTTTATTTTAGTACCAACGCCTTCATAAATATACTTACCAAAATAATCAAAAAGCCAAAAAGGAACATAACTACCCTTTAATTCTTCTAAACTGCTTTGTGATAAAAAATCACTTGGAGTAAACATCCGGGATTTGAATTCTTTTCTAAGAATTTCTGTTGCCTGCTCCTTACTGATATAAAATGGAAGTACCAAATCGGGTTTCAGTTCTTCACTTACTTTCGAGTTAAGAATTACCCATGTTTTACAATGCTCACATTTGGTAGCAGACGCATATTTCTCGGGAGTTATTTGAGCACCACACATACTACAGATTTGTTCATCTGCGTGCTCAATTACTTCTTCGCTGTCTTCACTTTGACAGCTGGGGCAAACCATTTTCCCCTTTTCTGGATTAAATATAATATTGCTTCCACAGTTTTTACACTTATAAATCATATTAACTACCATACCTCTCTCAAATTATATGACTAACATAATAATTATAGTTTATTTATCCCCTTAGTTCAACGAAAACTATTGCAAAATCAAAACAATAGCTCTACCAACAGAATAATCTGCCTGCAGAGCTAAACTTTACTTTTATTCAAAAAGAGCGGTTGAGAAATAACGTTCTGCTGTATCTGGTAACACGGTAACAACCGTCTTTCCCTTTCCCAGCTTCTTCGCCAGCTTTAATGCAGCTGCCACATTCGTGCCACTGGATATCCCACACATTAACCCCTCTTTGCAAGCCAACTCTTTGGCTGTTTGTAACGCTTCTTCATCTGTTACTATATAAATATTGTCATAAATATTCAGGTTCAGATTCTGTGGAATCAATCCATCTCCAATACCCATCTGCAAATGAGTTCCTATTGTTCCTCCGGCTAAAATTGCAGCATTTTCTGGTTCCACAGCCCATATTTCAACGTCTGGATATTGAGCCTTTAATACCTCTCCAATACCTGAAATTGTACCACCAGTTCCAATACCGGAGCAGAATCCGTGAATCGGACCTGCAACCTGCTCCAAAATTTCTAGTGCCGTATGATGCTTATGTACTTGTGGATTGGCTGGATTTGAAAATTGCTCTGGTACATATATTCTAGGATCTTCCTTTGCCATTTTCTTGGCTGTATTCATACATTCCTCTATACAAGCACCTATATTACCTGCATCATGAACCAATACTACCTTTGCACCATAATGCTCCACAAGTAATTTTCTTTCTTTACTAACAGAATCAGGCATTATAATGATGGTTTCATATCCCTTTACAGCTCCAATTAAGGCTAACCCAATTCCTTGATTTCCACTTGTCGGTTCAACGATAATTGTATCTTTTTTAATGATTCCTGCTCTTTCTCCTGCCAATATCATATTATAAGCGGTTCTTGTTTTAATAGAACCGCCAACATTTAATCCTTCGTATTTTACTAATACCTCTGCACTATCTTCCTGTGTCATATGATTTAATCTTATAACAGGCGTATGCCCCATAGCATCTAATACATTATCATATACCATTACAACGTCCCCTATACTTAGTTTCTAATTCGAATTGCTAAACAGTAACCTCTGGAAACCGGATCTTCATATAACCTTTTATGATTTCTACACATTTATCAAATCCTAATTCACTACTATTTAGGCATAAATCATAATTCTTGGCGCTATCCCATTCTGCTCCTGTATGATGCTTATAATAAGCACTTCTCTCTTTATCTACCATTTCAATTTTTTTAACTGCTTCTTTTTGTGTCAAATCAAAACGAGTCATAACTTCCTTTACACACGCTTCTCGATCCGCATAAATAAATACACGTACGACATTATCTTTGCCTTTTAGGACATAATCTGCACATCGACCAACAATAATGCAGGATTCTCGTTGTGCAAGTTTTGTAATCGCATCCGCTTGGAAGGCAAATAGGCTTTCTTCGGAAGTTAAATTTCCTTTTTTCTGAAATAATGTTTTTTTTACCTTTTCATCAGTAATTCCAAACAGCCCTTCATGAATTCCACTTTCTTCTGAAGCTATTTTACTTAAATCCTTATCATAGTAATTTACATGAAGTTCTTCTGCCAGTATTTTTCCCATGGTTTTACCACCACTACCAAATCCTCTGGCAATTGTTATCACAAAATTTGTCATATGCACTCCTGTCTGCGTATTACTTACGCATTAAAATGATTGCAGTTATTCTCCTAAATAAGCTTTTTTTATTGACTCATCATTCATCAACTGATTTGCTTCACCAGACAATACAATTTTACCCGTTTCTAAAACATATGCTCTATCTGCTATAGATAATGCTTTTTTTGCATTTTGTTCAATCAATAAAACCGTCGTTCCACTAGAACTTATTTCTTTAATTATATCAAAAATCTCATTTACATACAATGGTGATAAACCCATGGAAGGTTCATCCATAAGAATAATTTTAGGCTTAGACATCAATGCTCTTCCCATTGCAAGCATTTGCTGCTCGCCACCTGATAAGGTTCCTGCAACCTGATTTTTTCTTTCCTCAAGTCGTTTAAATCTTTTATATACATTCTGTATGGATTCTTCGATTTCATCCTTATTCTTTCTGGTATATGCCCCCAGTTTCAGATTTTCATATACTGTTAAATTTGCAAATACCCGTCGTCCTTCGGGTACATGTGCCATTCCCATTGATACAATTTTATGCCCTGGCACTTTTGTAATATCGGTGCCTTCAAAGGTAATCGTACCCGTTTTAGCTGGAAGTAACCCTGTAATTGTATGAAGCGTAGTTGTCTTTCCTGCGCCGTTCGCTCCGATCAATGCAATTACTTCTCCCTGATTAACTTCAAAAGAGATTCCTTTAATTGCCTGTATCATTCCATAATAAACCTGTAAATCCTTTATCTCTAACATTGCCATGCTATTTCCTCACTTTCTGGCTTTAGCGTCTGCTCTCTTATTCTCCTAAGTAAGCGGTTATTACCTGAGGATCATTCAAAACTTTTGAAGTCTCGCCCTGTGCCAATATTTTTCCGAAATTTAATACACTTACTTCTTCACATATTCCAGAAACCAGTTTCATATCATGTTCAATTAATAAAATTGTCATTTCAAAATTATCCCTTACAAAACGAATGGTATCCATCAGTTCTTTTGTTTCATTTGGATTCATACCAGCCGCTGGTTCATCAAGCAGAAGTAATTTAGGGTTTGTTGCCAAAGCTCTTGCAATCTCTAATTTCCTTTGTTTTCCATATGGAAGATTTTGCGCCAGCAAATCAGCTTCTTGATCAAGGTCAAAAACTTTTAAAAGTTTTAGTGCTTCCTCATTCATTTCCTTTTCAACCTTAAAATATTTTGGTAATCTTAGAATTCCAGTTACTGTAGAATATTGATACTGATTATGAAGCCCAGCCTTTACATTATCGAGCACAGAAAGTTCTTTAAATAGACGTATATTTTGAAACGTTCTTGCAATTCCCTCATGATTAATATCTATCGTTTTCTTTCCAGTAATATCTTTTCCATCTAATTTAACAATACCTTCTGACGGTTTATAAACGCCTGTAAGCAGATTGAAAATAGTTGTTTTTCCTGCACCATTTGGTCCAATTAAACCATATAACTGACCCTTATTAATCCTCACTTCAAATTCATCAACTGCACGCAGTCCACCAAAAGAAATGCCAAGATTACTAATTTCAAGCATTGGAGTATTATTATCTGACATACTATTCTTCCTCCTTCACTTTGGTTCTATGAATAAAATTTTTAATTGAATATCTCTCTCTTAATTCTATTGCTTTCGGACTCCAGTTAAATAACATCATGGCAATTAAAACAATTGCATAAATCAGCATACGGTAATCACTAAGTCCTCGGAGCAGTTCTGGAAGTAATGTTAGAACAACTGCTGCAATGATACTTCCTCTAATGTTACCAATCCCACCTAATACTACAAATACTAAAATCATAATTGACATGTTATATCCAAAATTCTTTGGTAATGCTGTGAGAGTTGAGAGATTATGGGCATACAAAACACCTGCTACACCTGCTAAGGATGCTGAAATCGTAAATGCCATCAGTTTGTATTTAGTAATATTAATACCAATTGATTCTGCTGCAATACGATTATCACGAATAGACATAATTGCTCTTCCATCTCTTGATTGAACCAGGTTTAAAACAATAATCAATGTAATAATAATTAATACAACACCTATTATAAAGCTTGAATCATTAGGCGTACCTGTAATTCCTTGTGGACCATTAATTAGTGTTTTCCCATTCTCTGATAAATTTAATGACAAAGAGTCTTTCATTGAAAAATGAAAACCATTTTCATCTTTACCAATATAGATGACATTTACGGCATTTTTAATAATTTCTCCAAAGGCAAGAGTTACAATTGCTAGATAATCGCCTTTTAATCTTAAAACAGGAATTCCTATAAGGACACCAAATAAAGCTGCTGTTACCGCGCCAATGATGAGTGCAATCAAAAATCTCACTCCGGAAGGGAGTACGTCCTTCATTACCACAGAAAAGAAAGCACTGCTAAATGCACCTACACACATAAATCCTGCATGTCCAAGACTTAATTCCCCCAAAATACCTACCGTAAGATTTAACGAAACAGCTAAGATTGCATAAATGCAAAGAGGAACCAACAGTCCACTCATTAAACTAGATACCTTACCTGCTGATAGCAAAATCTGAACCACAAAAAAGGTTGCTAATACCATTCCAAATGTAATCAGATTACTTTTTATATTTTTATTAATACTCTTTTTTATTTTCATACCCAATCTCCATTCTTTTACAAACATGCAGGCTTTATACTTTTTCTTGAATATTCTTACCAAAAATACCTGTAGGTTTCACAAGAAGTACAATGATAAGGACAGCAAATACAATGGCATCTGCCATTTGTGAAGATATATATGCCTTTCCTAGGATTTCAATAATACCTAGTAAAATCCCACCAATCATGGCACCAGGTATGGAACCAATACCACCAAATACAGCTGCTACAAATGCCTTGATTCCAGGCATTGCGCCCGTATAGGGTGTTAATGAAGGATATGTTGAACAAAGAAATACGCCAGCAATTGCTGCTAATGCCGATCCAATTGCAAATGTCAATGCAATTGTTGCATTCACATTGATGCCCATTAACTGTGCTGCTCCTTTATCTTCTGAAACAGCTAACATTGCCTGACCTGCTTTTGTCTTATTTACAAATAACGTCAAACCAGTCATAACTACAATTCCAGCAATAATAGTTACGATTGCTTCACCTGAAATTGTCAATTGACCATTTGCAAGTTTTATTGCTTTCACCGTAACGACAGAGGTAAAGGATTTTGTATTTGCTCCAAAGATTAATAATGCTACATTCTGAAGTAAATAGCTAACACCGATTGCTGTGATCAGAACTGCTAACGGCGATGCTGCCATACGAAGGGGACGATATGCAACCCGTTCTATTGTAACACCCAAAATAGTACATAGAATCATTGCAACGATAATACTTACCATGGGTGGCATTCCTAGTGTGCTTACAAAAGTAAAAACTGCAAAACCTCCGACCATAATAATATCGCCATGGGCAAAATTTAACATTTTAGCTATTCCATATACCATGGTATAACCGAGTGCAATTATGGCATATACACTACCTAAACTAATACCATTAATTAAGTAAGAAACAAAACTCATAAAAATCTCCTATCTGTTTGTCATTACAAACGAATAATACAAAAACCAACTAAGCATAAATTATAGCACAAAGGAATATCGCAAGCAAGTAATCCATATCTTTTAAACAATAGAAAAGAGGTTGCCTTTTGGCAACCTCTTAGTTACTTGTAAAATATTACATTGCTTTGTAAGCACCATCAACAATTTTTACAGCCTTAGGAGCCTTTGAAGGTTCTCCGTCTGCAGTCCAAGTCATACCTGTACCAGTAAGTCCATCAACGGAAATAGCCGTCATACCTTTTTTCATTGCTTCGCACATATCTGACACACTCATGTCAACTGTAATACCAGCGGAATCACCTGCTGCCTTGATTGCATAAATTGCATCATATGCATCAGCTGCAAACTGATTAGGGATTTCTCCATAAGCTGTTTTATAAGCTGCTACGAAATTCTTTGTTAATTCATCTTCTGCATCAGCTGCAAAAGGTGTTAATAACATAAGATTTTCAGCGAGAGCTGTATCAAAATTTTCAACTGTTAAAATACCATCAAGACCATCACATCCAAAGAATGTAGGAGCATATCCCATAGTACTTGCCTGTGTAAGAATTACAGATGCTTCTGTATAGTAAATAGGTAAAAATACAAGTTCAGCACCTGCATCTTTTGCTTTTTGTAATTGTACAGAAAAATCTGTATTACTATCTGCTGTAAATGCCTCAGCGGATACTACTTCAATTCCCTGATTTTTAGCTTCTGAAGCAAATTTTTCATAGATACCTGATGAATAAACATCTGAACTATTATAAATGACAGCTACTTTTGTAGCAATTTTATTTTCACCAATGTACTGTGCCGAAGCAATACCCTGGTTAGGGTCTGAAAAACATACGCGGAATGCGTTGTCATACTTGATACTATCAACTGCTGATCCAGAAGGAGTTAACTGGAACATATTATCCTCTTTTGTTTTCTCAACAACTGCTATACAAGGAGTCGATGTTACAGTACCCATTAGCATCTGCATACCCCAGTCCTTTAATGTATTATAGGCATTTACAGATTTTTCTGCATCATGCTCGTCATCCTGGAAATTGAACTCAATATTTGTACCATTGATACCACCTGCAGCATTAATCTCATCAACCGCTAATTGTGCACCATTTTTAACTGCCTGGCCATAAACTGCTGCTGCACCGGTTACTGGGCCAATCCCACCAATTTTAAATGTAGCACCCGCTGCTGTCTCTGATGCTGCTTCCGTTGCAGCTTCTGTTGAAGCTTCCTTAGTGCCCGTTCCTGAATCCGTGTTCGTACTAGAACCACAACCTACTAATGTAGTTGCTGTCATAGCAAGAACCATTGTCATTGCTAATAATTTTTTCATAATGTTTCCTCCTCTTATTGCCTATTGGCTAACCTTTAGAATTTCTTTCATTTTCTTAACAGATTATTTGTTAGTGTACTATCCCATAACTTCCTTGTCAAGAATAAAAGGAATAGGATAGCAAAAAGAGGCTGTTAATTGTAACAGCCTCTTCACCTTACTATATAGTTTTACTACTTAATAATCATTTCGTCAATCTATAATTGAAAGAAATCCATTTCATTTTCTAGCAATAATGATAAATCCTTTAAGCTCTTTGCAGCATCGGACATAATACTAATTGTTGCATCCAATTCTTCCATTGAGGCTGTTGTTTCTTCTGTTGATGCAGCATTTTCCTCTGATATGGCTGACAAATTAGCTATAACATCCATAACTTTTGCCCTATCATTATCACAGATTTCAGCTTGCTTTTGTATCACATTTGTCTTACTTCTTGATATATCAACACCTTCTGTTACATGCACAAACTTAATTTTTGTATCATTTAATTTCTGTTGTTGCTCTGCAACAATAATCTCTACCTCAGACATTACCTGAACTGTTGACTCTGATTGAGTGAGCAATTCATCGATTACTTGTTCAATTCTTTTAGCTGAAGTATTTGATTGTTCCGCCAATTTCTGAATTTCAGACGCAACAACTGCAAATCCTCTTCCATGCTCGCCTGCACGTGCTGCCTCAATACTTGCATTTAAAGATAAAAGACTTGTTTCCTCCGCAATCGATGTAATAATATTAACAGCTTCTCTAATCAACTGTACAGAATCATTCGTTGCATGCACCTGACGTCCAATTTTATCAATTGCATCTGTAGTTTTGTCATTGGAATCACTTAATTCATTAATAATGATAGTTGACTCATCACTATCTGTTTTCATTTGTTTTGAAGCCTCTTCCAATTCACCAACGCTTCCCACAATTTCTTCTATCACATTTCCCATCTCGCCAATATGCTGAGAAGCCATTTCGATTTCAGCTGCCTGAGATGATGCACCTTTAGAAATTTCTTCTATTGCCCTGCTAATTTCTTCAGCGCTCACGCTTGTCTGATTTGACATTTCATCCATGGATTTTCCAGAACTTGCAAGCTTTTCTGTAGAATCTTTAATATTCCTAATAGTAGCAGATAGCCTATTAACAAAGGACTCCATCTGCCTTGTCATGGCACCAATTTCATCTCTTCTAGATTTTACTTTTTCATCAATTGTAACGTTTAACTTTCCTTCACTTAGCTGTTTCATAATAGCTTCTGCTTTTTTGATTCCTTTAGACATCGAAAAAGCTAATAATGTACTGACTGTAGCTGTTAGAATCAGCATAACAATAATAACGATTATAACATTGATTACCCTGCTTGTAATATAAGCATTTGCTTCCTTACTTCTCATACCTGCAAAAGCCATACCCACAACACTACCATCTGAATTTTTTAATGGCATATAATATCCATAGTAAGGAACACCCTGAATTACTACTCTGGGATCACTGTAATCCTCTCCCTTTTTTAATACCTTGTCTATTACATCTTCTGATGCTTTCGTACCAACCAAACGTTCTCCTGTTTCACTCGTTAGAGAAGTAGCAACTCGGGTATCTCCATAAAAAATAGTTACATCAACATTAGATTTTTTCTTTACATTATCTTCAATTACATAATTATTTGTAATCTGATGTTGTCCTTTAAAAACATTGCCTTCTGCATCTTGTGTAAAATCCCCAGCATCCACATTCTGATATAATTCCTCCAGTGTATACGCAGTAGACCTTAATCCTTCCAGTATTGAAGTGCTCATTCCCCTATTTAGTGAAACTGCCGAATATGTACCTAATACGATTGCCATAACAAATGCTGGGATAATGGTCATTAATAACAATCTTTTTAAAATAGAAAAAGAAATACCTTCTTTATCATTCTTGATTGTTTGTTTTAAATCTTTGATTTCTTCCTGTGCTTCTTTGAATTCCTTGGCGAATTCATCTTTTCCGGTTTTCATTATCATTCTCCTTACAGCTACCATTTTTTTATCTTTTGTTTCCACTTTTTCCACTTCAAGTGCAATTATAGCACTGCCATTATTGATTTTCTACCTGTATTGCATTTTATAATATTTATTTTATATTTTTTCCTAAAAATAAACAATTTCCACTTCTTTATCTTCCCATGTTTGTAGTTTTACATGTATCTCATCACTTTCTACGATATAATGGGATAAGAGCGGTATTTTTCCTAATCCATGAGGTGCATTCAAAATATATTGTGGGATTGCCAAACCAGAAGTATGACCTCGTAAATATTTCATAATAGATAGACCTTTCTCTACGGTGATTTGAAAATGTCCTGTTCCAACCACCTGCTTAGGATGGAAAATATAGTATGGTTTGACTCTTGCACGCAATAGATTTTCATTTAAAAGCTGTACAATAAATTTATCATCATTAATTCCTTTTAAAAACACCATTTGATTTCCTAAAGGAATTCCTGCATTTGCCAGTTTTTCACATGCCTTAATAGAGTCTCTTGTCAATTCTCTTGGATGATTAAATTGTAAATTAATATAGAGTGGATGGTACTTTTTTAGCATTTCACACAAATCATCCGTAATACGTTGTGGCATTGTAACAGGTACTCTTGTGCCTAACCGAATAATTTCAACGTGTGGAATTTTGTGAAGTTCTGAAACCACATATTCTAATGTATCATCACTCAAAAGCAGGGCGTCTCCTCCTGTAACAAGCACGTCCCTAATTTCACTGTTATTTGCTATATATGCAATTGCTTCATTTAACTGTTCCGTTGTTTTTGTGCGATCGCACTCACCAATCAATCTTCTTCTCTGACAATGTCTGCAAAACATGGCACATGCACTTGTAACGTTAATAATCAAACGATTGGGATATCTTCTGGTAATACAAGCTGCTGGATTGGTATGTTCCTCATCCATCGGATCCTCTTCACCTTCTGTATCGTTCTCTTCTATTGACGGTATCGCCATCTGGTTAATTGGATAATTCCTATTTTCAAAATCCATTAAGGATAAATAGTAAGGTGTTGTTGCCCAACGGTACTTCTTTCCAACATCTCTAATCGTATCTCTTTCATTCTCTGGTATATTAATAAAAGAAAATAATGATTCCAAATCACTAATTCTATTTTTTAACTGCCAATGCCAATCCTCCCAATCTTCATCGGTAGCATGTAAATATTCCATAATTCTCTGCTTTTGAAACTCTTCCTTTTTTACCATTATGGGATCTGTTGCCAACGGGTAGCTTTCTTTAAACTGCATATACTCAGTGATTGAATTTTTCAGTTCCTGGGCCCTCATAAGTGATACTTTTCTTTTTTCGTCCAAATCTATCCCTCCATTTATGCTACTCAACGCGTTGCAATGCTGACTTAAATTATAAGCCTAAGCTCTTCCGTTTTTCCTCATATTTTTTCATTCCAACAGCCTTATTAACTTCGTATCTCTCTAATTTTTTATCCCAAATATCTTGATATTTTTTATCGTGAGAATGGTTCTTAATATCATACTGCTCTGTAATGTATGCTCCCAAAAACTTGCTAAAGACTTCGGCTCCCACCACATTTAAATGACTTCCATCATCCACATAATGCAATCTCAAATTATTACCCATCTGCACCTTATAGTTATCGAAATTAGTGTATTTGATTCCTTTTGACGATGCATACTGAGATAACATTTCATCATATTCATCATACCAGTTATTTACATAAGTAGGTGTTTTCATTAATAATAATGGAACATTTTTTTCCTTACAAAGCTCCGTGATTTTATCAAGATACTCCCATGCTTTTTGGGGAAACTCGTAGTTTTCTTTGGCTTCTTTTTCATAGATTATCTGCTCTTCTGGTATATCAAATTGCATAATATATCCATCATATGTTACTTCCGGCATCCGAAACGTATATTGCAAATCTTTAGCAGTCAGCTCTTTCCAACGTGAATGGTACCGAAAAATAGGAAATAGGTAAGTAATTGGTTCTTCCTCCCCCATTGAAGCCTTGATACAATTCCATTTGCTCGTAGAAAGTCTCATTCCATCAATAGCTTTACGGTTTGATGGCTCTTCCACAAACTCTTCACCATATTTCATAAAGCTCATATCTACTAGAATTAAGTCTGGTGTTTCTGTTTTTAACGCATCCTCCATTAGATAATACGATTGCCATAATGTCTGTGACGCATTTGCCCTGGTATAAGATGTAAAACCGTATTCTTTCCATAAAAAGTCTGGTGAAATTGCATTGTATACGGTACTTGATCCAAATGCCAGAACATCTAACTTTGTCTTTTGTAAATAAAATTCCTGTGTTACACATCCATCCTGATTATCTTCTACATACTTTGGCATAAATAAACGATTGATAAAAACAATCATTCCTAAGATAAACAAAATCCTTATGCAGTTAATCAGTATCTTCTTGTATTTCATGTATCTTTTCCCCGCTAAAATTGAAGGTATATAAAGGAACGTGCATCATAACCCATTCCGTAGGAACCATAAATCACAACGCCTAAAACAAGTGCTGTCATAATAGCCCATCTTACTGGTAGCTTTGTATTCATAATACGTTTTCGAATACTTCCCTTTCTTTGAAGCATGCTGATAGAAAATACAATAAAGCAGGCGACAACTGCAACTTCTAGTTCCTGTAGGGGAAGTCCTAATGATTCAATTGTTGCAAGATTAATAGAAAAGAAATTATGAAAGACTCCACGCATAATAGATAATGCTTCTTTGACCCCTCCACTCGCAATATCAAAAACTCTTAAAAAAGCCATAATCCAAAATGTTCTAACAATACGAAATACCTTTTGGACGGTACCTCCTTGTCTGAAAGGAAGGCGCTCATTTACTATTTTATACAAAGGTTCCAACTCTGTACTAATGCATAGAATAACGCAATTTAGTAAGCCCCATACAATATATCTCCATTCAGCCCCATGCCATAATCCTGTAGTAAACCAGACAATGAACATAGAAATATAGATAGGAACTTTTTTCCCAAGAGTATCATTAATATGATTACGAATCCATTTTCCAAAATGAATCGTCCATTTCGCTATGGAAAGTGGATAAAAAATATAATCCTTAAACCATGTACCAAGTGTAATATGCCATCTACGCCAATATTCTGCTACTGATTTTGAAAAAAATGGTCTCTCAAAATTAGCTGGCATTTCAATTCCAAACATCCTGGCAACACCAAGCGTTATATCGATACCACCCGAAAAATCACCGTAAATCTGCATCGAATAAAAGAAAATTGCCAAAAGAATATAACTACCATCTAGGTCTTTATAAGAAGCTACCGTATTACCAACGTATACCGCTACTCGGTCTGCGATAACAAGTTTCTTAAAAAGGCCCCACATTATCTGATAGAAGCCACAAATGATATTATCCCAGTTGAATTTGTGCCCTTCAAATAACTGATTTCCTATTTGATCATATCTGCTGATGGGTCCTTGTATAATCTGTGGAAAAAAAGAAATAAAAAGTGATATTTTTCCAAAATGGCGTTCCCCTTCGTATTTTCCATAGTAGATATCAATGAGATATCCCATTGACTGGAAGGTATAAAAAGAAATTCCAAGCGGTAAAATCAAATGATAAAAATTAAAATAATTGGTGTTTTGAAATGCAGTTAACCGAAACCAATTTATATTTGCTATCACGAAATTAGCATACTTAATAAAGGCTAAAATACCAAAATTTAAAAGTAAGCAAAGAACTAGTATTGTCTTTTGCTGCTTCTTCATCTTCGCCTTATATGCTTTTTTATCTTCTTTTGTTAAATTCTGCTTATGTTCTTTTAGATATTCTTTTTGCTTGTTCAGATTATTAGATATCCCTAATCCTGCGAAATAGGTGGTTACAGTAGTTAACATAACATATAAAATGTACTTATTGCAGGCTAAGAAATAAAAGATATAGCTTGATAAAAGTAAAATCACCCATCTGAACTTTTGAGGTAAAATATAGTAAAGCAGCAAACATAATAAAACAAATGCCACAAAACTATAGGATACAAATGACATGAATCTTTACTCCTCCTCTAGCCGGGTTACCAAATTCAAAATAGCCTCTGCTGAATTAAAGTTCTCTGGTACCATATGTTCTGCGCCAATTTCTACATCAAATTCATCCATTAGTTCGCCTACTAAAGTTACAATATCAAAGGAATCTAAAATTCTTTGATCTATTAATCCCTTTTCTGTTTCAAAATTCACCTCAGGATGTAATCCTTTTAAAATATTAATAATTGCTTCCATATCATTTCCTTTCTATCCTAAATAGGCATCTTGTAATTTCACTCGGTCTACTTTCCCACTTAAATTAAGTGGCATCTCGTCAAGTTTATACAATACATTTGGTATCATATACCTTGGGAGCTTTTCTTTCAACCCCTCAATCACAGATGTATTATTATATTCTTCTCCAACATATATTAAAATTATTTTATTCTTTTCTTTTTGGAAGAGACAGCAAGCATTTTTAATACCATGGAGAGAATTCACGGCTGCTTCGATTTCCCCAAGTTCAATACGGTGTCCCATATGTTTTATCTGAAAATCTTTTCTAGAAGCAAATACGAACTCACCATATTGATTGTAGGATGCTAAATCCCCTGTTTTATAAATTATTTCTGGATAGTCCTTATTTAATGGATTTTGTACAAAAACTTCTTTTGTTTTTTCTGGTGAGTGGTAATAACCATGTGCTAAACACGTTCCCTTAACACAGATTTCCCCAATCTTTCCGATTTGGTCGCTCTGAATCAGTTTTTCCTCTTCATCTAGTAAGAATACTCCACTATTTCCAAATGCTTTCCCAATTGGAATTATTTCTGTGTCTTCAAATTCTCTGTCCACAATATAATATGTACAGACACCCGTTATTTCTGTTGGTCCGTATATTTGTATGAAAATTGCCTCTTTATAAAAAGATCTCCAATAATTATAACATTTCGTGGGCATTGCCTCTGCTCCAAAAATTATTTTTCTAAGATGTCCAGGCTTACATGATTTAAGTGCCCGAAAGGTTGATACCATATTAAGTGCAGAAGGCACCCAGCGGATTGTTGTAATTTCTTTTTCCTCTAAAAATTGAAGAAGTTTTAACGGCATAGAGAAATGAGCTAATGGTACAATGTGCATTGTTCCACCCATCTTTAAGGTGCAATAAATATCAATCAATGATGCATCAAAGTAAAAGGGGGCCTGATTTGCAATTACATCCTCTGAGGTAATGCCAGCTTCTTCACAAAAGTGCTCCATGTAGTCTATGAGAGCCCGATGGGGTACTACAACTCCCTTTGGTATTCCTGTTGAACCTGATGTATACAAAACATACGCTGGATCTGTATCTAGCATTTTTGAGCGGACTACACTCAATTCTTCTTCGCCAATGCTTAATATTCTCAATTCCTCAAATTTCAAAAGCCTAGCCTCACCCTTAATCTCTTTTGCAGACTCAAAATTTTCTTCATCACAGATAATGGCTATCGGATTTAAATGATTCATAATCAAATCAACTCGTTCTTTTGGCATAGCTGTATCCATCGGAACATAAAAACTTCCACTATATAAAACGCCTAAGAAAGCCGCAATATCTTTTGGTCCCTTACTCATATAAACAACAATGGGACCCCTTCTGTTATTCTGTTTAATTAACCCAGTACCAATTGATTTTGCCATCTCCAGAAGCTCAGAATACGAAATTTCTAATTCTTCATCTGCATATGCACATTTTTGTGGAAACTTCTTAGCAGATTGTTCTAAATATTCTACAATATTGGTTATCATATCGTGTCACCTTCCCCTTAGCATTCGATCCCTTTGTTTCCAATCTGGTAAGAAACGACTCATGTTATCCTTGAAATCCATACCATGCCCTGCTACTAATAAGTGATTCATTTCATGAACAATAATATATTCAAGACATTCATCTGGGAATTTCGCCAGATTTAAACTAATCCAGATTCTATGTGCTATTCTATTACAGCTTCCCCAACGGGTTGTCATGTTTTTAATATGATACTCATACACTTCAACACCCATGATTGGCTGCCACTTCTGTATAAAATAGGGGATTTTTTCATTCAGGATTTTTCTATACTCACTTATTATTCCTTTGTCCACTTCTTTTATTTGATTTTGTTTAGGCATCCGCTCCATGATCTTTTGTTTCTCGCAAATCCAGTTTTCTCGATTTTTGATAAATTCTAAGAGATATTCATTTGTAATTCTCTTAGGAGATGATAAATAAATCCGCCCATCAGGATAAATTCTTAAATGAATATTTTTTATATTCTTTTTTTCTATTTCTATTTCTAAATCATGATATTTTACAATTGTTATCACTGTTTACTCCACTATATTGTACTGTAGAAACTCATAAGCAAGTCTTGTTCCTTCCACTATTTCAGCTGGAAGCAATGCCCTTGCGACAAGTTTTAGTTCGTCTGATGATGCTTCTATATTCTTTAGATATGCGTAGTCTCCATCAATTTTTTCAACGATATACTCAAAAGATTTCATATTATTTCTCCATTAGCATTAATTTTTCTTACATTGTTTTACCATTGATTAAAATCTGTAACTCCTATGAAATTATATACTAAAATAACACTTATGGCAATTCTTAACAGAACGTAATTAAAATCCTTTGATTTGATCATTTGAATCATCTGTAGTTTTTTGTATGGATTTTATTATGATATAATATCCATAAGAATCACTGACCTTAATGTAGATTTTATCATTTACTTTATGTCCTAAAATTGCTTTTCCCAAGGGAGATTCAATGCTTATATAACCCTTCATTGAATTCCCACGGATTGAAGTAACTAATTTATAGGTTTCTATCATCTGATCCTCTTCAAAAAGAATTTCTATCTGGTTATTCATACCAATCTCGTCTTCTTTTGATTCATCCTCTAAAATATCAGCGAATTTTAACATTTTTTCTAAATATCGAATTCTACCTTCATTCTGATTTTTGTACTTCTTGGCAGCATAATATTCAAAGTTTTCACTAAGATCACCTTGCGCTCTTGCTTCTTTTACAGCCTCAATTGCTTCTTTTCGAATAACTAGTTTTCGATTCTCAATTTCTTTTTCTATTTTTTCCACATCACTTTTTGTTAATTTTTCCTGCATACTATAAAGTTTCCTCTCTCTATGTATAGTCTCTCTTTTATTTTCACAAACTAGATACTATAATAAAATTGCTTAAATTTAGGAGGTAATCCCATGAATGAAACAGACACCTATAAAAAAATCTTACCCATGAGTGCACTTGATGATATTCCAACTGCAAAAGCAGATGCAAAAGCGATTGTGGCCCTTGTGAAAAATAGTGGCCATGTAACCGGCTATCAACTTTCGGATGGTCGAACAATCAGCAAAGAACAAGGTGTTGCTCTTGCAAAATCAGGTGATATCAAAGGTGTTGGTATCGCACATCGAAATGATAATGAATATTTAAAATCTCTTCCTGATGGTAGCGAAGGTAATAATCTTTCCCATTTACCTTCTATTTCTGGCTAACTATTTCTTGCCAGCCTTTTATATAGGCTGGCATTTTTAATCATCAAGTGCCAGATTTAAATATGGAGTCTGGCTCCATTCGTGGTAACTACTCATTATTTTCAATTCTTTTTGCATCATAGAATGACAACCAAAGTGATTTGCAATCATAGATCCATATTTCGTCCTTTGATCATCAGAAATGGTAATTTCCGTTACCACTAGGATTTCATTCTTTATATTTGCCATCATTACATGTTTTTCTTCATTAATAAAAAAGGCCTGAACGCATCCCCCACCATAGAAGCATGCCTCCATAGCACACGCAATAGAGGTTTCATCCCATTCAATATACCCTTCTTTTCCTAATCTCAAATCTCTTATTCTTTTGTATTCCTTAGGAGTTGTCGCCTCAAATTCTAATTCTACTCTTTTGTAACTTTGAGCTACAATTCTTTCTGAAATCACTTCCCTCTTATACGGGATTGCAAAATACCAGCCTAATTTCTCATAATAGCCTTGTGCTTCTTCACTTGGCACTAGCAACGATCGTCCTTTTTTTGTCACCTCATCTAGCATTTTTTTGTAAATACCTTTATTTCGAAATTTTTCTGCAGTTGCACACGCATAAATATAGTTTATAGGACTCTTTTCTATCTCATTCTCTTTTTTATCCCAGAATTTTCCTCTTATGATATGGAGCATTGCAACAATCTTTCCCTGCTCTCTCCAAACAAAAACTCCCTCTTCTGAGAAATGGTAGTGATAAAACAACTCGATATACTCCCTATCGTCTCCAAATACCGTTTGCCATAAGTCAATAAGCTCTGGTATCCACTCCTTTTTTGCCGATTCAAACATTTTGCCGCCCTCTCTCTCTTTTGAATTATAGCATGAACAAAAATATATTCAATCATGTGGTTCTATTTTTTACTCTATTGAATAATCTTTCAATTATAGCCAAAAATACTACATGGATTCAAATTTTTCAGGAGGTAAATAAGCATTGAAACGAATCAAAGCGACCTTCTTCATACTAATTATTTTCCTACTTCTCTTTTTACTTTATACTTATTTTTCACAATTTACCTTTGCTCACAGACAAGACCCTTTTTCCCCTGACTATGAGCAGATAGATCTGTCTTCTATTTTATCAAAAGAGAATTTTACCCATGAAGATTTCCAAACCCTCTTTTTACAAACAGGTCTTGGACCTTCTGCAATTCTTAATCTTCACTCTAAAGGAATTTCTGGCACAGAATCTATAAAGTCCTATCAAAAAATGTTTTTCTTTAAAGGCACATATTCCTGCGAACCTTTATTAGGATGGTTTACTAGAGCAGATACCCTTATAGATATCTCTGGGAATCACATGAAAACACCCGTTTTTGTCTGCCCGCAAGCAGGAGATATTATTATTACCCGCTCCACCCATTCCATGGGATGGCGTCATGGTCACTGTGCCCTTGTCCTAGATGATACGACCACATTAGAAAGCCGCGTTCTTTTTTCTGATTCTGAGATTGGAAAACTTTCTGACTGGCGAAACTATTCTTCGTACGTTTTATTAAGAGTGAAAGGAACAAGCGATGAAACACGTCAAGAAGTAGCCGATTATGCCAGAAATAATCTTGCTTCCATTCCTTATCGTCTCGGCTCAGGTTTTATTGGACAAAAAAATCGTTCCTCAGATTCCTTTTTCTTTGGGGCGCATTGCTCCTATTTAGTATGGTACGCTTATCAGGCATATGGGATTGATTTAGATGGGAATCACGGTAGGCTTGTCACACCAAAAGATATATTAGAAAGTGAGAATCTTGAAGTTGTCCAAATTTATGGTTTAGATCCATCACCTTTTGATATAGAAAATCCCATACAGTAAAGAAAAAAAGCGTAATCCTTTCAGATTAACGCTTTCTGCACTTCTTCTCGATTTGGAATAGACTGTGATGCACCTTTTCTAGATACTGTGATTCCAGATGCCATTGCACACATTTTTAAAATCTCTGGAGTCTTCATTCCTTCCATAAGTCCTGCAATGAAATAACCAGTAAAGGTATCTCCTGCTGCTGTCGTATCCACTGCCTGTACCTCACAAATATCCTGATGGTAAACACTGGTTTTATCTTTATACATAGATCCTTTACTACCAAGCGTCAAAACGATTTTCGCATCTGGGAATTTTTCCACCATTACAGCAGCTATTTCGTCTGGATCAGATACTCCACTAATCTGTTCTCCTTCAATCTCATTTAAAATGAAATACGACACTTTTGTCATATCGCATGCATCTAAATGAGAATCAAACGGTGATGGATTTAGGATAATTATCATTCCAATTTCGTAAGCTTTTTCTATAATATAGTCTAATTCACTTATTTCATTCTGTAGTAATAAAAAATCTCCCTTTTCAAAGTTCATGAAAACATCATCGACAAAGGCTCTTGTTATGGCGCGATTGCTTCCCCCATGTAGAAGAATGCAATTCTGTGCATCTTTATCAATCTGAATAATGGTATGCCCACT
This sequence comes from Lachnospiraceae bacterium, assembly GCA_028694115.1. The sequence goes on from JAQUUB010000008.1 coordinate 38,997, forward strand.
TTTCCCTGGTATTTCCTTAATAAAAGTGGAATTCATTCCATATTCTTTACAAGCTTCTAAAAATCCATGCCCATCCTCACCAATCAATCCCGCATGATATACCGGTACACCTGCTTTTGCCAAAGCGGTCGACTGATTAAATCCCTTTCCTCCAAGAAATTGACTCAAACCATCTGAAGAGAGAGTTTCACCTGTCCGTACCATGTGATCTACCTGGTATACATAATCGATATTTAAAGAACCAAAATTTAATACTTTCATATTTACACCCATTCTTATAGAACACCTTTTTGCAAAATAATATTTGCATATAAGGCTTTTTCACTCGTTGCAATAATAGCATACGCCTGTTTACTAGCTTCATAGAAATCATAACGTTCCATTGTTCCGATTGCACTTTTGCCTCTATTATCATATACTGCAACAGCAGCTTCATATTGATCCCAGATAGGTGTCAGAACGTTATCGTTCTTGGATACTTCCATTAGCTGTACTGGTTCATTTACTAGCATATCAAGTGGAAACAACTGTAGAATTGCATCCACAATTTCCAGTGTGCCGTGGCCATCCATACGTATCACAATATGCTCTCTACCCATTGACTCTGCCGGAAAATTTCCATCTGCAATAACAATTCTGTCACCATGGCCCATTTCACATATTACTTTTAGAAGTTCTGGTGATAGAATCTTTGGAATTCCTTTTAACATATGTTTTCCTCCAGAAAAAATCTATTTGTACATTGGGCCATATACTGCACAGGCTCTGTAATCTTGACCTTCTTTATCCATACCATATGCATTCCAGCAAGCGGGTCTAAAAATCTTTTCTTCCGGTACGTTATGCATACATACAGGAATACGAAGCATCGAACACAAGGTAATTAAGTCAGCACCTACATGTCCAAAACTAATTGCTCCATGATTAGCTCCCCAGTTATTCATTACATCATAAGCTGATTGAAAAGCACCTGCTCCAGTCACTCTAGGTACAAACCAAGTACATGGCCATGAGTAATCCGTTCTCTTCCAGATTGCATCTGATACTTCATCAGGTAATGCAACGGTATATCCTTCCGCAATCTGCATAACAGGACCCAACCCCTTTACAATGTTCAAACGAATCATGGTTACTGGCATCTCAGATTTTGTTAAGAATCTGGATGAATATCCGCCCCCTCTAAAATATCCAAGATCTGCTTCACACCATTCTGTTGCATTTAAACAAGCATTCCTGTCTTTATCTGTCATTTCGAAGAACGGTTTCATAACCGCTTTTTCATCTGCATCCTTTACTTCACCACAAGCATCTAGGCAGCATGCACCGGAATTGATTAAATGAATAAATCCATCTGCTTTCTTTGCCTCACCTTCTAGCTTGTAACCAGTCGCTTTTTCTACTGATTCTCCCGACCAACAGGTTCTGACATCTGCAAACATTTGAGCACGGTTTGTGAGTAACTTTAATAATAGCATGCTAGCTGCATTTAATGTATCATTTTCTGTTGCAAGAATATAGGGTTCTCTTGCTCCATTCCAATCAAAGGAAGTATTCAAAATTGCTTCTGCAAAGTCTGTATTTGGGAACATATCAGTCCATTGCCTTTGCCCCTGAAAACCTGCTGCAATTGCGTTATGTCCAAGACTCTCCTCTTCTCTTCCTTTTGGGAGATTCACATTACCATTCATTAGATCCTTAATAATGCAGGCACACTTTACAGAAAATTCCCAAGCAGCATCTTTTTCTTCTCTTGATTTTTGTGCAAATTCTGGATTCTTGTCAAATCCTTCTTTACAATTTTCCTTCGTCCATTTTAATGCTTTTTGATATTCCGTTTCATCATAAATACCTTCTTCAATTCTACGTATTACTTCTACTTCATCTACAGATTCACAACGCATACCAAGATATTCTTCAAAAAAGTCCATATTAATGGCAGATCCTGCAATTCCCATACACATTGCACCAATCTGTAAGTATGACTTTCCTTGCATTGTCTTTGCGGCAACTGCAGCAGTTGCAAAACGAATCATCTTTTCCGCAACATCTGAAGGAATTTCATTTTCATCTTTTTCCTGTACTCTATCACCATAAATGCCAAATGCAGGAAGTCCTTTTTGTGCATAACCTGCAAGCACTGATGCCAGATATACAGCACCCGGTCTCTCTGTTGCATTCAAACCCCATACTGCCTTAATTGTATTCGGATCAGAATCCATTGTTTCCGATCCATAACACCAGCAAGGAGTAACCGATATCGTAATTTCAACTCCTTCTTGTTTGAACTTTTTCGCACAAGCTGCTGCCTCTGTAACACGACCGATTGTATTATCTGCTATTACAACTTTTACAGTTTCACCATTGGAATACTTTAAATTCTTTTCTAATAATTTTTTTGCAGCTAACGCCATGTCCATCGTTTGTTCTTCAAGAGAACCTCTAACATCAAGCATTCCTTGTCTTGCATCGATGATAGGTCTAATACCAATTACTGGATAATCACCAATATATCTGTTTTCTACCATTTTGAATACGCTTCCTTTCCATTTCCTGCTATTCCGGTTTTTCTTATTTTATCTTTAGCTTTAATACAATTTTCTTGTAAATGAAAGGTATTTCTTTATGCCTGCATGGCTTGTGTGCATCGTGAGGAAATACCAGATAGAACATATTCTCTTTTACATGAATTATTGAGCCATTTCCTTTGCTAAATGAAGCATCTTTCGTTTCATTATAAGGAATACTCTCTGTTAATAAGCTAAGTTCCTGCCACTCCATTAATTCTTCACCCTCTACGATGATTTGAACATCAATATAGTTCTTATGACTCTCGAATTCTCCATCTTCTAGTTCTTCTGTTACTCCTTCCTGAACTAAGGCAAAGACATCTTCATTCAGCTCATATCTTCCACTCGCCTTGTCCTTTAATGACAAAGCAAATTGAAAACCCTCTCTAAAATCAGAAACTATATCCGTATACTTTTCATAATGCTCTACATAATCTATTATCATTTTTATACCCATCCACATGCTTTAGCATGTACTAAAATATTATTGCTCCTTAATAATGGGAAGAAGGCGCTTGCGACTTCTTCCTGTGTGAGATTTAGATATACTTCGCATGGTTCTCTCATGCGTTAGTATATCTTCTCACACTTCACACTTACCCCGCATATCCGAGTAGTAATCGCGGAAGGAATAATACAATATCTGGTACAAAAGTAATAATAAGAAGTACCGCAATCATGGAAAACAAGGGGAGCCATATCTCCTTAATAACATCCTTAAGTGGTGTTCCCGAAATACCACTCGTAATAAATAAAAGCATACCAAACGGTGGAGTCGACAGACCAATCATCATATTGAATACTACAATTAAACCAAAATGTACTAAGTCAATTCCAAACATTTTTGCTAAGGGAAGAACGATTGGTATAAATACAACCTGTATAACGGAAGTATCAATAAACATACCAAGGATCAAAATTGATACATTAATAATAATTAAGAAAAGATATTTGTTATCTGTCAGCCCAAGAATAAGTTCTCCTAGCTTTGCAGCAATTTGTTCTTTTGCAACAATATAAGAAATAGAAGTTGCAGCACCAATCATAATGGATACCGATCCAGTACTTTTAATGGTATCTAATAATACTTGTTTGAAACCCTCCCACTTAAGAATACGATATGCAAAAACTGCTACTAATAAAGCATAGAGACCAGCTACAGCACCTGCTTCTGTTGGTGTCATGATACCTGTGTAAATACCTACCAGTAAGATAACAGGAGTTAATATTGCTGGTATTGCTGTAAATGTATATTTACAAAATTCTCTAATATCAAGTTTTTCACCTCTTGGATAATTGCGTTTATGGGAAACATATACAATGTAAAGCATCAATGCAACTGCAAGTAAAACGCCTGGAACCATACCTCCCATAAATAATGCTCCAACTGAAGCTCCTGATAGCATAGAATAAATAACCATAGGTATACTTGGTGGAAATATTGGTCCGATGGTTGCCGATGCGGCTGTAATTGCACAGCTGAATCCATCATCATAGCCTTCATTACGCATTGCATCGATTTCCATTTTCCCTAATCCACTGGCATCCGCAATTGCAGATCCTGTCATACCTGAAAAAATCAAAGATGCCAATACATTTACATGTCCAAGTCCACCCTTGAACCGACCTACAAATCCTTTTGCAAATCCAAATACTTTATCTGTAACTTTACCACTATTCATAACATTTGCCGCAAAAATAAACAGCGGTACTGCGATGATTGTATAGTTGGTATAGAATGTTTTCAACGTTTGCTGGCCTACCATTTTAACGTTTTCACCACTAACAACAAAATAGAATACGCAAGCCGCCATCATACCCATTGGAATCGGCATCCTGAGAACAAAGATAAGAACAAAAATAATTAAAAATACAATTAATGCCCAACTTACATTCATTTTTCTACCTCCGTTTCAGTCGATAATGCTAATTCGATTGCTTCCTCTGTTTCACTCTTGGTCTTTGACAACATCTGATTGATTGCTTTTTGTCCTCCAAAACCAGTAAATACCATAAATTCATTATATAAATCCAACAGAACATAAATGAAAATAATAATAACAAATAAGATATATGGTGCATAGATAACATTTAATCCTACTTTAAACACACTTGTTTGCTGCATTTTCATAAAACTAACAAATTTAATACTTGGAACGATTGAAATTCCAAATGCGACTGCAATGATTAAATTACCAAGAAATGCGCAAATTGCCTTTCCTTTTACAGGAAGCTTGTCATACACTAATGTGAATGTTACATGGGCTCTTTCTCTTTGTGCGTAGCAGGCACTTAATACAACCATCCATAAGTAACAAGTAACTGTAACTTCATAAGCCCATGCCAATGGATTTTGGAATAGATATCTCGCTACAATCTCAACTATAAAAATCACAAACATCAAACAAAAGCTTATGATTGGAATATAAACTTCAACGCAGTCCCTTAATAACGAGAACACTTTCTTGAATTTATCCATAATCAGTCCCATCCTCTTTCTTTATAAAAGGGGCATACAGAAGCACGCCCCTTCTCATTATTCATAATTTCAAACTTGCTTATTTTGCTAAAGCAGATATTTTTTCATATAGATCCATATCCCATGTAGATGAAATTTCATCATTTAAATAGGCATCAAGAACATGTTTGGAAAATGCTTCAATATCAGCATCATAGATAGCTACACCTTTTTCTTTAAAGAAATCAATTAATTCTGATTCTTTCTTTAAGTTTGTTGAATCACAATACTCTCTACCATAGCTAATACCCTGTAAAATAATATCTTGTTGTGCTGGTGTTAAAGAGTTCCATTTTTCACTATTGATTGCTGGCCATACAGAATCAACTAAGTGGTTTGTAATTGTAATAGATTTCTGAACTTCATAGAATTTTGCACTTTCAACTGTTGGAAGTGGATTGTCCTGTCCATCAACTACACCTGTCTGTAATGATAGATATAATTCTGAAAATGAGATAGGTGTTGGGTTCGCACCAAGTGCTTTTCCTAAGAATAACCAAGCATCTGAGTTAGGCATTCTCAAGTTAATACCTGACAAATCTTCTGGAGTTTTAATAGCTTTATCTTCTGTTAACGAAATTTCACGAGAACCTAAATACCAAGCTCCTAAAGGTAATATTCCTTGTTCATCCGATACTTTTTGATATACACTCTGTCCGATTTCTCCATTTAAAACATTTGTCATATGATCATAACTTCTGAACATGTAACCTGCTGTAAACATGGAAATCCAAGGAGAACCTGTTGTTAACCATGATGCACTTGTTAATGTCATATCCGCATCTCCACCAACAACTGCAGCTAATTCTTCTTCTTGTGAAAATAATTGTGCATCTGTGTATACTTCTACTGTAATGTTACCATCTGATAATTCTTCTACTTTTTCTTTGAATTTCTGCATTGCCTGTGCATGTGTATCCGTTGAAACTGCTGTTAATGTAACCGTAAGTTTTACTGGATCTCCCAAATCGCCACTTGCAGTTTCTTCTGTTGCAGCTTCTTCTGATGATTCTTCCGCAGATGTCGCTTCTGCTGCTTTCTCTGTTGCTTCTTCCGTTTTTTGTTCACTAGCTGCACTTCCACAGCCCATTAACATGGTAGCAACCATACTTATTGATAATAATACTGATAATACCTTCTTCTTCATATTGTTCCTCCTAAATGTTTTCATTTATCTCATCGTCTTATGACGTATGATTCACTTGTACCCCTTACAATACGAGCGTTTCTACTTATTATTATAAAAATTTTCTACGTTTTTCTTTGAGAAATGTAGATGATCGTACATCATTACCTCTGCCATATTTGGATCCCCTGCCTTCAATGCTTCCATAATATTAGCATGTCTGTTTATTGCATCATCGATACCACCTTCAATAAAAATACCTTTTTCAATCATTTCAAGAAACAGATTCTTCATTGTCTGAACGAACACCACCAATAGCGGATTTCCAGCTGCCTCTGCAATTGCAATATGAAAACCAAAGTCCAATTCTCTTCTTTCTTCTACCGTAATATCACGATTTTTCAATTTTTCTAACATATCTGACATGTTAGCCAAATCATCTGATGTTGCATTCAATGCCGCTCTTTTACAAGATGCTGTCTCCAAAATAATACGAACATCGTAGATATCGCTATAATTCATATTATCCATAACGACCATACGGCTAATCACATCTGAAAGATTACTTGCTTCTGGTTTCGTAATGTAAGAGCCTGTACCATTTTTGGGGTTAATCAGACCTCGTTCTTTTAATATCTTTAATGCCTCTCTGATAACGTTTCTGCTAACTCCAAATTTTTCTGCCAATGTCTGCTCCGACGGCAATTTCTTTTCTTTTTGCAATTCCTCGTCTGTCAATATTAATTCTTCAAGACAATCTGCAATTTGTTCATATAAGTTTGTTTTTACTAAAATAAACCTTTCATCCATTCCACTCATGGGTATCACTCCTATCTGCATTTCTTGCATGCCGCTACATATGCGAAAGTCTCTTGACTCCCTTTACATATATAACTAATGTCATCTCCACATCCAATAAATGATACCCCATTTTCAATCCAATAGGCAATAGCCACTGTATCATTTGCTCCAACCGATACTCCGAAAGGTTTCTTCATTTTCTTACAGGTTGCAATTATCTGTTCATAGAGCTTTACCACATCTTCATGTCTGGTCTCTCCAAGATGTCCAATGGAAGCAGATAAATCATTAGGTCCTACTAATGCAAGATCAACGCCTTCAACTTGTAATATTTCTTCCAGATTCTCTACTGCATCAATATGTTCAATCTGTACAATTCTCAAAAAGCTGTCTTCTGCCTGTTTCAGATATTCCTTGGTAGGAATTGCTCCATAATGACTTGAACGTTTGGGTCCAAACCCTCGAATCCCTTTTGGTGGATATAAACATCCCGCTACCGCTTTCTTTGCTTCATCAGCCGAGCAGATCATAGGGAATATAATTCCATCTGGTCCCATCTCCAATATTGGTTTGGCTATTACTGGATCATTCCACGGAAGTCTTACAATGGAAGCTGTTTTAGCAGAATCAGCAGCAACAATATGATTTAATATATTTGCTTTATCAAATGCTGCATGTTCATCATCAATCCATACAAAATCGAATCCCTGATATCCTAGTGATGCTGTAATTGCAGGATCCGTATAAAAGGTATGCCCGCCTACTACTAATTCACCAGCTCTCAATTTTTTTCTGATTTCCTGTGCCCTGCACTCCATCTGTCCACTGCTTTCTTATCTACGACTATTTACAATATTGGTCGTAGGTTCTATTACAAAGTCTGTCCATCATACGTACTTCCTCTTTCCATGTTTCAAAGAGAAGGGCATCATCCTGTACACGGCTCTTTGTTTCAATCGGTAACTTTTCAATTTCTTTTAAATGGAATTTTGCGTTTACTGGATATAACTGTCTCTCAATCAATGAGGATGCCATTAATACTTCTTGAACATCATCCGCAGATTTTTTTTCTGCATTTTTGCATAACCAAACCCATAATTCTGGATGGAAGTTTGCCATAATTCCACTGTATCCTGCTGCTCCATCCCTAATTGACTCTAATGCTGTTGTTGCATTTGCATTGTAAAGTTTTAAATTACTTCCGCTGATGGCAGCCAATTTTTCTCTTATCTCTGATTCAATACAACAGGTATCTTTTAAGAAGTAAAATCTTCCGGTATCCGCTATCTCTTTTATTACACGAACTGATAAAAGTCGTTTATACGGTCTCGGACATTCATATGCACCTAATTTGATATCTTCATCAATCATACTTTCAAGTTTATGATAATTTGAAATCCACACATCGTCACTTTCCTCTTCATTAGCTAGACGATTTGTTAAAAGAATGACTGCATCAACACCCAATTTCCATACTGCATTAATTTCTTTTGCCTGATCCTCCAGGCTATCTGATGTAACACCACTCGCAACAACTGGAACTCTGCCCTTTACTGCTTTTACTGTTATATCAACAATTTTTAATCTTTCTTCATAGGACAATTCAAATATTTCACTTGATTGACAAGCAGCAAATAATCCGCTAACGCCATGATCAATATACCAATCTACTAAAGCTATTAAGCCTTTTTCATCTATTTTTCCTTCTTTGGTAAATGGCGTCAGCATAACTGGCCATACTCCTCCTGGAAAATTATTTTTAGGAAATACAACTGACATTTTACTCCTCCTTTATTATCTGTTTACCTAATCACCTGTACTACAGCTATACTACCATGCATCCTATTTGGTGTCTATTGACACATTATTTAAAAATGAGACTTTGTTTTTGTGCATTTTCACTATAGTCCAATATTGCTCTAATATATTTCGAATGCAACATGCAATAAAAAGCGTAGTAGAAATGCCTTTTTATCGACTTTCTACTACGCTTTACATATTAATATTTGCTTTTTTCTTCCCGTTATTCATTTGTACTAGTTTTTACGCAGAGACCATTTCAACCTTATTAATTTGATAAATCAGTATGCAATGGTACCTTTTCTTGAATTATACATACATTAAATTATATCATTATTTAAAAGGAATAAAACATGGATGTAGATAATAGCGATAATTTCACATATATTAATTCTGGTAATTTAGAATACGATAAATTTAAAGCATCAAATAATAATGAATTTGACCCAGAAGAAATTAATCTATCGCAAGGACCACCAAGGAGACCTGATAGACCTGATGGACCTGGTGGTCCTTTTGGTCCAGGTGGTCCTTTTGGTCCAGGTGGACCTAGTGGACCTGGTGGTCCTAGTGGACCTGGTGGTCCTTTGGGACCTTCTGGACCTTCTGGACCTTCTGGACCTTCTGGACCTCCTGGACCTCCTGGAAACTCTTCTCATCGGCAGCCACCACGAATGCCACCACCTTACCCAGCCCCACGATTGCCAAGAGGCATGGTAGTTCCGTCTCCTGGAACATCAGAGTTTAATGTTCAATACCATGATCTTAATCGATTTAATAATTTTGACAGAAACATGAGATTTTGTCTTAACCGTTTTACATTTATTTGGCAATGGCACGGCAGGACATTTTGGTTCTATCCGATTTTTATTAACCGTTGGTCGGTAGAAGGCTTTATTTGGAATGGAAACCGTTGGGTTTATGATCGTGTTAATTTGAACAGCATTTTTTTCTACCAGTGTTTCTAGATTGAGGGAGTTCATTCTCCCTCTTTTTTAGGCTCCATTAATCATTCATGAATTAAACTTCCATAATGATTGGTAAAATTACTGGAGTTCTCTTCATTTCTTTCCAAATAAAATCTCCAATATCATCCTTAAGAGCAGCTTTGATTTTTCCCCATTCCCTAGTATTCTTACATTTTTCCAAGCTTTTTCCTGCAACCTGTCTAACCTTTGTCATTAATTCATCTGACTCTCTAACATAAACAAAACCTCTGGACACAACATCTGGCCCAGCTACTATCTGATTACTGTTCTTCTCGATTCCTATCACAACTATGACTAATCCATTCTCAGACAAACTGTGCCTGTCCTTAATAACAATATTACCAACATCACCAACGCCAATTCCATCGACAAATACTTCTCTTGCTTTTACTTGTCCATTAATACCGCCTTGCTTTTGTGAAAGTTCCAAAACATTACCTGAATGTAATACAAATATATTTTCATCCGGTATTCCTATAGATTTAGCCAGTTTTTCCTGTGCTTTTAAATGTTTAAATTCGCCATGCACCGGAATCACATAATGTGGCTTTAAAAGTGAATAAATAAGTTTTAACTCTTCCTGACAGGCATGTCCGGAAACATGGGTATCTTGATAAATAACATCAGCACCTTTTCTAGAAAGCTCATTTATAACCCTCGATACTGCCTTCTCATTTCCTGGAATTGGAGTCGAACTGAAGATTACCTTATCTCCAGGTTTAATCGTAATGATTTTATGTGTCGAGTCAGCCATACGGGAAAGACCTGCCATATTTTCCCCCTGACTTCCAGTTGTGATGATAACCAGTTTCTCATCTGGGTAATTCTTCATTTCCTCCACTTCAATGACCGTATTCTCCGGAATATCAATGTAACCTAGTTCTGATGCCACTTTAATAACATTAACCATACTTCTTCCTTGTATGACAACTTTTCTTTTAAATTTATATGCCGTACTTATAATCTGATTCACCCTATCAACATTGGATGCAAAGGTTGCAATAATCATTCTGCTAGTCGTATTGTCTGCAAAAAGTGTATCAAAAGTTTTTGCCACCAATCTTTCAGATATAGTAAATCCAGGTCTCTGTGCATTGGTACTGTCACACATCAATGCAAGAACCCCTTTTTTCCCAATTTCTGCAAACCTCTGTAAATCGATTGCATCACCAAATAATGGAGTGTAATCAATCTTAAAATCTCCTGTATGCAGAATTGTCCCTGCAGGTGATGTAATCGCCAATGCAGACGCATCAGCTATACTGTGATTTGTCTTTATAAATTCTACACGAAACGCACCTAAATTAATGGATTGCCCATGCTTTACTACTTTTCTTTTTGTATTTCTTAAAAGGTTATGATCCTTAAGCTTTATCTCAATCAATCCTTGTGTCAGCTTTGTTGCATATATTGGAAGATTTAAATCTTTTAATATATAAGGAAGTGCTCCAATATGATCTTCATGACCATGCGTAATAAAAAATCCCTTTACTTTATCTCTGTTTTCTAACAAATAGGAAAAATCAGGTATAACCAGATCAATTCCAAGCATATCGTCCTCTGGAAATGAAATTCCGCAATCCACTACAATAATACAATCTTCATATTCAAAAGCAGTAATATTCATTCCAATCTTTTCAAGTCCTCCAAGCGGAATAATTTTTACTTTTTTTTCTTTCAGTTCTTTTTCTTTCATAGAATCACCTTTCAGTTTTTTATTTTTCAAGCCATCTTGTTTTTTCACCAACATAGGTTAGGGATAATTTGTGCATAGCTCTAGTGCACGCTACATATAACATTTTTCGATCCATTTCCGATTGATATTCTTCTTTTGAAACATTTGGTATCAATACCTGATCAAATTCAAGTCCTTTTGACATATGAGAACTTGTGATAATAATACCATCCTTAAATTCATTACTTTTAAAATCCAGTAAATGAATTTCTTTCGTAAAAATATCTATCTTTATTAAATCAATTCTTGCAAATAAGAGATTATCAGGAAATCCTCACAAAAAAATCGTTATTCTGCGGTTTTTAAAACAAAGCCGTAAAATACCGATTCCTAAAAATTAACCAAACTAAATATAACGTTCTCCTTTTTTTCGTTCGATAAATTCAAGCAAATCATCCATCTTAACTCTCCAGCTTCTTCCTATTTTAAAGCTTGGAAGAGAACCACTTTGCACTAATTTGTATGTTGTTACTTCACTAATTTTCAAATACTCTGCGACTTCTGTTATTGTCATAATTTTCGAGGTTTCTTTATTGTCTTCCATTTTATACCTTCTTTTTCAATTATTTAGACTTTAGACTTTTTTATTGTACCACAATATCATTTAAATAAAAATAATAAGATTTAATATATTTTATTTGTTTCTAATATAATCTTTTATAACCTTTTATAAAGAATCAAGGCCACTCCCGATGGAAGTGACCCTGAAAAATTCAGTTGCTTGGAGGCACTGTAAATATTAGCTTATCATTTCAACCGTTACCGTAAAGCTTTCAACTGCATCAACTGCAGCTGTTGTGGTTTTGTGGAATAATAATGCCACATTGCTGCTTGCTGAAACATAAAACTCTTTTGCAAATGGGATACTATCGCCAGTAGCTGCAGAATCTACCGAAATATAGCTACCCGGTACAGCCACTGCATCAATCACCGCTTGGAAAGCACCTCTGTTTCCTGCTGCTTCTCCTCTATAATTTCCTGCATAGAATACTCTATATAATCCAGGTACTAAATTTATGCTGTTTGGTGCAGTATAGGTTATTTCTCTTCCACTTTCAAATACCCGAGCACCTAAATCAACTCTTGCTGCTGCTGTAGCTCCTGCCTGGGAACCGGAATTGAGTACTCTTAATATATTTCTAACACTTGGTCTTGGTGGTGGGCAGTGTGGGCAGTGTGGACATTTTGGACATTTGGGGCACGGTGGGCATGGTGGATATGGTGGGAATGGTGGATATGGCATTGGTGGGCATGGTCTTGGTGGGCATGGTCTTGGTGGGCAAATTGGACCTACTGGACCTATTGGACCTACTGGGCCTATTGGACAAATCGGGCATACTGGACAAATTGGGCCTACTGGACCCATTGGACCCATCTGACCGTCTGAGTCTACTGGACCGTCATATCCCATTGGACCATCATAGCCTCTTGGACCATCATAGCCTCTTGGACCGTCAAAGTCTCTTGGACCGTCAAATCCCATTGGACCATCAAAGCCTCTTGGACCAATGGGTCCCATTGGAAAACAAGGTCTGCAACAACATGGTCTACAACGATTATTAAAAAGGCAACACATATATTTTTTACTCCTTTAATTTCTTATCTATACTATATTATATGCATTTTCCTATAATTTGACACATTTTTACAAATAATTACATACTATAATAGGTTGAATTTTTTTATTATTTCATCTTTTAAGGTACTTCAATGAAAATATGAAATATAATAGAATAGATGGTCTAATATAAATATCCAATTTCGTTACCACATTGTGATATAGTAGGAGGTATTGTGCAAGAGGATTTCGATTTTTTAGATAGTTTAAATCAAGTAAATGACTGGTACTTATCCAGTTCAATCAATAAAGATTCCTGTAATGCAGCAAACAATATTTCTTTATCTATGGAGCCCCTTCTACTTTTTCGAATTGAGTTCTCATCATTAAATACGGCTTCCTCTTTCCTTGAAATCTTCGAAATACTCCTACTAACCTTATCGTTTGAACATACTCTTTTTCTCTACTTTGTTCAGAATCATGCAAAGAGAATCAATTTCTATGTCGGTTTTATTTCTAATTCAAGTAATGCGAAAACAGCCAAACTTTGGGAAGACGAATTACACTTAAATCAAGAAATATTAACCAGCTTCATAAAAGACAATCTGTTAGACGCCCATTTATATCTTGTTTCAGAACCATTTATAAAAGACATTTTAGCCAATCTAACTACTTATCCATCTGTTTCATGTATGGAAGGTTGCTATGGTAAACTGATTGTACCTAATGAAACCCCCACTTCAAATCTCTTTTGTAATTTAATTGAGGATGTAGATTTTTCAGTACTCTATATTTTAAAACCAATTCCCATTACAAGTATTAAAGCAATGGAGGCTAAAACCAATGAAGCAATTGATGCACTTAATTCATTGGGTAATTCAACAAAAATAAGAACTCTATTAGACAGCGGTTCTTGTACCTCTTCAAATACCATATCAGGAACCTTTACAAATTCCAACTCCCGAACTTGTAGTAACGATCGTCGTGAGGTCTTAATAGATGTTAACGATGATCAATTAAGTATTGACAAAGTTGCAACAAGTAAAAACTCTGCTTCTGCAAATGCTGTTACTAGAACAAGGAATAAACTAAACAGTAACTGCCTGACTAAACTTCTGACAGCTACCGATTCCTGTAATCAGTCAAAGACTAATATGCAAAGCACGGCCATAAATACTACGGAAAAAAACAGCAATACGGGTGCAAAAGATTGGTCCCAGTTTCTGTCCGACACGATAAAAAGAAGATTGCAAATTGGGATATCTAATGGTCTCTATTTATGTTGTACCACTCTTTTTTGTGACTCAAACTGTGGTCGCTTAAAATTGGGGACAGCATTAACAAAGGTGGCATCGATTCCTTCCACCTACGCTCCACTAAAATCTTTTCCTGTAAAGCCTGACTCTACCTATTTATCATCTATTTATCAACTACAAATACCAACCTGTACATTCTCGAATTCCAATATCAATAACCAGACACGAACTTTACTTAGTCAGTATATTGAGAAAGACAATGGTTACTATGGTAGCTTCCTAACAAGCCATGAGTTTAGTACTTTAATTACAAACTATCTATCTTGTCCTTCTACCTCACAAAATGAGAAGAATTCACTACTCATGTAATACAATACTATTTCCTTCAATTTGCTTAGCTTTCTTTTTTAATTTTGCGAGTTTGTTTGAAAATTCTTCAATACTTGAAAATCGATTCTTTTTATTTGTCATGATTGCCATTGATATAGAGGCAATGGAAAATGTGTCTTCAAATCCATTTCTATTTTTGGCTCTAATATACCCATTTTTCTGATCAACAGAATTATATAAATTAATTACTCTGTCAGAAAATTTCTTACTGATCTTTTCACATGTTTTTTGTAACCCCCAATGGTCAGCAATAATTACCAGATCATCACCACCAATATGACCCATAAATTCGTTATTTTTGCAGCATTCTGCCATGCACTTTACTAATAATTTAATCATTAAGTCTCCATTATTAAATCCATAAGCATCATTATAGGCTTTGAAATTGTCCAAATCTAAATATGCTATCGAAAAAGCATGTTCTGATGCAATACAATTTTTGACTTTCTGCTCAATTTCATTATTACCTGGTAGATGCGTCAGCGGATTGGCTTCTGTTGCTCTTGTAACCTGAATGGTGATTGCTGTTTCTAAGAGTTCTTTTACCGTAACCATACCAAAATATTTTGAATTTCTAGTTACTACAATTGCATCATATACATGTTCTCGTTCTCTTGCAAGTGCACGCTTAGAAACATTTTCAATTGACATATTTGCATCAACCACCAACATTTTACTGCACACCAACTCCGATGCTTTTTTACGAGCATTTAAATTATATCCATATACTCCTCCAAGCTCCTCCATTAAATAATTTCTAGTGATTAATCCTATTACATTTTTTTCTTTATCTAATACACATACTTCTGATACATACGAATTATTTTTTATGTATTTATATATTTCTGCTCCAAGTACATCCGCATCCATTGGATCTTTTTCTTTGCAAATAGAATATACCTTATCGTAAATCGTTGGTTGAAAATCTGACTTTGATTGTTGAAGTTTTGCATGTTTTATCTGACACTTGATTCCATGATCAATATCTTTAATTTTTTCTTCTGGTCTTTGAAGGAAATACCCTTGTCCATAATGCACGCCTAATTCAATAAGCGTTAACAACTCTTCTTTTGTTTCAATTCCTTCTGCGATTAGTTTAATGTTTGAAGATTTGCAAAATGATACAAAGTTTTCAACTAGAGACTTTTTCATAAAATCTTTATTGATATCTCTTACAATCGCCATATCAATTTTTAAATAATAGGGTTTTAACACACATACTCGATTGATTCCAGCATAGCCCGCTCCGAAATCATCAATTGCAATATCATATTTTTGCATTTTGTAATGATTGATAGTTTCTTTAAAATTTTCTGGTTCATCAATCGAGCTTCTCTCCGTTATCTCAAATACGATATCTTCCGGCTGAAGTCCATATTCTTCTAAATACTTACTTGTCTCACCTGTCTTGAATTTTTCATCATGTATCACATTGGGATCAACATTTAAAAATAGTTTTTTATGATTCAAATTTCCACATGCATTTTTCAAAGAGCCTTTCCTACATAGTGCTTCTAATTCCCAAATATGATTATATTTTACAGCCAACTGAAATAATTCTTCTGTTGTAATGCTTGTTAATTCTATGTTTATTCGGCTTAACGCTTCATAGCCTAAAATTTCTCCATCTGTCAGTGATACAATCGCCTGATAAACAGATTTTATTTTCTTTTCTTTGAGTATTCTATGAAATTCCAATTCTTTATCCTGCATATGGTAATAAATCCTTTCGCAAAAAAACAAAATTCTCTTTTAGTTTCTAGCTTTACCATACAGTTTCAAATAAAAGTCAGCTATCATTCTGTAGTAAAATGCATATCAAATTTATGTAAAATAGAAAAAGTACAAATACCAAGCTCTTCATCCTAATGGTATTTGTACTTTTTCCGTTTGAAATTATGTTTTAAATTATGTTTTATGTTTGAACAGTTGCTTTACTTAATTAATTGGTAAAGCACATCTACACATGCCTCTATCCCAAGCTGTGACGTATTAAAGCAAATATCATAATAATCTGCCATACCAAATTCCGTATTCGTATAGTAAGAGCAATATTTCTTTCTAGCCTTATCAATGGAACGCATTTCTTCCATTACTTTCGAATCTGATTCTTCGTTTTGCTTCTTCTTCATTCGTTCAACACGCCAGTGAGAATCTGCACAAACAAAAACATGCAACCCATTATCATATTCCCGCAAAATCGAATTTGCATTTCTACCTACAATCACACAATTTCCTTTTTCAGCAATTTCCTTTATGATACTGCTTTGTGCCTGAAATAATTTTTCACTTAAAGGCTTGTTATAAAAATCAAATAGGCTCTGTGCAAATCCAAAATTAACAGGAACCTTTTCATCCCACTTTATCATACTCTCCACATCCACATGATGCGTTCTTGCTGCTTTCAGTATGAGCTCTTTATCATAAAACTCATAGTTCAGTTTTTTTGACAACGTTCTTCCAATTTCGCCACCGCCAGCACCAAATTCACGACTGATCGTTATTATTTTTTTCATAGAGATCCTACCCTTCTCTTAAACTATAATACCTTATTTAAGAAATCAATTGTTCTGGTTTCCCTCGGATTTGATATTATTTCCTCTGGGGTCCCCTGTTCTACAATATAGCCATCATCCATAAATATAATTCGATCAGATACTTCACGCGCAAAACCAATTTCATGCGTTACCACAACCATTGTCATACCATCCCTTGCAAGCTCCTGCATAACAGCAAGGACCTCTCCGACCATCTCTGGATCAAGTGCAGAAGTTGGTTCATCGAAGAGCATAATATCAGGATTCATTGCAAGTGCTCTGGCAATTGCAACACGTTGTTTTTGTCCACCTGAAAGCTGTGAGGGATACGCATCTGCCTTAGCATCAAGTCCTACTCTTTTTAGTAGTTTCCTGCCAGCTTCTATTGCTTCTTCTTTTGTCATTTTTTTAAGTTCCACTGGTGCAAGGATAATATTTTGGAGAACGGTTTTATGTGGAAATAAGTTGAAATGTTGAAAAACCATTCCAATATTCTCTCTCACGATATTAATATCCGTATGTCGGTCCGTTACATCTTTTCCATTTATAATAATCTTGCCGTCTGTAGCCTTCTCTAATTGATTCAGACAACGTAAAAAAGTGGATTTACCGCTTCCTGATGGTCCTAATAGTACAACAACTTCACCCTCTGAAATATCAACACTCATATCCTTTAACACTTCTAATTTTCCAAAGTTTTTCTTTAAATGGTCTACATGTATCATAATTTTGTTACCTTCCACGGTTAATCCTCCTTTCTACCTTTTTTGCAACTTTACTTAAAGTAATAATAACAACCATATACATGACACCGACAATGGCCCATGTTTCCAAACTCTTGAACGTATTTCCACTAATGGTTTTACCCATATTTGTTAATTCTGGAAATCCAATAACAGATAAAATGGAAGTATCCTTTAATGTAATGATAAACTGATTGATTATCGAGGGAATCATAGTACGTATCGCCTGTGGTAACACAACAAGCCGCATGCTCCTTCCATAATTAAGACCAAGACTTCTACTAGCCTCCATTTGTCCTCTATCAACGCTTTCGATACCTGCACGAATAATTTCTGCCATATAGGCACCACAATTCATAGCAAGTGCTACCGTACCAGCCTGAAGCGCTGTTAAGCGAAAATCCTGCACTCCCATCATCTTAACACCTGCTGGTAAACCAAAGTAAATAAAATATGCTAATACAATCAAAGGAACCCCTCTGACTGCATCCACATAAACGGTTCCTATAAAGTTAAAAAGTCTGCTTTTTCCTACATTCATTAGTGCAACAATCATACCAATGATCATAGCAAAAACCAGTGATAATAACGTTAGCAATAACGTTTTGCCCAATGCCCCTAAGAGCATGGAACCATATGCTTCAACAATAGAAATCATTAATCCTTCTCCTTTTTGTAATTTCTAACACAACAATTTTAATATAACAAAAACGTGGGGAATCCGCAACAGATTCCCCACGTTCTATGAAATAAATTTAAGAATATCAACTATTTTAGATATTTATCAAGGATTGCATCATATGTTCCGTTTGCTTTAATATTTGCAAGTCCTGCATTAAACATAGTTAGTAATTCCTGGTCTGCGGTATCCATGATTGCAAATCCATAAGGAGCGCCTTCACTTTCCATACCTTCTGGAATCATAAGTTCAAGTCCACCTTCCTTAATGGAAGCTGCCATAATTGGTGTATCCTCTACACATGCTACACTATTTCCAAGGATAACATCCTGATACATCGTAGGTGAATCTTCGAATACCGTTACTGTGAATCCATATTGATCTTTTAAACTATTCGCAAAGTCTGCACCAGCAGTACCGTTTTTAACTGCAACATTTTTGCCCTTTAAGCCTTCATAGCTTGTAATATCACTATCTGCTGCTACAACAAAGGTCTGTGTAGCATCATAATACCCTTCCGAAAAAATCCAGCCGGAATCAATACGTTCCTGTTTAATTGTTGCTCCAGCAATAAGACCATCTGCCTGACCAGCCTGAACTGCTGCAACAGCTGCATCCCATCCAAGACTCTGCAACTCATAAGTAAATCCCTGATCTTCAGCGATTGCTGCAAGAATATCCACATCAATTCCTACAAATTCATTATTTTCATTTGTGTATTCAAATGGTTTGAATACGGTATCAGTTGCAATCACCCATTTTTTCCCTTCGGTACTTGCTGCTTCTTCTGTATTTGTAGTTTCTTCCGCTTCTACAGTTGCTTCTTCTGTTTGAGCTGGTGCTGCTTCCTCTTCAGGAGCTTTTGTAGAACCACATCCTACAAGCATTCCTGTTGTCAAAACTGTGCATAGTAATAATGCTAATGATTTTTTCATAATAAATTCCTCCAAATTATATTTTAAAAATAGCGGAACAAAGTCTCGATTTCCATTTGTCATCGACATCTTTGTCTTCCGCTAATCCAATAAGCCATATTGTATACAAAATAAATCTCTTTGTCAAGTCGCTGTTATTTGGAATTACTGAATATTAACAGTACAAGGAGCCTGTGACATTGCCTGACAAAAATTATTTTCCTGATAAATAAGTCTAAGGATTGGTCTCATCCCTTTCCATTGATATTCATCTGATGCATAACAAATCGTGCCTGCAGTACCGCTTCCCATTAACAGTAAACCTTTCTCTTCTATATTCTCATCATACCACGCATTTACGATATCGGTAATATCAACTTCTGTATAACTACAGCAACCATTATTTCTAAAGCTGATGCCTAATTCATCCACGATTCTGGGTTCTGAATACATCCCTATGTAGACACTAAAGAAATCTAATAATGGATATATTATATATTCGTTATTCCCGTTGTAATAATCCATTTGATTCTCTCTCTCTATTTGAGGTATCTTAAATAGAATGAGTTTTGCCTGCTGTATTACCTTTATCTGAAAGTAAGGTAATAGTTCAAATTTTAAATAGATTTTATACTCATGGCAATTTTCTTTCCCTATCATTAGAATTTCTTTGTTTTCTAGGCTCCAACAGCAATCATTCGTGGTACATATGGACTCAACACATTTTAAATCTGCCAGACTCATTCTTTGCCCCTAAATAACTACTTATCTCTATTCTATGAATGCACTTTCTTTATTATATACTCTTTTCACTATTTTCGATTTCTAGCATATATTATATTAGTCAGAATTTTTATTTAAAGAATGATGTTCTTTTATTATACTCAATTTGGAAAGAAGGTTATCCTATGGCAATTACTGTTACTGTTGCAAATGCTGAGCGCTTGACTCCTAGCACTCCTAATTCTTTCTTAGATATCACATTTACCAATACAAATGCTTTTTCTTATGCCGCAAATTCAAAAATCTATTATTATGCATTACTCACCGACGCAACGTCAGGTGCTGCTCTTACCAGGGAAGTCACCTTTGTAGTTTCTAAATCATCAGCAGGGGATATCGATGCCGGCGATTCTGAACCCTTTATCTTTGAAAATACTACAAACTTAGTTTCTCCCATCACAGCATCAAATGGACGAATTTGTTATGTGGCACAATCATAACCATAAAGAGAAAACCTTGTTGTGAAGAGATGAATCTTTCATTTCTTTACAACAATTTTGGTTAAATCTATTTTGAGTATCCCAGAGAGTTCAATACATCTTCCTTAAGTATTGAAATTGCTTTATCTGACTCTTCAAATAATGGGCTATGTGCTGAATAATCAAACGAATAAAACTTTTTAACTGGAGCCTTTATGTATTCATAATATTCTTTTTGTAAGGAATAGCAACAGGTATAATCATTTACTCCTGCTAAAAAGTAAATTGGAATATCCATGGACGGTACTTCTTCAAAGGCATTAAAATTAAACTTATCCATTTCTGCTTTAAAACGATTGGAAGATATTTTACCTCTCCAGATATTGATACGCTCCAATGGAGAATAAGCCTTACATCTAAGGCTGGGTAAGACCAGACCTGTTATAATAGAATTCATATCTCGTGTCGTTCCAACGCCTAAATCATGCATTGCCTTATCCCTAAGAATTAAATTGGATTTATATTGTTCGTAATTTTCAAACTGCTTTACCATTTTTGTATTCCCTGCCAAACTGTATTGCTCTTTCATGTATTCATAAGCCCTCTTTTCAGATTCTGGCTGATTACACATCTGTGACATAGCGATATATGCATGATATAGTTCTGGATTTTTCTGTGCTGCTTTTATTCCAACAGACGTACCATAAGAATGCCCTAAAAGGTATAATTTTTTCTGTTTAAAACGTTCCCGCAAATAATTCGTTACTGCAATAATATCTTCAACATATTGTTCTGTAGTAACCGTATCAGGATCTATAGACGAATCATAGGATAGACCCGTACCACGATACTCCAGATAGCAGACAACGAATTCATTTTCTAACCCTGTGGGATAAAACTGCTCTAATAAATATTCTGGAATTCCCGGACCGCCTCCACAGATTAGTAGGACAGGTTTTGTTTCATCCTTTGCCATAATAAACATTCCAAGCGTCGTATCATTAGCCTTTAAATAGCACTTTTCCGATATACTTCCTTTCAAAATATTTTCATTATTATCTAAAAATGGTTTTGATTTACCCGTACTTGGGGGAAGTATGATCATTACTAAAATTACGATACCTAATAATACAATACAACTAATCATTTTTATACCTTTCTTTCTCTTCATTTCAGGTCTCCTGTATCTTTTACATATTCTAAATTTTTGGTTACTCCATCAATATTTGATCAAAAACATCTTCCCATTCAAAATCCTTTGTAATATACTTCATGGACACAATTGCTGCCATCCCATGTACTTTTGCCCACATCGCGATAATACCATATTTAATTCGATCCTCTGGAAGACCTTGCCCTCTATAGATTTCATATGCTTTTACCTTGTAGTAGTGAAATGGGAGAAATTCTTCAGAATTCGAATTCATTGACAAATCAATCTTTACGCATGGTTGTGTAAACAAAAATGTGTAATATTCTGGATGTTCCATAAAGAAAAGCACATATGCCTTTCCCATGTTCGATATGGCAGTTACAGAATTTTGTTTATCCGTTCTTTCTACTGCATATTTTAAGCACTGTGTGAGTTGTTCCGTCACATACTCTTGCATGGCAGCTAATAACTGGTCTTTGTTTTCAAAGTGGCTATAAGGTGCTGCTTCACTAACTCCACAGATGGAAGCCAGCTTTCGTAGGGATAATTTTTCAATTCCATCTTGCTGTATCATTTTAATACCAGATTTAATTAACTCATTTTTCAAATCTCCATGATGATAGGATTTACTCATATTTGTTCACTCTTTCTACTTTAATGTTAACGTTGTTAAGTTTAATGTAAAATATTCCATTTGTCAAGACAGAGGAATATAAAATATCGCCTCATGAAACAAATAAAATGAGGCGATACTTAATCATTATTCATTTATATTTCGATATCTACTACTCTTTTTATGCCATAAACAATTTGATATCATCTTCAACAGATCCTATTCCTGCTATTCCAAAGTTATCAACTAAAACTTTTGCTACATTAGGTGATAAAAATGCGGGTAGTGTTGGTCCTAGGTGAATATTTTTAACACCAAGAGACAAAAGTGCAAGAAGTACAATCACTGCTTTTTGCTCATACCATGCGATATTAAACGCAATTGGAAGATCATTAATATCCTCTAACTCAAATACTTCTTTTAGCTTTAATGCAATGACTGCAAGTGAATAGGAATCATTACACTGACCTGCATCTAATACCCTTGGTATTCCACCGATATCTCCTAACCCTAGCTTATTGTACCTATATTTTGCACAGCCTGCTGTAAGTATTACTGTGTCGCTTGGAAGGCTTTTTGCGAAGTCTGTGTAATATTCTCTTGACTTCATTCTTCCGTCACAACCAGCCATTACAAAGAATTTTTTAATTGCTCCCGTCTTTACTGCTTCCACCACTTTGTCTGCAAGCGCAATCACTTGATTATGAGCAAATCCTCCAACGATACTGCCTGTTTCGATTTCTTCTGGTGCTGGTAATGTTTTTGCCATTGCAATCATTTCCGAAAAGTCTTTTTTTCCATTCTCATCTGGAACAATATGAGGACATCCTGGAAATCCTGCTGCACCTGTTGTAAAAATACGTTTCTGCACTTCTTCACTTTTAGGAGGTACTATACAATTTGTTGTAAAAAAGATTGGACCATGAAATGTTTCAAATTCTCCAACCTGTTTCCACCATGAATTTCCATAGTTGCCAACAAAGTTTTCATACTTTTTGAAAGCTGGATAATAGTGTGCTGGTAGCATCTCTCCATGTGTATATACATCTACTCCAGTTCCCTGTGTCTGCTCTAAGAGCTGCTCTAAATCAGTCAGATCATGTCCTGAAATTAAAATAGCAGGATTATTTCTTACTCCAATATTGACAGTCGTAATTTCTGGGTTACCATATTTTGATGTATGTGCCTCATCTAATAATGCCATGGTTTTTACACCAAATTCACCCGTTTTTAGTGTTAGGGCAACCAAATCATCGGCTGACAAAGTATCGTCAAGTGTAGCGGATAATCCTTCATAGATAAAGGAATAAATGGAACTGTCCTCCCTTCCGATATTCAATGCATGCTCTGCATAAGCTGCCATACCTTTGATTCCATAAATAATTAATTCTCTAAGAGACCTTACATCTTCATTTTCTGTGGACAATACACCTACTTGGGATGCTTTTTCAAGCATCTGTGCTCTTGTCTCTACTTTAAAGGATACTGCATCATGGCAGTTCCCTAATGATACTTTACTTTCCAATTCATTTCGAATAGAAATCATTTTTATAATCTGTTTTTCAATCGTATCTTCATCGAAGTTTCCATTTGTTATGGTCATAAACAAACTGGTAAGTATATCCCTGTTTATTTCCATAATTCCAGAAACATCGAGCTTTCCTTCCACTACAATTTTCGAAATTCCTTTTGTAGTATAGATTAATAAATCCTGTAATTTTGCAACCTCTTCATTTTTCCCACATACACCTTTGATTTCACAACCTATTCCTTTTGCCGCTTCCTGACACTGATAACAAAACATACTCATTTTAGTAACCTCCTAATATTCTTAATTAATAATTATTTTTCATAATTGACTTACTATTTTTCTGGGAAAACCACAGTCAAAAGCATTTTAAAATCCTCTTCTGCATACACAGCATGTGGAATTGTTGCAGGCATCACAAGTGTTTCGCCTGCATTGCAGACATAGATGTTCTCTCCCACTGTAAATCTGCCTGTACCCTCTAAAACTGTTACTATTGCATCTCCTTTTGAATCGTGCATCCCAATCTCTTCATTTCTTGAAAATGCAAATAACGTAATGCTCACACAGTTATTCTGAGCTAGCGTCTTGCTAACAACCTGACCTTTTTGTATCTGCACCTCTTCTGCCAGATTGATTACCTTTTCGTGTTCAATGTTTTTAGTATAAGCCATACGAACCTCCTTTATTCTACTTGTAAAACACATTGTTTTCTTATTATGTGGATATCATAATATAGTATTTCCTTGATTTCCTAATCTGAGTATAATATAATTCAAATAACAATTATGTTGTATTGACAACATTTTAATAAATTTTTTGGAGAGAATAGAAAATGGATCAATATCTTTCATTATTAAAAAATACAAATATGTTTATGGGAATAAGCGAAGATGAAATCAAAAGCATGTTAAAATGCCTATCTACCAGAGTCGTGCATTTTGAAAAGAATGAATATATCTTAAGAAGTGGTGAGCAGATACACTCCGTAGGTATGGTATTATCAGGTCTTGCTCTCATTGAAAAAGAAGACTTTTGGGGCAGACGTACTATAATTCAAGAAATAATCCCTGGTATGGCATTTGCGGAAAGCTATGCCTGCCTGTCCCAAATTCCTGTAGAAATCTGCGTTTTGGCTAGTGAAAATACAACCATTATGTTTTTTGATATCAAAAGAATCCTTTCCGTATGCACGTCTGCCTGTTCCTTTCATACCAAATTAATTCAAAACTTACTTAAAACCATGGCCCAGAAAAATGTAGACCTTACAAAGAAGATGGATTACATGACAAAAAAAACGATTCGGGATAGACTTCTATCTTATCTGTCAACGGAATCGCAAAAGTCAGGTCGTTCTACTTTCACGATTCCATTTGACCGACAAGAGCTGGCTGATTATTTATCTGTTGATCGAAGCGCACTCTCAAATGAAATCAGCAAATTACAAAGGGAAGGTATTTTATCCTGTCAGAAAAATAAGTTTAGCATTACCAATTTCCTTCCTTATTAAATTTCGATACATTTTTCATTTTTTCGTATTAAAACAAAGGTTAAGACAATTGTTAAAGCTTCTGTTACAGGTGCTACAAGCCATACTCCTGTCATACCAAGCAAGGAAGGTAATGTGAAGATACATATTAATAATACCACCAAGCCTCTGGAGAAAGAAATAAGTGCTGACTCCTTTGCTCTTCCGATGGATGTAAAGTAGAAGGAGGTAATGGTATTGATTCCTGAAAACAAAAACGAAAACATAAAAATACCAAGACCTGAACGAATTAAGATTGCTACATTATCACTGCTAATAAAAACATTGCTATACCATTCTGAAGCAATTGATAATACAATCATTACAGCTACTCCAGATAAAAAAACAAACAGATTGGTCCGCTTTCGAATCACTTTACTTAATTCTATTTCTTTTGCACCAAAAGAAAAGCTAATCAGAGGGCTCGCACCCTGTCCAAAACCTACAATCACCATTCCAAATAGATATGCCACATATCCTACTATGGTAAATGCAGCTACTCCCGGAATACCTACCGTTTTCATAATCGTCCAGTTATATGCAAACATAGAGATCCCCATGGACATCTGTCCAATAAATTCTGAACTACCATTTAATACCATGTCTCTTAACAAACTTTTTGAAAATTTGAATTTCCGAAACTTATAGACACTTGATTTTTTCAGAAAAAACGTAACCATACAAATCAATCCTATAAAAACTGATAGTAGTGACGCCGTTGCAGCCCCTTCTATACCAAAATGAAACCACCTGATGTATAAATAATCCAAAAATATATTGCTTACTACAGTCAATATATTAATCAGCATATAAAATTGCGGTTTGCCTTCTCCTCTGACAAACATGCCCATTGTTGAATTTACAATCATAATGGGATACGCAATAATCATAATGGAATAATATTGACCAAAACAACTACTAACCTGTACATCCATATTAATTATATCCATAATAGGCCTAAAAAAAGCACTCACAAGTATACTTAATATTACCGTTGCAATGAAAGTAGACATAACTGTTTGATTAAATACTTCATTACTTTTTTTAATATCCCCTGCTCCTAGCTCCATTCCAGCAATTGCTATGCCACCAACGCCAAGCATGATACCCACTCCTAAATAAACATACAAAATCGGAAGACCAAAATTCACAGCAGCAATGCCTTCCTTCCCAACATAATTTCCAATAAAGAACCCATCAACTATGGTGATGAGGGAAGTAAGTACCATTGCAATAATAGAGGGGATGGAAAACTGTAAAATCATCTGCACCGTTTTATTTCTAATACTTTCTAAATTCATAAAAAACTCCTTTCAAATGGAACTACATCTTGTGACAGTTCTCATTATAGAAAGAAGTCCTTTTTTTAACTTCTGAATTCTTGCCCTATTTAATAGGTAAACATAGATCCATTACAACGTGCTTGCAATCTCCATCAACTTCCCGATAAATATCCAACCCATATCTTTCATCCATTTCATAACCGCTATTTGGTAGCCAGACATTAAAGAGACCTTGAAAAGAAGAAAAAATATCCTGAATGAATCCATCAAAACGGTACACTGCATATTTGCCACCTTTTATAGTGGTAACGTTAGGAAGAGAACAGCTTTTATCAACTGTGATACAGATATCATATAGACATTGTTCAACACTTGTTATGGAAGGATCATCATAGGATCTTTCAATCAAAAGTGTATTTTCCGTAAACAAATTTTCATACTTTTGGGTAAAGGCGCACCAATTTTTTCCCAGTTCGATATAATTTCCAATGTATCTTTCATAGATAACAAAAAAATCATCCAATAAACGAATCGAAATCCGCTTATTATATTCTTCAAATGACTTAAATTGGGCAGTATTATTAGGATAAAAGGGATGTGGCATATAAGAAGTATTCACACTCTTTCGAAATTCCGCTGGAGAAATACAATGATGCTTTTTGAAAACAGAACTGTAATTTGATGGACTATATCCATAGTCAAATCCAATGTCCGTTATAGACTTTTCTTTTTCGATTTTCAGTCGAAAAGCACTTTGCTCCATTTTTAACCGTTTTATAAAAGCATAGATACTCTCTCCTGTTTCTGTCTTAAAAACCCTACTAAAATAGTACTTTGAAAAGTGACAGTAATTCGCAACATCCTCAATAGTAATCTCTTCATCTAAATGCTTCATTATATAGTCTATACTCTGATTAACCAATTCATTCGTAATCATATTTAGGCACTCCTATTTTTTAGTATCGTTTTTCTATATTATAACACTACTATTTTGCAAATACAAAAAGTGAAAAGCATTCTTAATTTTATTGAAAATAGTTGAAAGATGATGTAGTAATTGGTAAAATATTCAAGAATGTGATTAGATTTATAAAATACAGATTGGAATTTTTTAAGGGGACAATTATTTATGAGGATTTATAATGTGATATGTAGAATTTTTTCGATGATAATGTTGTGTATATTGTCATTTCTTTTTGTTATTTCGTTAATTAGCACTACCTATATTTCAGAGGTTGAGACAGTATATTATGTTTCTGATAGACCATATATACATTTTCTGGTGATGCTATTCGTAATCGTATGCATGTATTTTTTGAAAGACAAACTAAAACTGACTAACAAAACGATTTTTGTCATAGGCGTGATAATTACTATTGTATTAGCAATATTTATCCTTGCTTCTATGTTTTATCCCAGATTTGATCAGAGACATGTCATGAATATTGCAGCGCAGATGCTGGCTGGTGATTACACAGAGTTTAAGATAGGTGGATATGCAGAGATCTATCCTTATCAAAATGGTCTTTTGCTCTTTTATGAGGTTTTGGCCTTGATTTTTGGAACGAATAATTTAGTAGCGATACAGTTTATGAATTTGTTTTTTATTATTATGGCTTACTGGGCGCTATTTTTGGTGAATAGACTTTTGATGCAAAAATACCTTTATACCGCAATGTTTACCATGCTTTTTCTGCCGCTATGGGGATTTGTAAGCCTGATTTATGGTAATGTTCCGGCGTTTTCATTTGGAATGTTTGGCTTATATTTTGCTTTGAAATTTATAAAGGATAGAAAATGGATAGAGCTACTGGCAGGGTGCGTCTGTATGATGCTTTCCTGTATACTGAAAATGAACTTTATGATTCTTCTAATTGCGATTATTATAATAACCGTTATGGATACGATTAAGAAAAAGGATTTTCGAATCCTTATCATGCCAATCGTCATGACTATTTTTGTATTGGCGGGAGATAAGGGCGTGGATTTGATCATCCATCAACAGACAGGAGCGAAAATCACAGAAGGGATTCCTGCGATTACCTATGTTGCCATGGGCCTGCATGAACATAGCTATAGGGGCGCTGGCTGGCATGATAATTATCCGGAAAATACTTATGAACAATACAAAGGAAATGCTCAGGTAGTATCAGAGAAGGCAATGGAGGACATAAAGCTCTCATTTGAGAATTTTGAGCAGCACCCACAATATATGGTGGGCTTCTTTATCCGAAAGATTGCTTCTATGTGGAATGAACCCTCATATGACAGCCTATCCATGCAGATGGATCGAAATTCTGTTATGGGTACGCCGCCATTTTGGATTGGAATGTTAGTGAATAAAGGCCCTGTCAATTCTTTTCTCTATCAGATTATGAATTTAATGGAGTCATGGATCATGGTTGGCGCTTTTGCTTATTATATCTTCCATTTTAAAAAAGAAGACTTTGTGGACAATATCTTTGCTTTATTTTTCGTCGGCGGCTTTTTATGCCATCTCCTATGGGAAGCTAGTAGTCAATACGCAATTTTCTATGTGATGCTCCTCATTCCTTACGCAACCATGGGCTTTATGGATATTGTCAATAAAATAGCTGTTACACAAAAAAAGAACCTTCTGATTTCCTTTTTTGCTGTTGCGTTTGGTATCGGCATTTTATCCATACCGGAACTGACTACGTTCCTTACATTAAACCGGAGCGATGCACTGTATTTAGAATATTTAAACATGCGATAGATATTCATCATTTTGTAGTAACAAACAGTCAGATTTCGCATATAATATTAGTAGGATAACACAAAGATACATATCCTTATGAAAGGAGGGATCTTATGTGTTGTTGTAGATGGTGTTGTTGTGGAAGGCGTTGTGGATGGTGTTGTTGCAGATGTTGCCGCTTCAGATAGTTGAATAATATTATTAATTAATATAGACCGTCACTTTTTTGTGACGGTCTTCTTTCTATCATTCAGGGTTCCTCTGTAATACATAGATTTCGTTTTTCTTCTCAAGATTTCTGATTGATTTCATATTATAAAGAACAAATGATGTAATGCATAAGAGTACTCCTGCAATCATGATTAGAAATCCTCTACCCCTTCCACTTCCGGTTCCTATAATACTCCCAACACTTCCAGCTAGAAAACCTCCTTTTATAAACAATGGTGTAAATACATAATCTGCCAATACTCCTGCTATAGAAAATGCTAGAATCTGGCCAAGCTGTGAAATCACTCCGATCATTGCCCATGCTCTTCCTTGAAGCGCATCATCAATATTTGTGCGAAGCAGATAATCAAGACATGCATTAGCAAACGGTATCATGGCGAAGAATAAAAATCCAGAAATGGTAATCAGCACCAAATCTTCACGGAAGCCGAATCCAACCATAAAGATTCCATCTAAAAACATGGATATGGAAAGCATCTTGACATACCCCTTCCTAACCGGCAGAAATCCAAGCAGAATACTAGATACCAGCATTCCCATGGCAACAGCAGACTCTAGTATACCTGCAATAGCTTTCGTTGAAAATGCAAGTATCATAGGTACTGCAAGCACCTGAATAAAGCCTAAAGAAAATGTAATTAGTGAGCCCATCATAATTAATGCAAGTATCCCTCTGTTATCTGAAACTGCTTTCCAACCTTCCTTCAATTCATGGATTATGGACTTTGCCTGTTCATATTTTTTGGCAGCAATTCCGCTTCTTACTACCAGCGTTGACGTGACCGTTACAAGAAAAGTGGAAATGTCAATCATCAACAAGAGTTTGATATCTGACACTGCCAGCAAAAGTCCTGCTAGGGCAGGAGCAATTAAAAACCTAGCTGAACCTGCAATCTGAACAAGACCACTTGCTTTTGTATATTCTTCTTCTGTAAGAAGATCCGTTACTGTTGCCTTATAGGATGGTTCCATAAGTGAAGAAAATAAAGAACTGATGGTAACTCCCACACAGATCTGCCATAACTGTGCCTCTCCCCTGAACATACAAATTAGTATAAATAGAACACCCACTGCGGAAAGACTATCCCCTAATATCATCATAATTCTTCTATCATAGCGGTCTGCCAAGACTCCTGCAAAGACGGCCATAAAAATACCTGGCATAAACGCCAGTAACGCAACCAGGGCTGTAGCCGATGCTTTACCTGTTTGCTGAAATACATAGATCTCTAATCCAAATGCTGTTAACCCACTCCCAATAGCTGAAATTAATTCTCCTGACCACAGCAACATGAATTTATGAAATGACTTTCCTACTCTCATTTTTAATTCTCCCTAAAACATACCGACCGATGGTCGGTTAATATTGACAAATTAACACATATATTTTTGTTTGTCAATATGGATTAAAAAATGAAGTTAAATTTTCCCTTAACATATCTATTGACATATGCTATAAATTATATTATTATTTTATATGTTGCTATACTTTATAGTATTATATTTAATATGTTATAACAAGAAAAAAGGAGTGTAAATTATGAATGAACACAACAAAAAAATGGAGCTGCTAGGGAGTGCTCCAATGCCAAAAGCTCTCTTAGCAATGGGACTTCCCACAATGATTGGTATGATGATCAGTGCATTATACAACCTGGTAGATGCTTACTTTGTTGGTGGACTTGGAACTAGCCAGATGGGTGCTGTATCTGTTGCATTTCCACTTGGTCAGGTTGTCGTTGGGTTAGGTCTGTTATTTGGAAATGGAGCTGCATCCTATATTGCCAGATTATTAGGGAAAGGGGAAAAGGAAAAGGCAGATAAGGTTGCCAGTACTGCTCTATATAGCAGCATTTTTGTTGGTACGGTAATAATAATAGGTACCATAATCTTTCTAAATCCGATCCTCAGACTTTTAGGTGCAACGGAAAGCATAATGCCCTATGCAGTAACTTATACGAGTATCTATGTAATTTCATCTATTTTCAACGTGTTTAATGTTACCATGAATAATATTGTTACAAGCGAAGGTGGTGCAAAAATTACGATGTGTACGATGTTAATAGGTGCTGTAATAAATGTAATGTTAGATCCAATCTTTATCTATACTTTTGATTTAGGTGTGGCTGGTGCTGCAATCGCAACAGCTATTTCTCAAATTATTTCCACATTCGTATATCTCGTTTATATTTTTAGTAAAAAAAGTATTTTCCATTTTCGTATCAAAGAATGCTATTTTTCAAAAGAAATTATGTCAGAAATCTTAAAAATAGGGATCCCAACTTTAATATTCCAGTTATTATCAAGTCTTGCCATTGCGCTTGTAAATATGAACGCAGCAAGCTATGGAGACTCTGTGATTGCAGGAATGGGTACTGTAACAAGAATTATTTCTTTGGGAAGTTTGATTGTATTTGGATTTATCAAAGGTTTCCAACCTATTGCCGGATATAATTACGGAGCAAAAAATTACGAACGATTGAATGAAGCAATAAAAACTTCTGTAATATGGACAACCATATTCTGCGTAATTCTTGGTTTTATATTGATTTTATTCCCAACAGCTATCATTTCTCAATTTACCAACGGTGATACTGAATTGATACGTGTTGGTCAGAAGGCATTACGAGCAAATGGTTTATCATTTATGTTATTTGGTTTCTGTACTGTATACTCATCACTCTTTCTGGCATTGGGGAGAGCAAAAGAAGGTTGTTTTCTTGGTGTATGCAGGCAGGGTATTTGCTTTATACCAGTTATATTAATTGCTCCGATGATATGGGGAATAAATGGAATTCTGTATGCACAACCAATTGCGGATTTCATAGCAACTATCATTGCAGTATTTATGTCCACACGTCTTTATGGGGAATTGACTACTGCAAAATCATACTAACAAAAAATAAAATCACCTTCTGTTATAATAGTCACATTGACAAACTATCCTAACAGAAAGGTGATTTTTAAATTTATTGCATTGGTTTTGCTTTTTCTTTCCCACTTTTTGCTTTTCCCTGTATTTCAATAACGGGTTTCACTTCATTTTGGGAAATGTGTGTTTTATGATTACTTTCTGTACCATGTGGTTCTTTGGGGTCTGGTCTCCTCATTCCTGCTTTTGCCATATTGTATCCTTTCTTATTTAAAATTTCAAATCACAATTTTGTTTCAATATTATTATGATTTCTAAATTGAAATTTATACAATACGGGTCAATCTACTGTGATATTTTTTTTGTTCTTGTTGAGTCAATTCCTATATTTTTATTCATCTTCTCAACCTTACCTGATCCAATCTTTTTTTCTTTTTTTAAAAAGCCATCTTTCGATTTTTTCTCTTCTAAAAGCTTTTTCATCTTTTCCATATCTTTCATCGACATTTTGTTTTCCTCCTTTCAAAAAGAATCAATATTATTTGTTGGTTAATAGTTTTTTATATGAAAATTCAATACAAAATGCACCTAGAGGTGCTGTTATCAAAATTGCTAATACCGCCACCGTCAATACAATATTCCCACAAGCAAGTCCCATTGCTAGTGGAACCCCGCCAATAGCTGCCTGAACAGTTGCTTTCGGTGTATATGCAATCATACAGAATAATCGTTCCTTTAATGTTATCTTTGTTTTTAAAAGACAGCAAAATACTCCCAGCATTCGAAACAGTAGAACACCAAAAACCAAGATAATAGCTGTGATACCAGCTGCAAGTGCATAGCTTAAATCAACCGTTGCACCAACCAAAACAAATAATAATATTTCAGCAGCTACCCATAATTTAGAGAATTTCGAAGATAATCTGACAGCAACTACTTCTCGTTTTTTTTGTAATGCTATTCCAAGACACATAACAGCAATCAAGCCTGAAAAAGGTACGATACCTGATAATTTGTCTTCCAATGTGACTAACATAAATGCAATACTAAGTATAATCACAATCTTTGCGGTATCCCTTATGTGCATTACTTCGAAAAATTTTGACATACCAATTCCTATGATACAGCCTACAATTATCCCTAGAATAATCGCTATTGGAATTTGAATAAAGCTTACTAGCGAAATCTCTCCTCCTTGTGCTAATCCAGTAAATGCTGTAAACATAACAATTACAAATACATCATCTACTGATGCACCAGCTAAAATAAGTTGGGGGATTCCCTTTTCTGCACCATATCCTTCATCCATAAGTTTTAGCATCTTCGGTACAATCACTGCTGGCGAAACTGCACCTACCACAGCACCCATAATTGCAGCATCAAGCCTTGATATTCCGAGTAGCATAGGTGCAAGAATTACCATTCCGATAATCTCAAAACATGCTGGAACAAAACACATCATAACAGCCGGACGTCCAACCTTCTTTAGATCGTTTAAATCCAAAGATAATCCCGCTCTAGTTAATATAATAATCAGAGCGATCCTTCTTAATTCCGAAGAAATTCCTAAAATGGAAGGATCAATCAGATTACATACATAAGGTCCTAAAATAATACCCGTAATAATCATCCCCAAAAGGCTTGGCAATTTAATTTTATTGCACGTCCATCCAGCAGACATTCCAACCAATAAAATTAAAGCAATACTAAATAACATCTTATTTCCTCCTAATTATACACAAAAAGCCAATGCTCTCTGTGATATATTTTACACAGAAGTCATCAGCTTAATAAGCGGTTTAAGTGAATCACTTTGGGAGAACCTCATTCCCTTCGACATTTAACAGACCTATATTATCACAGAACCATCAAATTGTCTAGAAAAACAAAATATAGTAACACCATAATTCCCAGCATAATCCGATACCAACCAAAGAGTTTAAAATCATGCCTTTTGATATATCCCATTAAAAATTTTATCACAAAAACAGATACCGTGAAAGCTACTGCCATGCCTATTCCCAATGCTATTAATTCTGCACTCGTAAAAGAAAAACCAAATTTTATTATTTTAATTGCACTTAGTCCAAACATTACAGGCACCGCAAGAAAAAACGTGAATTCAGCCGCTGCTACTCTTGATACTCCAATTAACAGCGCGCCAATAATTGTTGCACCCGATCGGGATGTTCCTGGAATAATGGATAACACTTGAAACAGTCCAATCATTAATGCTGTCTGATAGGTGATATCTGATAGATTTACTACCGTTGAGGTTCTCTTTTTATTCCAATCTTCGATTAAAATAAAAGCAATTCCATAAAAAATAAGTGCGATAGCAATAACAATAGGCGTGTGTAAATGTGCATCAATATAGTCGTCAAATAGAATTGTAACAATTGCCCCTGGAATACAGGCAACAACAACCTTAAACCAAAGTGAAAATATATCCTTTTTTATAATGGGTTTCTGTTTATCTTGAAACTGAAATGGAAACATTTTATTCCAAAAAATAACCACCACTGCAAGAATTGCTCCAAGCTGTATTACAACAAAAAACATTTCCTTAAATTCCTCACTCATATTAAGGGTAATAAACTCATCAACAAGTAGCATATGACCCGTACTGCTGATGGGAAGCCATTCTGTAATTCCCTCTACGATTCCAAGAAAAACGACCTTAAGAATCTCTATAAAATCCAATACCATTATTTTTAATCCTCCTTATTTTGTGTGACATGCTTTCTGTATAATCACAATTTCATTATAAGGGAAAAACATCATTCACACAACGTTCTCTTTTTAATTGCCCGCAACTCTATATATCCACGTTCTCCACGCGGCTCAAGTTGAATGCGTGGGTTACTGTCATCCCACTCATAACCAATCAATGTCGGATCATAGTGATTCATGGAATACTGTACTGAAAGTATCGCCTGGGCGTAATCCTCTTCCTTAAACGGTTCTCCCTGAACAACCAGATACTCTGCAGCGGGTAGCGTAATAATATCAAAGCCTACAGGAATCTTACCGGAGTAGTTGAATTCTACCTCAACACCCTGTACATAGGTGGAGGTATTCGGCTTTTGGTAAGTTTCTGGAAGCCATAAACAAACAGGTTCCCCACAAAGGGAATCCATACTCATCAACGTTCCCCATATATCACAGCTAACTTCCCCACAATAGGCGAAATAATCCTCCGCGCTGATGCCACGTTTAATAATTACTTTTCGTTCTGGTTTCCGGATGACCTGAACAAAGACACTTTGTATATTTTCCATATCAACGATATCCTTTCTTAGTTCTCTAAATTTAACCCCATAGGGGATGAAAAGTGCGATGGGAATAGGGTCTTTAACATATTCTCCTGGGTTACAGCCAAATTCTTTGAAGAATGCTCGAATATAACCATCCACACTGCTAAAGCCACACTCATAGGCTGCATCAATTACAAGACATTTTTCTTTTTTCAGCCGCAAGGCGGAATGAGAAAGTCGAAGCCTGCGGATATACTCTGCTGGGGTAAAACCCAGATAATTTTTGAACAAGCGATAAGAATGCCATGGAGAAAAAAGAGAAGCCTTAGAAAGCTCGGACAATGTAATTTCCTGTTCCAAATGTTCTTTAATATAATCCTGCATCCGCTGGACAGCCATAATCTGTTCTTTCATGCTACTCTCCTCCTCTATGTCTGTTATTTTACACTTTTCAGTGCAGAATTTCTCGACTTTTTTTGCTATTCTTAAAGCCATTCAAAGGAATAAAGGGAGTTAGCTTTTTCAAACTAACTCCCTTAAGGGAAAAATGATTAACAGAATATACTGTATATTTTTTTCCACATTAGACATGCTATAGAAGAAGCGAGGTGACTTTTATGTCTATATGGATAATTATTTCCTATCTAATTCTTTCTTTATTGTGTATATGGTTCGTTGTCAGAATGTATGGTAAGCAGAAAAAGCAATATGCGAATTCTATATTATCGACCTATATTTTCTTTTCTCTGGTTTTCATCGCTATATGGAGTTTAAAACTGACAGTTCCGTCATATGTTATTGGGTTTTCCATGTTGGCAGTATTTTTTACTTGCTTTTTCGGATATTATCTTGAATACTATCTACGTTCCAAAACCTTTGACCGTTTTCTTCATGCTTTCGGTTCCTTTTCTTTTGCACAACTATCCTTTTGCATCCTTGATGACTTCATTGATACCAACAGTTCGAAAATATTCCGGTCAACTTTTATTTTTTTGCTTGGTAATACATTAGGAATTATTATCGAACTGGCAGAAGCAAATCTTGATAAAAAAGCCAATATCAAAAATCAGAGGGGGTTAAAAGATACAAATATGGATTTATTATCTGATATGATTGGCTCCATTCTCGCCAGTATTGTTGCTTACTTTTGGCTTTTTTAATGGATTTTCTGTTTTAAATCACCAGTTGCTGGGTTGTCAATCAGCTTCCCGTCATTCGTAAAACGGGAACCATGACATGGACAATCCCATGTATGCTCATAGCGATTCCATTTCAGTGCACAGCCAAGATGTGGACACCGTTTTGTAGAAACAGTCAGCAAATTTGTGATAGCTTCAAATGCATTAGCAGCAAGCTGTGGTCTCAAAATGGACCTAGATGGCGAGAACACCTGGGCATATGGATTTTCTTTTCCCATCACCATATCTGTCAGAATCATAGCCGCTACCATAGAAGAAGTCATCCCCCATTTATTTAATCCAGTTGCCACATAAAAATTGGTTGTATTTCTTGAATAATGGCCTATATAGGGAACACTATCAAGCGTCATGCAATCCTGTGTTGCCCATCGGTATTCTTCCTTTGCATTGGGATAATGGCGTCCTGCAAAATCTGCAAGCTCCTGCCAATTTCCTCCTTGCTTCCCAGTACGATGGTCTCCACCACCGATAAGCAATAGATGATTATAGTTTCGAAAAGACATCCCATTCTTAGCTTCATCTACATACATTCCTTTGACATCCGGCGCATTTTCCAATGCAAGCACATAGGAACGATGCTGATACATCTTTAAAAAATAGCTTCCATGCTTGTTAATAAATGGGAAGTGTGTTGTTACAATCATTTTATCTGCTATGATTTTCCCTTGATCCGTAATCGCTGTATGCTCAGTTAACTCACGAACCATTGTATGCTCATAAATATTTAATCCTTGTGTAATTTCCGATATGAATTTCAAAGGGTTAAACTGTGCCTGTTCTTTGAATTTTACCGATCCAACAACCGAAAATGGAAGTACAAGCTTATCATAAAATTCTGCTGAAAATCCAATTTTATTAAGTGCTGTCATTTCATTCTCTATCTTTTTCTGATTATCAAGTGAATAAACGAATGCATCCATACTTTCAAAATCACAATCTTTATTTCTGCACAAATCGCGGTATTTTTTTAACGCTATTTCATTCACCTCAAGATACATCCGTGCTTTATCGATACCAAATTCACGAATCAGCTTATCATAAATCAAACCGTGCTGAGATGTTATCTTTGCAGTAGTATTTTTAGTAATTCCACTGCAAATCGTATCAGCCTCCACAAGTATATAATTTACACCAGACTGTTCCATCATATATGCGCAAAGAATTCCAGCCATTCCTCCACCGATAATCAGAACATCTGTCTTAACTTCACCATCAAGTCTCTCAAATCCTGAAATTTTTGTTTTTTCTGACCATACTGAATTCATACTATCACCGCCTTAAAGATAGTATGCCTGATTTTGTTTTTTTAATTATGATTTTTAAAAATACAAATGCAATTGTAGCTTACGGCTGGTGGGAAACAGATTAGGAATATAATTTAATTTCGTAAAATAATTGAAAACGAATTTTTTTACTTAAAAACACTTTGGCATTTTCTGCTGCCAAAGTGTTTTCTTCTTGGAATATTTACACCCCTATAATCTGAACACGATATGCTGTAGTTTGCGGTGGAATACTGAATGTCATAAATGATGCATGCTCTATCCTTACCATTTGTCCAGGTCTTAAACTACATAAACAAATTCTATTTCCTCTTTGATTCAATATGATTGTATCATTAGTAACGGTAAAACGTATTTGACTATTGATGTCATTAACATTGCCTGTAATAAAAAAACTATTGGTAGTATTCACCAGTATCACTCTATCTTCTATGGTATTAGAAGAATTATTTTTATTTAAAGAAATAATTTTAAAAGCTCTTGCCTGTGGAGGTATGGATGCCGTCATAGCACTTGAAAATTCAGCATCTACTACCATCCCTTTTTCCAATTCTCGTAAATGCATTTCCTGTCCAAACTGATTTTGTATAACCGTATCAGGACCTACTAATAATTGCACAACTATCATATGAATCATGTTAAATTCGCCCATCTCACCATATGATATTGTTATATATCCTATATTCCTATCTCGAACGACTTCTTCAATAAGAGCATCCCTTACACGTATTGCATGATTGCCGCTTCTATTTCTTTGATTCGAATTCATATAATCAATTCATCTTCCTTGTTACAAATTATACTATATGGTATGTATTAATTTGAAATAGTTTCATTGATAAACCGACCAGAAAAGTATTAAAAATTCTATTCAATTGTTAAAATATCCGAAAATCCTGTTATTTCAAATACTTCCATAACCATTTCATTCACATTAATTATTTTCATGCTACCTTGTTTATTCATAATTTTTTGAGCCGAAAGAATTACTCTTAATCCTGCTGAAGAAACATAAACAAGCTTAGAAAAATCCATAGTCACTTCGGTTTTTCCTGTAAAGGATGAAGATACCTCTTCTTCAAGTTGTTTTGATGTTGTTGTATCCAATCTTCCGTCAAGTTCAAGTATCATTGATGTTTCATTTTCAGTCTTAGTGATAATCATAATCATATTCTCCTATCAATTATTATTTCAAAACACATAAATTACTTTTAATTTAAAAAGGCTAAAATTTATATACCGCCTTATTATCGCCTGATGTTGGTAAGTATTGACTTTTTGCTATATTCCCTAAAATCATAAGCCCCGTATAATTAGTGATGGATGTAACTTTTGAGTCTAAATCAGTAGAATTATACAGATCCGCGTTATCACGTATCGTTAGCATAATTCCTTCGTTCAAGTTTAATGTACACTCTATCATGACTTTTTTGCATTTGTTTTTTTCTACTGTAATCATACCTTGCTCTTCGACAACAAGGATAGCCCTCAATATTCGTTTGTCGTCAAATCCATTTGAAATCAAAATATTTTCAATCTGATCTCTTAACTTCATAACGTTTTCTTCGGTAGCAAAAATGTCAAACGAGAAAATCTGTTCATCCACCTTTTTATTGATAAGCAGTGGAATCGTAAGTCCGTTACTCATCATCTTTCCAAGCAATGGAATTAAAAATATTGTAAAAAGTTCTCCCATAACAATACCAACCCAAACTCCATTTAAATTGGATATTTTTCCAAATAGCATTGCACACAAAACACGGAAAATAAAATTACTAAAAATAGTGATTATTAAAGCTAAGCGAATTTTTTCTATATATAGGTAATAAGAAGTCATAAGAAGCACAATGCTTGTTAATATTGTACTAAATGAAACAATCCGAATGGCAGTGGAGGCTTGTTTTATCAATTCATAATCATTGATTCCAAAACCTCTTACAATGAATTTGGCAAAGACACACAAAACGACTGTAATTACACCACCTTCAATTAAGGCAGTTTTGAAAGCTACCTCCATCGTCTTTTTAATTCCTTTTGTGTTGTTCTCCCCATAATAAATATTGATAAGGGTTTGTATGGACTGCCCAATTCCGTCAAATCCCATCAATAGGAAGGTTAGCACATTTAAAACAACCGTAAAAATAATAATTGCATGTTCTCCAAACTGACGCAGCAAAAACAAGTTTATGATTAGTGTTGCCATTCCAACAAATAGATAGGTCAATGCATCGTTTAAACTAAACTTTAATATGTCCCAAACCTTTTTGTAATCAAAATGCCATCTGAATTTTAACTGATTATCTTTTTGATGAAAATGAAGAAGCAAAATTGCAAATGCACTCCAATTAGATACAATCGTTCCAAGCGCAACACCTGCAATGCCCATTAATTGACATAAAACAATCGATACTGCCACATTTATAACCATTTGAAATAGGATAACAAATGATGTTAGTTTTACATTCCCCTCACTTAAAATAACCATAAACATTGTGCTGGCTATTGGTTGAATCAACGGCGTAAAAGTCAATATATTAATATAAGTTTCAGCATATGGATGGGTACTTAATGTGACCCCTAGCAGTTGTAAAATATCATACCTAAACACGAAAGACAGCAACGTGGAAATCATTCCAAGCAACAATGACATGACAACACCTTGACTAAAATATTGATTTGCAGTTTTTCTATCTCCTTTTCCAATTACTATGGTCATTAGTATCGGAGTTCCGATCGAAACTAACATTCGTAAAAAAATGCAAAATGTATAATATGGCATCATTAAAGTAACTACAGAAAGAGCCTCTTCACCCATCACATTTCCCACAATGATGTTATCTACCAAAATTACAAAATATTCAAGAATCATACTCAAGGTCGAAACGAAAAGTAATGCCTTAAATTTTGTTCCTGCATAGGTCATCGTTTTCAATTCTCCTTTCAGGAAAGTTCTGACTGATTGTTATTGATATCTATTTCTTGATATCTGCTAAAAACATATAACATAAAGATAGAAACTATCAAGCAGATAAATCCTGAACAATATAAACCAACCCTGCTTACATTAGAGCCATGAGGAGCTCCTATTTTGATAACGAAAGGTAACAGTATAAAAGCAAAGCCTTGTGAAAACTTAAATGAAAAGTTTTGGAATGCACTGTGAAAACCCGAACGATGTTTATGATTCACCTTTCTGTCATATTCCGCAATGTCTGCAAATATCACAT
Organism: Lachnospiraceae bacterium; assembly: GCA_028694115.1. The sequence continues at coordinate 80,705 of JAQUUB010000008.1, forward strand.
AGGGAAAAACTGAGAAAGCAGCATACGGATAGATCAAACACCCATAATAAATAATCATCATCGCCGTTCCACTTATGAATCTTAGTAAGAAAGGTGCCAGCAAAATATAACTAAAGGCCAAACAACAAAAAATGGATGCAATACACAACTGTTTCTTTATGCCAGTTCGCTTCGCCACATAAACAGCTAAAAATATTGTTATGGTTGCTATGATATAGTAGATCGATTGTGCAGTTGAAAAAGCTTCTTCTGGTAAACGGAATACCATGGTTATGTAGTATAGGTCTAACGAATCAATAGCAAATGTTAAAATGTTAATAGCGAAAAAGCCAATAAACATCCCTCTAAATTGTTCAATTGAAAAAATTTCTTTGATGGTTTGCCTAATTGACAAGTGGTACTCTTCTGCTATATAATAATCCTTTTCTTTCACAATCATCATAGGCATCCATGCCATAAAACCAGCCAATAAGCTTATTGCCAACACCACTATCTTCCAAGAGTTCATTACAGAAAAGTTTAAGTCTACCAATATACTTTTCAGTTCTGGAATAAGGATCACTACAATTGTTCCAAAAAAGTAGGTAATTGCTGAGACCATGTAGGTATAGGTTCTTTTTTGGCCTGCTGGAACAATCTCTTGCTCTAAAGCATAATAAGAAACATAAAATAGAGAAAAAGAAATATAGTATATAATTAGAAAAAAGCCAAGCCAGAAAACATTCCAAATGTTGGATTCTTGAAATGGAACAAAAAAGATTAGTGCTGTGGATGCAACCAAGGCAATCAAACTATTTCTCATGATCGGAGCACGCCTGCCTATTTTTCCAGATTTTCTGCTATCCAGAACCCTAGAAATAAAGATATCAATGAAAAAATCAAAAACTAGTCCAATTGCTTTTACTGTAGCAAAACTTAATGCCGCCCGAGGCAATAATGTGATGATTCCCGAATCATCAGAAGGTAAAAAATAGTACATCAAGTAGGACGCTATAATGCCAGTAAAGACAGCATCTGAGAAGTCGGTCAAAGACAGTATAAAAATCTTAAATTTAGATATTTCTTTCATGATTTCTCCTGTTATTCTATTTTTTGTATTACAAAACTCATGGATTTTAATCTCCACCCCATTTTGTCTTTCCTTTAAGATTTGCTTTTTTAAAAAAACTTATGCTAAAGTATATCGTAAAAAAAGACAAAATTCAACAATATTCAGTCAATTTACCGCTTTTTGTCCTTTCTTGAAAATTTATTAAAATTCCCTTTTTCTTTCAATGTTCCATCTGCTGTCATTCGATACTTTTTATTTGACTCTTTCTTTGACGATAAATCCGCTGTTCTTGTTGTATCTCTTCTTGTCTGTGTAGCCTTTATCGCCGGAAAGTTTTTCATTAATGGGTATGGATGATCTTTTACTTCTATTAATTTCTTCCCAATCAAATTTTGAATATCGGAAAGTTGTTCTTTTTCATCAAAATCGCAGAAAGAAATTGCTGTTCCACCAAATCCTGCCCTGCCTGTTCGTCCAATGCGATGTACATACGTCTCTGGTGTATCTGGCAGGTCTAAATTAATAACATGGGATAGTTCATCAATATCTATTCCTCTTGCTGCGATATCTGTTGCGACCAATATTCGCAACGTTTTATTTTTAAAATTGTTTAATGCATTCTGACGCGCTCCTTGTGACTTATCACCATGGATTGCCTGCGCAATCACGTTATTCCTTGATAATTGCTTAACAATTCGATCCGCGCCGTGCTTGGTACGTGTAAATACCAGTGCTGATACTATGTTTTTATCTTTTAGAATGTGAAGAAGCAAATCCTTCTTATTACTTTTATCAACAAAATACAGATACTGCTCGATGGTATCCACTGTTGATGATACTGGTGTGATTTCTATTTTTACAGGTGTCTTCAGAATTTTATTTGCCAGCATAGCGATGTCTGATGGCATCGTAGCTGAGAAAAGTAATGTTTGCTTCTTTAATGGTGTCTTGGCAACAATCCTTTTTACATCATTAATAAATCCCATATCCAGCATGCGGTCAGCTTCGTCCAATATAAATACTTTAATATGTCCTATATCTACAATCTTTTGATCGATTAAAGCCAATAATCTTCCTGGTGTTGCCACCAGTATATCTACCCTTTGTTTTAAATTTTCCTCCTGCGGTTTTTGTGATACTCCACCATAGACCACATTACATTTTAAGTTAGTGAATTTGCCATAGGTATTAAAACTTTCATAGATTTGTAGAGCGAGCTCTCTAGTCGGTGTTACGATTAGAGCCCGTACATTTTGTTTTGCACCATTAGATGCTTTTTCTTTGCTGAGCAATTGAAGCGTTGGTATAGCAAATGCAGCTGTTTTCCCGGTACCTGTCTGGGCACAACCAAGTAAATCCCTGCCGCTTAATATAACTGGTATTGCCTCTTCCTGTATCGGTGTAGGAATTTCATAACTTTCCTTTTCCAATGCCTTTATAATATCAGGCATAATATTTAAATCTTTAAATTGCATAATTCTCCTTTTAATCTGTATTGTTATGTCTCCTTACTTTGGATCATTCATTTCATCAATTATTTCTTTTATTCTACTTTCACTGTTTACATCCGTCAGAATGGTAAGATAGTCACCTTCCTTAACTTCTGTGTTGCCTTTGGGTATAATGTTTTTATCTCCTTGTTCTACTCCGACCAGTAAGGATTTACCCGGCCATTTTATGTTCTTTACCTGACGGTTCGCAAATTTAGACCCATGTTTAACAATAAACTCCACTACGATTTTTTTACTACTTTCTTTTGTGTCTTCTACATTTTCATTTGAAAGCAAATTCTCTAAAAGCGCTTCATAAATTGGTGGGCTCTTCATTAAATCTGCTACAACATAGGCAGTAACAGCAACCACTGTTAACGGAAGCATATTAGTAAATGAGCCTGTCATTTCCATTATTAGAACGATACCTGTTATTGGTGCTCTAACAATTGCTGTGAAATAACCTGCCATCGCAAGTATAATAAAATTATTATATAACTCCTGATCAACTCCCAAATATTTTATGGATATTCCCGCAAAAACTGCACCTATCGTTGCACCTAAAATAATTAAAGGGAAAAATATTCCCCCTGGTGCTCCTGACCCAAAGCTTACTATTGAAAATAGAAGTTTTATAATAAAAATCATTACCAAAAACATGATTCCATTTTTCAAAGTCAATTCTTCTACTATCCTATGTCCTCCTCCTAAAACAACAGGAAATACAATTCCAAAACCTAAAGCCACTACAAACGGAAGGATGATTTTTGTTTTTTCATTAAGAAACTTAAGTTTACCATATAACAGTTTTGTTTTTAATAATACATAATTGTATAGCGCTCCCATTCCCCCAAGCAAAATACCAAGGAAAATGAGCATCCAGTATTGGTTTAAAGGAATTGCTTTGATTATTTCGAAGTTAAAAATTGGCGACATTCCAAATACTTCTTTTGAAACGAAATCAGCCGCTACCGCAGCCGACATCATGGATAGTAATATTACTGGCGAAAAGTACTTAAATATTTCTTCCAATGCAAATACAACACCTGCCAATGGTGCATTAAAAGCTGCTGCTAACCCGGCACTTGCTCCACCTGCCATAAGAATTCTTCTTTCTAATCGCCCTTTCCCAATCTTTTTTCCAATTCCCTCTGCCACACATGCTCCAAGTTGAATGGATGGACCTTCTCTTCCCAAGGAAAGACCCGCTCCAATGGCAATTGCGCCTCCCAAAAACTTACTGCACAATGTATGTATCCATGTTCTTCTTTTTCTAAAATAGCCTTTCAGTATTCCCTCTAGTTGTGGTATTCCACTACCCGAAATCATCTTATCCTTCGAAACCAGGTATCCAACAAAATACCCCACTAAACATAAAATTATAATTGCAATAGGAAGAAGTCTGAGATTATGTCTCAAAAAATCATATATTTGAAAAGAGAATTGTTCCGCATGGTTCAAAGTTATCCTATAAAGGACTACAACTCCCCCCACGACCGCTCCAACAAGTAAACTCTTTAAAACAATAATAACATTTTGAAAATAATTATCTGTTAGTACCTTATAGTTGTTTTTCATATTTTTCACTCCAATTTAACCATTTTCTTACCTTCAAGCGTCAATTTTACGCCACTATAACCTCTACGTCAATGTTAATGAAATTAAAAGCTACACGCCTTTATTTTCTGGTAGCTCCTTTTTCCAAAGGCTGGCTGTTCTAACATTTATATCGTCATAAGTTTTATAGAAGTATTCGCAGGTATTGATATTAATAAATGCTGTATATTTTGTATGATCATAAGTGTTTCGGTTGGTTATGACCGCTCCCTTTGGTATTGAGACACTTTCCATGATATGAAAACATGCTGCAATTGCTTCTCTACTGTCCTTCGGTATTGGTAAGTGTTCCTTTAGATAAGCCGTTCGCACAAAGCGTTCTGGAGAAGTAAATCCACCTGGCAGAGAAACTGTTCCTCCAGCCTGCCCAAAAGGAGTTAATCGGATATTATCCCAGCAGACTTCCTCTGTCTGTGTTGGAGACGCCTCCATGTAATTTTTTAAATTAGTCATATGCCAATGAAAGTCAGGGCTATTCGACATAACTCCAATCGGATTATTTATTAACTCCAAGCACCTACCGACAGATTCAATTACTGCACAGGCTCCACTTCTATCAGCAACAATCCAGTGTAAAGGTGCTATCGTCTTAGTAACAGGATCTGGAGTACCTACGATAGTGATATCTTTTAACAAGTAAGTTAACTCTTTTACAGAGGCACATCTGCCCAAAATATAGTGGAGAAAATCAATCGATGCAATTGGTTCGGTGTCCTTATGAATTATCGTATCATATTGGGCATAACCGGCAAAGTATAAAACTGCAGCAGCAAAACCTTTCTCATTGACACCATCAAAAAAGCCAAGAATCCCGTCAAGCTCCTGACCAAGTCCAATCAATCGATAGGTGTTTTTAATTTTCTTATTGTTTAAGTTGCTATTCCATATATATGAATCGGGAACAATATAAAGCTGTGGGATAATGTCATGTGAAAAATCCATGGTTCTCCCAAAAAAGAACTCCTTGGATTGAGATTGTAAAGTCATTGCTGTACACATATAGAAACATCCTTCAAAATGATATTTTTATAGTATATGAAAATCAACAATGCATGTGAAAGCCCGTGGAAAAGCTATTATATACCGTGTGACGATACTATGATTCTTTGTTCCAGAAGTCGACTGGTTCATATTCCTGCAGTTTTGCAAGGAAATTCAAACGTGCCAGCTCCTCCTGAATAAGATCCAATGTCTGCTCGTCCTCAGCGACAATTGTGTGATAATGGTAACCTGAAGTAACATTTTTAAGCAGACTACTCTTACCACTTTTAATCTCATTCATATAATTATTAATATCTCTTCTAGAATGAATATTCATATCAGCCTTAATAACGCCATAGACCTTGTGATATATGAATACGTCCTTAATCCAGCCCCCAAGGTCTACAATTGCTTTCAGCTCTGTCTCCACTTCATCATCTGAGTGTATGATCTTATATATACGTTTGCACTCTTTCTTACACTCAATTACATAACCTTTATTAGTAGAAAATATATCTATCTCTTTTGCTCTAATCAAGGCAATATCCTGCACAATAACCTGTCGGCTCACATCCAGCTGCTTTGCCAATGCATCGCCCGAAACAGGGGTCTGTGATTTACTTAAAATTTCAATTATCTTTTCTCGCCTCTTTTCACCATTCATTAATCTTATTCCTCTCTTCAACATTTCATTTAATTGCTATCTTCAACAGGATGGAGGTTCTTAAGCGAAATATCCATAATTGGTGCAGAATGTGTAAGTGCACCACTTGATATATAATCAACTCCAAGGTCAGCAAGTCTTGCAATATTCTCTTTCGTAACATTGCCTGAGACCTCAACTTCGGCTCTTCCATCGATTATGCAGATAGCTTCCCGCATCTCCTCATGGCTCATATTATCCAACATGATAATATCGGCACCTGACTCAATAGCCTCTTTCACCATATCCAAGTTCTCAACTTCCACTTCAACCTTTCGTACAAATGGAGCATATTCTTTCGCTTTGAGAACAGCTTTCTTAACTCCTCCAGCCGCTCCAATATGATTATCCTTTAACAGAACACCATCCGTCAAGTTATATCTATGGTTATTACCTCCGCCAACTCTTACCGCATATTTTTCGAAAATACGGTTATTAGGTGATGTTTTTCTGGTATCAAGAAGCTTGGTTTTACTGCCATTAAGTAGCACTGCTACTGAGTTTGTATAGGTTGCAATTCCGCTCATTCTCTGAAGGTAATTAAGCGCTGTTCTCTCCCCAGACAGAAGAACTTTTATATCTCCTCTTATTTTAGCTATTAGCTGCCCTGACTTAACCATATCCCCATCTTTGGCATAAAACTCTATCTTGGTCTTAGTATCTAACAGTTCAAATGTTCTTGCAAATACCTGCAATCCGCATATTATGCCATCCTGCTTACATATAAGATTGACCTCGCCTGGCTTTGACTCAGGCATTACGCTATTGGTTGAAACGTCTTCACTAGTGATATCTTCTCTTAAAGCACTTAATATCAGTGGATCCATATTTAATTTTAAAGTAACCTGATCGTACATATATTTATTCTCCTTCTATCCCTTTTCTATGCAATTCTTGAAGCCTCATTGGCTTCCTCTATTTTCTTATTAATCAAACGCTTATACTCAGTATCCAAAGCTTTCTCGTCTTCATATGCTGACAGATCAAACTCTTCAAAGAATTTATCATCTGTCACTTTATCAATGTCTATTGTTGCCTTTGAAGTAATCATATCAAGTGCTGCCCTCTTGGCAAATACCAAGCTTTCGAGTAATGAATTACTGGCTAGTCTGTTGCGTCCATGAACACCGTTGCAGGCCGTCTCCCCCACTGCATACAGATCCTCCATGGTTGTCTTGCTTTCATAATTAACCTTGATTCCCCCCATGAAGTAATGTTGTGCAGGAACTACGGGAATGCACTCTTTTGTTACATCATATCCCATTTGTCTGCAGTATTCAATAATATTGGGGAAATGTGACACCAGTTCCTCCTTGGGTATGGTTCTAAGATCTTCCCATACAAATTTGGTTCCATCCTTTTTCATCTGTTCATAAATTGCCTCGGTAAGTAGGTCTCTTGGAAGAAGCTCATTTACAAATCTTTTGCCGTCCTTATTGTAAAGCTTGGCACCTTCCCCTCTTACCGACTCAGATATAAGAAATCTTCTTTCGTCCTCTCTTTCTGAATAAAATGTCGTTGGATGAATCTGCACATAATTGATGTTCTTAAGTGCCACATTGTGCTTGATGGCTATCGCCAGTGCATCTCCTGTCAGATATCTGAAGTTCGTTGACTGTCTATATAATCCACCAATTCCACCTGTAGCCAACACAACGATATCTGCCTTTACCTTTATTTGATTACCATTCTTATTTAAAACAACACCTCCAAGACAGCGGTTATCTTTACTGATAATATCTAAAAGACGCGTATATTCATATATTGTCACATTAGACAAAGTCTTTACCTGTGCTAATAAACGGCTTGTGATTTCCTTTCCGGTAACATCCTTATGAAAGATTATCCTTTTGGCAGAATGTGCGCCTTCTCTTGTATAAGCCAAAGTTCCATCTGCTTCCTTTTGAAAATCCGTACCAAAGCTTATAAGATCATTAACAACAGGCTGAGAAGAACGAATCATTATTTCCACTGATTTTTTATCATTCTCGTAATGCCCGGCTTTTAATGTATCTTCAAAAAAGCTGTCATAATCATTTTCACTTTTTAACATACACATGCCACCCTGAGCAATAAAAGAATCACCGCTCTCGACTTCTGATTTGGTAATAATAGTTATCTTTTTGTCCCTTGGAAGGTTCCATGCGCAGTACAAGCCTGAGCACCCTGAACCAACAATCAAAATATCAGTTTTCATATTGCCTCCCTCATTTAGCAAGTTCCAACATTCTTGTAAGTGGAACCATTGCTTTCTTAGCAACTTTCTCATCAATAAATATCTCATTAGTCTCATCTACTAAGACTTTCAGAATCTTCTCCTGAGTAACCTTCTTCATGTTCATACATATCTGATTATCTATAACAGTGTGGAGCTTCTTTTGAGGTGCTTTCTTTCTGATTTCACCAAATACGCCATCAACTGTTCCGATTATGAATTCAGACACATCAGCATTAACAACATAATCGATTATCCCAGCAGTACTTCCCACATAATCTGCATGTTTAAGCACATCCTCAGTGCATTCCGGATGAGCTGCAAATTTAGCATTAGGATACTTTCTCCTTGCCTTAATCACCTTATCCTCCGTGATTGCCACATGCCTTGGGCAGAAGCCTTTATTAAGAATTATATTCTTCTCAGGAACCTGCTTGGCTACGAAGCTACCCAGATTTCTATCTGGAATAAAAAATATGTTCTTATTTGGCAGGTTCTTTACTATCTTCACTGCATTTGATGATGTAACACACACATCTGAATAAGTCTTTAATTCCGCTGTTGAATTGATGTAACAAACAACCGCCACATCAGGATACTGCTCCTTAATCTTTAATACCTCTTCCTTGTTTGCCATATGTGCCATAGGACAGTCCGCTGTTGCATCAGGCATAAATACACGTTTTTCAGGATTAAGTATCTTAGCACTCTCTCCCATAAATTCAACTCCAGCAAACACGATAATATCTTGTGATACCTTAGCTGCTACCTTGCTAAGATAAAAGGAATCTCCTATAAAATCTGCAATCTCCTGAATATCTTCATCCACATAATAATGTGCTAGAATTACTGCATTTTTCTCTTTTTTAAGCTTTAAAATATCATCTTTCGTTGACATGATCATCCTCCATATTTGTATATTGAGTAAAAGTATACTGCAAAATTTTACATCTGACAAGTTAGGTGTAAAGTTTTATGTAAAGATAGTTGTAAAGATTCAGTATTCCGATAATCTATGCCTTTTGAAATTGACAATTATGCATATATCGCCTATGATATATTTATTACATTTGTAATATTTGAGGAGAAATTTGAAATGATGGATTTGCCACAGATTACTGAAGCTGAATTTGAAGTTATGAAAATCGTATGGAAACATGCCCCGATTAGTACCAATGAAATAACAGACAAATTATTACAGACCACAAGCTGGAGTCCTAAGACAATACAGACTCTGATTAAACGTCTTGTAACCAAAGGCATTCTGACTTATGAAAAGCAGAGCCGCGTATTCGTTTATACCCCAGTTGTGAAAGAAAACGAATATATCGGCCAGGAAAGCAATTCTTTTCTGGAACGTTTTTATGATGGGGATATTACTGCCATGCTGTCTGCATATTTAGAAAATGATAAACTGTCTGAAACAAAAATAGACACGCTCCGCTCCCTTCTTTCCAATAGGTCAAAAAAAGGAGGCAATTAACGTGGCTAGTTTTTCCTTAGGGATTTCCCCAATAGAGCAGGTCATACCCGATTTTTTGTTCTTCAAATTAGTGTCCACGAATATCCAGTTCGTCAATTAGAGAATTTTCACTTCCCCATGAATACACGATGTAATACCCGCTGTGATTTATTTCTTCTAAAAATTGTAGCGTTCCGTGGTCAATCACCTCAATAGACTGCCCTTCCTGAACTTCCACTAGATATTCCCATTCATTACTCCGATAACCCGAATAATAAGTATTCAGTTCGTCCAGAGACAACTCGCTACGAATTAGAATTGCACCAAAATATTGCATTCCATTTCCGTTCCCTGTCAGCTTCCCTGCTCGTGACAATGACTCTATCAATTCTGTTCCCTCTGGCATTGGTGTTTCACACAATCCCTTTTCTACTTTATATGCACTATGGTTATTTATGAGTGGAATGGAAGCAGCTCCGCCTATCAGAACGACTGCTACCAGTATTCCGACTACTTTCCATTTTTTCATACCATCCTCCTTTATTTTCTTACATCTGTAAGATTACTATAAAATATTACTATTATCAAATTATTCTTTCCCTACTCGTGATTACTCCACACGAATACGGTATTGGTAGTCCGGTATATCCATAATTCCATCGTCAAGGATTTCATTCCCTAAATACTGAAAACTGCCATCTTCTGCAAACCGTACCGTCAGTTCATGGGTTATAACAGCATTATCACAAATGACCATATCGCATACGGCCTCCACCGTTAACGTGACCGTCCCATCTTCATTTTCTTTGATATCAATAACCTCCGGTAAAGAAGTTCCAAAGAAAGTCGGCGCATAGTTAAAGCATCCAAGCCTCGCCCAAACATAAGTCTGGTTTTCCTCATCAAATACCGCATATTCCCGTATCTGCTCTGCTGTTACCAGAAGGTACTCTATAATCAGGCTTTCAAATTCCTCTTTTGGTATTCCATTTGGATAATCCTCAGAATTGAACTTTTCCTGATATTTCATTTCATACAGATATTCATACATCCCATTGTAATCTAGTTTTTCCATATGGTCGGTATCCCAATTGGAACACAGAATGTTATTCCCTTGATATCCAAGACCTCGTACACATCTTTGGGACATCTCACGCTGTTCCTCCGTCATTGGCTTTACTCTGATCAGGCAGCTTCCATCCATGATTTCACTAACTTCCGGTGGTTCTGGTACGCACAACTCATAACAGAACCACCCCTTATCCGTATATTCCCACTCTTTGATTCTGGTATAAGAACTGTACGACACTCCCGGCTTGTTATTATCATTCCACACACCTCTTGTGCTTACAACATACATATCCGTTCCATCAAAAATAAATTTCATTCTCCCTATTCCACCGTCATCAGGTATCTCAAAAACTACTACAGAACCACTTTTTCCTTCCATGCAATTTTCAAGGAAGCTGTCAACGCTTTCATGATTTTCCATGTTAGAATACGTTACTATCGTGGTGACCGGACATCCCGTTTCCTTTACTTTCTTCTGCATTTTAAGAACTGTTTCATCATTCAGAACGACATTGGATGCCTCTCCTTTGTCCGCATATTCATAACTATCAAAAATAAGTTCCATCATGTTTTTGCAGTCAATCTCAGCCTCTTCCCTTTCCTGCTCATCCACAGGAAGGTCATAGCCTTTTTCCCATTGATCTACTGCTGCTTCCTCCGAGCTTTTCGTTTCCTCTGCGGAAGATTCTTCTGTATGTAGTTTTCCCCAATAAATCACCCCTGCTATTACTGCAATCAATATTACCAAAATCGGGAATCCACATTTCTTAAGCAACCATTTCAAATCCTCCATCACACTCATCCTTTCGACAATTTTATTACATATGTAAGATTTTAGAGTGAAAAAATTTGTCTGACATATACCATTTATTTTTTTGAAATCAGTTGCAGTTTCTGGGCATCTATATACATTTCTTCCTGAAGACATGCTATATTGCAGGCAGTAATAAAATAGTCCATCATCAGATCAATACTAATAGCCAGCACTATCCCCTCCGCTGGAATTCCTAACTGTGTGAACAGAATCGTATAACAGGAAAGAGCGCCACCCGGAATTGGCGGTGTTGCAATAGCCAGCACTCCACTAATAAAAATCGATATCAATATAAAAAGAGGTGTAATTGTCACTCCAAAGCTTTGCCCTATACATAACGATGCAACAAAAAACATGACTGCTCCAATTGGCATATATATTACCTGTCCCAATGGAATACCAAAATTTACAAATTTCTTATCCATTCCCAATTTCTTTTCACAGCACTCCGTATTCACACTAAAAGCCGCTACTGACGATGCTGTTGTAAGTGCCACTATGAATGTTGGCATAAGCTCTTTGATAAATGTAAATAGCTTCTTCTTATACCGAATACTTATATATAGGGCATAAAGCATGATAATGACAAAAGAGACTGCTACACACATCACAACCTGTTGCAACATACTTGATAAATTTGATAAATCCTTAGATATAACAAGTTGAAATACACTAATAAAAACAAAAAAAGGAATCAGTTTACCGATTGCTATCATAAGAAATTGAACGATAATATCAATCTGTTTTATAATTTTAATCAGCTCAGATACAGAATTCCCAAGCATAAGTGCACCTATACCAATGGAAATTGCCATGAAAATTATCTGGAGGGCATTTCCTGTGCTAAAAGGTTCTACTACATTAGAAGGAATCATTGATAACATAAGTTGTAGCAGCTGTTCAAAGGAACTACTCCCCATCTGTTCAGAACTTCTTGCAACAGGAAAAAACCAGATAATCATTACCAAAGCCAGTCCCAAAGAAATGTATGTCATAATAACAAACCTGCTTACCAATCTTTTGCCAATCTTCCCTAATGCTGAAACATCCCCTATTCCACAGATACCGGAAAACACCGCAAGAAAAATCAATGGACCCGCTATCGAACTCAATAAATTCATCAATGTATCAAATACAGGCGTAATAATAAGTACAGACATACTACTGCAGAATTGAGGAGAAACACGTCTCATCAGCATGCCAAGTAATACTGCAAAAGTAATAGATGCTAACATTACTAGAAGTTGCGATGTCATACTTATAGGCTCGCTTAGTTTTAGAATGTTATATCCACTCTCATATTTATATTCTGCCAAAAGACCTACTGCAGACATAATTGAAGAACCATTCGAAACGTCCTGAAGCAATTCATCCTCATATTCGTTCGGATTAATAGATTTCCCCTTTACTTTAAGCTGTATATAGGAACGCCCCATTATAGATCCACTTGTATAGATACACTCTGCTTCAGTACCAAGTTCTCTGGACCAAACCCCCATAACATCCTCAGCGCTTAACCTCAGTCTCAAAATAGTTTTCGTCTTAAGACCCATTTCATCGAATAGTTCCCTTGTTTTTTCACTCATCCTATCAATAGATTGATCATCCAGATGATAAACTGCCGAATATTCCGTTTTTTTTCTCATATTCTAGTCTCCTATGTATAGCCATCATGGTAAGATACTTAGTAAGTTTATCATCCGGTAACACATCGGTCAATTCCATAGTATTACTTATTTTCTGTCTTCCATGATATTATATAATTTGTATTTTCTGGAATATCTATTTTTATATCCTCCTGTTTTTCAAAGTGTCCTGCTAATCCATGTTCTAAGGCTGTCTGATGGAAATGGCTTAAAGCAATTCCAAGATCCACTTTTTTAATCATTTTTTCATCTTCGCTTGCATTATTTTTATGTGTCTCAAAAAAATGATATGAGCCTTGTTTTTTTACTACTCTCCAAGGTTGTGCATTGGTAGCAGAGGGCGCCAGACGAAGCATCTCCAATGGACTAACATACTCCTTTGCATCTTTTCTTGAAAGTACATTTCCAAAAGAATCCTGAAAGAAAATTTCCTCCCATGGCTTCCGTTTATCCGACTTCATTGTTTTCCTCATCAGGCTTTCTGTAATGCTCTTTTTATCAGTTGCATATCCAATCGGGGAAATTGCAGGAAATAGTTCATCTTCTTGTATGTCCATCGCTTTTTCGAATTGTTGTCTACTAAAAGTAGCGGCAAGCCATACGGTGGCAAGACCCATATTAGTAGCAATCAGTACAAGATTTTCAAACTGATATCCAGCTGCTACAAGTCCTAACTCTGTTTTATCAGTCGTTACACCTAAAAATGTATTGGCACCCTTTATCACTCCGTAGGTTCCTAGCTTTTCTCCATTTAATACTGTATCCTTTTCAATAAGATGAACTCGAACATTTTCTCCAAACGGATTCATTAACTGACTTATCTCATTCACTAATTTTTCTTTATCAATTTTCGAAAGTCGTTTTGGATTATAAGTTCTTGTACTAACTCTCTTTTTAATCGTTTCCTCTACTGGAATATTAAGTTTCATACTTTCTACCTCACTTTTTTAAAATTTAATGAGAACTTTCCCTTTTGTATGTCCTTGCGCTACAAAATTTAGTGCTTTATTAATGTCTTCAATATGAAATTCTGTAGGGTCAACAGCAGGTACAATCTCATGATCTTCAATGATTTTCTTAATCTTTTCTAATTGTGCTCCGTCACTTCGAACAAAAATGAAGCGATATTGAACACCTTTTTTCTTTGCTTTATTATCATATTTAGACCCAGCAATAGCAAAGAGCTTTTGTTTCCAACCAAAAATTTTATGATCTACTGCAAAACGCTTGTTAGGACCGGTACGAAGAGAAAGAAGCCTGCCTCCCTGTTTAAGAATTGAAAGTTCATGGTCAAATTCATCTGGTCCTAGAGCGTCAATCACATAATCTATGTTGCTAAGTAATTCCCAATAATTTTCTGTTGTGTAGTCGATATATTGGTCTGCACCTATCTCGATTGTCCGCTCACGTGCTTGGGGATTTCCACTAACAATCACCTTAAGTCCCATTGCCTTGGCAATCGGAATGGCCATTTGTCCAAATGACCCCGAGCCTCCTGGAATAAAAACAGTTTCTAAAGCTTTGGCTTCTAATTCTTCATGTAACCCCTGATAAGCAGTCAATCCCGTTAATGGTGCAGCCGCCCCCGTCACAAAATCAAGATTAGCTGGCAAATGTCCGATAGCATCTACATCAATTGCAGCATATTCGGCAAAAGCACCTATTTTTGCTAGTGGCAAGCGCGAGTATATTGCATCTCCTACTTGAAAACCTTTAACCTTTTTACCTGTTTTTTCAATCACACCTGTCAGTTCATTACCAATCGTCAATGGAAATTCATAGTCCTGAATCAGTTTTACACTACCTGTTATAATAAGCATTTCCAAAGGATTGACTGCTGCAACTTTAACCTTAACTAAAACTTCATTGTCACCAATTTCAGGAATTGGGATATCATTAACTTCCACTGCAATTCTTTTTGAATATTTTGTAATTTGCGCTGCTTTCATAATATATACCTCCATACTCTTTGTTTAAAATACTATCACTTTCTTTTTAGAACGGTCGTTCTAGTTTGTGCAAAAAAATTTATTCAGTTATTAAATCAAGAAAAAAATTAGCAATACTATGCATTTTTTCTTTATTAGCTGATGTTTTTACAAGCACACGTAAACCTAAAAGAGCATTGTGTAAAATTTCTCCTAAAAGTACACTATCATATTTTATGGATAATTCTCCTTTTTCCTGGCCTTGCTTTATAATTTCTGTAATAAAATTTTCTGCCTGATTAAATGCATCTTCCGTCTTCTTTAAAACCTCTTGATCCCAAGGTCCAAACTCGGTAGCAGCATTCACAAAAAGGCATCCATAATGCTTATCCTCACTTTCTTCAATAATATAATCAAAGATATACTGTAGGGCCTGATATGACGTTTTTGCTCTAAGTGTTTCGGCCTTAAATTTGGCTGTACTAAATTCACCATAGCGCTCAATTACCTTTAAATATAACGAATGCTTATCACCAAATGTGTCATAAATGCTTTTTCTGTGAATACCCATATGTTCCACAAGGTCACTCATAGAGGTTTTTTCATATCCCTGCTGCCAGAATAATTCCATTGCTTTCTGTAAAACTGTATTTTCTTCAAATTCTTTACTGCGTCCCATGGAAATTCCTCCTTGTATTCATAAAATAACATTTCTAGAACGTTCAGTCAAGAATTATTTTTAGAACTCCACTCACCTTTACCGCATTCTTTTATACTAATTCTTATCGATATGGAATATTCCTATTTCCTTATAGTGTTCAATTTTAAAATTAACAATATTAAGACTATTATCTAAATTCGCCATTTGTTCCTGAATTCTTGTTCGGTGCCTTATCAACAACTCTCTTCTCTCCTCTAAAGAATCCTTACCCTTAAGACACAGTTGCATAAATTCTTTAATTTCCTGTAAAGGCATACCGGAATTCCTTAAACAGCAGATTAGGTTAATCCACTCCAAATCATCTTCAGAGAATTGGCGGATACCACTTTTTGTTCTTGTGATTAATGGTATAAGTCCTTCTCTGTCATAATATCTAATGGTATGCTCTGTTAAATTTGTTTTTTCTGAAATTTGTTTGATTGTATACATCATTCTCCCTCAATCATTCTATTCATATGATATGTGTTTTAAACATTTTGACATTTTACTAACATATTAACATAGTTTAGAAATTTTTCAACAATTACTTGACTTTGAGTTAACTCTAAGTAATATAGTTGATTTAGACAAAGATTGAAAGGGGTATTGAACTATGAATTTTAATTATTTCGTTCCAACAAAAATACTATTCGGTAAAGGAAAGTTAAACGAACTCCACAAGGAGTCTTTACCAGGGAAAAAAGCCATAATTGTTATTTCTTCCGGTAAATCAATGAGAGCAAATGGATACTTGCAAAAAGTGGAAGAACAACTTCGTTTAGGCGGTGTTCAATCCATTGTTTTTGATAAAATATTACCGAACCCGATAAAAAGCCATGTCATGGAAGGTGCTGCACTGGCAAAGCAGGAGAAATGTGATTTTGTAGTAGGATTAGGTGGAGGCAGCAGTATAGATGCAGCGAAATCCATCGCTGTGATGGCAACAAATGAAGGTGACTACTGGGATTATGTAGGAGGGGGCAGCGGAAAAGCTCTTCCTGTACCAAACGATCCTCTACCGATTGTAGCAATTACAACCACAGCTGGTACCGGTACTGAAGCTGATCCCTGGACCGTTATTACCAAGGATGACACGAATGAAAAGATTGGTTTTGGTTATTCCAAAACCTTCCCCGTATTATCCGTAGTTGATCCAGAATTAATGTTAACAGTTCCTCCTCATTTAACTGCTTTTCAGGGCTTTGATGCTTTGTTCCATAGTACCGAGGGATATATTAATATCACTGCCAATACGATGAGCGATCTCTACAGTTTGAAAGCAATCGAACTGTTAGCAAAAAATCTTCCGGATGCAGTGAAGGATGGCTCCAATCTTGATGCAAGAGAAAAGGTTGCACTCGGGAATACACTTGCGGGTATGGTAGAATCCACTTCCGGATGTACCTCCGAACATTCGCTTGAACATGCAATGAGTGCCTATCATCCTGAATTACCACATGGCGCCGGTCTTATCATGATCAGTAAGGAGTACTTTACCTTCTTTGCGAAAAAGCAAGTATGTAATGCTCGTATGATCAATATGGCGAAAGCTATGGGTATAGATAACGCGAATGATCCAATAGATTTTGTAGAGGCACTGGTCAATTTACAAAAGGCATGTAATGTTCATGAACTTAAGATGTCTGATTATGGCATTAACAAGGAAGAGATTCCTACCTTAGCAAAAAATGCATATGAGACCATGGGTGGCTTATTTGAAGTAGATCCTGCTCCGGTATCTCTCGAAGATTGTATTGCGATTTATGAAGCCTCCTACCGATAGGTATATGGTGTGAGATAAGAGAAAGGAAGATAAAACATGAAAAAAATTAATCTTGGTAACAGTAGTCTTCAGGTACCAAATATTGCTGTTGGCTGTATGAGAATTAATAGTATTGATCCTCAGAAGGCTGAAGCATTTGTACAGAAATCATTGGAGTTGGGCGCTAATTTCTTCGACCATGCAGATATATATGGCGGAGGCGAATGTGAGAGGATTTTTGCAGATGCAATTCATATGTCACCTCAGGTTCGTGAAAATATCATCCTTCAGTCTAAATGTGGTATACGCCCCGGCATGTTTGATTTTTCAAAAGAACATATTTTAACTTCTGTTGACGGGATCTTAAAAAGATTAAAGACTGATTATCTGGATGTACTATTACTACACAGACCGGATGCTTTAGTTGAGCCCGAGGAAGTAGCAGCAGCATTTGATGAACTTGAGACATCCGGTAAGGTTCGTCACTTTGGTGTATCGAATCAAAAGCCGATGCAGATTATGCTTTTGCAAAAGTTTGTAAAACAACCAATCATAGCAAATCAGTTACAGCTAAGTATCACCAATGCAACCATGATTGGTAATGGACTCGAGGTGAATATGCTTACCGATAATGCAATCGATCGTGATGGAAGTATTCTTGATTATTGCAGAGTTCATGACATTACCATTCAGCCCTGGTCTCCGTTCCAGTATGGCTTCTTTGAGGGAGTATTCCTGGATAATAATAAGTTCCCTGAGCTTAATAAAACCGTAAATCAAATCGCAGAAAAATATCATGTTACAAATACAACAATTGCAATTGCCTGGCTCCTTCGGCATCCTGCTAATATGCAGCCGGTAATTGGAACAATGAATCAAAACCGCTTGGAGGAAATCTGTAAGGCCTCTGATATCTATCTGACAAAGGAAGAATGGTATCAAATCTATATTTCCACAGGAAATAAATTACCGTAAAATGAGTCAACTGTATTTCTAAGTAAAGTAATCGCTTAATCTTTTACTTTTAAGTTATATTTGATAAAAAGTAAGTGGCTGGATTCTACAAAACAAGAATTTCAGCCACTATAGAACTATCCACCCAACGTGACATCCTGATTCTGATACCATTCTAAGGATTCATATAAATGTTCCAATTTAAAGTCTGGCCACATATCATCTAGAACATAGAAATCGGCGTATATAGACTGGATTGGTAGAAACCCACTTAATCGTCTGCGTCCACCCCAACGAATAATTAAATCAATTCTTGAGATATCTGAAGATGCAATCCTACTGCTAATATTGTCTTCATTTTTTTTACTTGTATTAATTGAATAGTTCAGATCCCAGTTCCATCCATAATTTACTAGGAAATTAACATTAATAAGACCTTTGCCAAATGAAGTACGTTTTGTATAAGGCATTAATTCCTTTGGAAATAATGGAGAGCCCGTGTTGCCAACTATTAAAAGATTTGCATCATATTCTCGGAGTTCTAATACAGAATTAACACACGCTTGTTGAAAAGCTTTTGTTTGGACAGCTGGTCGCTTTGTATTATCCTGAGTAAAACCGTAAAAAGTAATTTCTTTTATACCTAATTCTACACATTCTTTGTAAAGTTCAAATCCTGGCTTTATACCATAATCATAACCATCTTCTTTATTTAAACCATTTCTTTGTGCCCATCTTCTATTACCATCTGGAATAATGCCAATATGATTTGGCAAACGTTTCCACATACACACTCTATTAAGCTCCTTATAAGTTATTTTATTACATTAATAGTATTAACCATTTAATATTATTTATTTCACCCTTTTTAACACATTTCTCCACATGTGGCGTTCTTCTTTGTTGAACACTTCTTCTATCTTTACAAAAAAGCATTAAAGATGAAAGCTTCTCCTTTAATGCTACTCCATTTCCTCCACCAGTTACTACAATATTCTTTCCTTGTGCTTTCATTGTTTTTTCCTCCAATTATTAATTTTAGTTTTTATATTGGTAATTCACTGTCTATTTATTTCTTTGCTTCTCTTTATAGCTTTATCATACCTACAAAATGTTCCTTTTTTGTTTGAGAATTGTTGCTGTTATGTTAATCCAAAAATTATTCTAATCCTGATTATCATAATAGACACGCGAAAAAAGAGACCACTCATTTTCAAAAGCTTGAAAATAAGCGGTCTCTTCGACTTTTTTATAAGTATTAAGATGTTGTTCAAGATTTATCAAATCTTTATAGTCTTTAGGAATATATGAATATCTAGAAATAACGAAATCGGGTAAATGGTCAACGTACAACTGACCTTTATCGATTTTTAAGCTTAATTCTTTTCTATGTTATTTTTTTAAAATACCTGTGTCCCAAAGCAAAGACTAAGGCACAAAATGCAATAAATATACTTACATAAAACGGATTTCTGATAAACCCTCCAACAAATATGATTGCTGCTCCTGCTATTGCAAAAATAGGACATATAAATCCCCGGAAAATTCCTTTTATATCTCCGGATTTTTTCATTTTCATAACTTTTATATAAAGTATGATATAACATGCATAACTAAATACAATTGCAATTTCACTGATATCCCCACCTTGAAGCAGATTAAACTTTTGTGTTATATAATGAATCACAAACCAAATAAGCGATGTAAAAAAGCTAATTCGAAGAGATGGTACCGATAATTGCAAACGTTTATGAAGAACACTTATCTTCTTTGCCGCTGGTATCATATTCTTACTTGCCAATGCCTGTGGCATCCGTATTCCGCCCAAAATCAGGCCATTTACCACTCCTAAAACAGAAATGACAATGAAAATCAAAATGATTTTTGTTCCGTATGTTCCAAGCAACAGTTCCCCCACTTTATTAATCGCCTGATCTTTAGTCGATAAAATATAATTTACACCCAATATTTTTGTAAGCCCAAGAAAAAAAGTCAAATAGACCCCCAGCACGACGATTGGCCCACAGATTAACGCCAATGTCATATTTTTCTTTGGATTTTTCACCTCATTTGTTATATTGGTTGCAACAATCCAACCATCAAATGAATAAGCAATTGGAACCAGTGCTGCAAGCCAAGCAAATCCTACATTTTGGGGGGTAACAAATTTTACACCTTCCTCCAATGCCGGATGTGGTTCCCCCCAAAAAAATCCTACAATTGCAATGACAAGCAAAGGAATTAGCTTTATCAACGTAGTAGCATTTTGAAAATATCCACCAATTTTAGCCGAAATTAAATTTATCCCATAAAAGAACAGTAAATACAAAAATCCCAACATAGACTGCATTTCCAATGTATTTGCAATTCCAAACAAAGAACAGGTATAAATTCCTGATACCCATGCTAATACCACAATCAAGGTCGGAAAATACACAAATGTCTGAAACCAGCCAAACCCACATGCGATTTTCTCTGATATAAAAGCTTCAAAGTATCCTACAATTCCACCATTTTTAGAGGTTCGTGTAGATAATTCCGTTATTGTAAGACTTCCAAAAATAATTCCCCATGCACCAATACAAAAAACCAATACACCAAGCCACACATTTCCGCCTGTATACGATAAAATATCATCGCTCTTAAAAAAGATTCCAGATCCAATTACAATACCAATAATCATTGCTGTTGCTGTCATAAAACCATAATGTTCCTTTATGGCTGTATTGCTTTGCTTTGTTCCATTTGTATCTGATTCAGTTGTCCCTTTATACCATTCATTATCCATAGATTGCTCCTTCAATTTCATACCATTTTTTGCCCTTTTCAGGGTCAAAACCACTATATGTTATGGACAAACCTTAATTTTTCGTATTAGAAGCACATTTCGTCAGTAGAACAACCGTCTCAACATGCCCCGTCCCCGGAAACATATCTACCGCGCAGACTCTCTCTACTCCATATCCGTTCTCTAGGAATACTTCTAAATCTCTTGCAAGACTTGTTGGTTTGCAGGAGATATAAACAATTCTGTCAACACCATATTCTATGATCTTGGTTATTGCCTTCGGGTGGATGCCATCACGAGGTGGGTCCAGAATGATGAAGTCTGGCTTCTCTTCTATTGTATCAAGAACCTTTAAGACATCTCCTGCGAGAAACTCACAGTTATGTAAACCATTGAGCTCTGCATTCAGTTTTGCTGCTTCTACTGCTTCTTCTACGATTTCTACGCCAATTACTTTGGATGCTACAGGTGCCATCATTTGAGCAATCGTTCCCGTTCCACTATAGAGATCATAAATAATCTTATCTGGATGCCCCTCTGTTCCTTTGCATAAGTCTCCGATAAAGTCTCTGGCTGTTTCATAAAGGACTTCTGCACCTAAGCTATTGGTCTGGAAGAATGAAAAAGGGGTGATTTTAAAGCGAAGTCCCAGGATTTCCTCATAGATATGGTCAACTCCATAAAGAATTACGGTTTCATCATTTTGAACGACATCTGCTTCCCTGTTATTTAATGTATTGAGAATTCCCGCAATGGTTCCCTTGAGGGGGAGGTTTAAAATCGCTTGTACCAGTGGCTGCAAATCAGGGCTTTCTTGCGTTGTCGTAACAAGGTCAATTAAAATTTCTCCTGTTTTTACAGCTTTTCTAACGAGTAAGTGACGTAGATATCCACGATGTGTCATTTTATGATAAAACTTATATGGCAAACACTTGAAATAATCTGACACGCATGTCAATATCAAACGATAGTCTTCATCCACAATTTGACACTCAGAAACAGTTATAACATCATAGAAGCTTCCTCTTTTGTGCATTCCAAGTGATAAGGGACCATCTTTAATTTCATCGCCGAAAGAAAACTCCATTTTGTTGCGATAAGCATATTGTACCGGGCTACCTTTGATTCCTTCAAACCATGGATCTTTCACCATATGTTCTTTTCCTTCAAAAACTTCCGCTAATAATTCATAAACCTGTGTCTTTTTAATCTTTAATTGCTCTACATATGGCAGTGTTTGATAGGTACATCCACCACAGATTCCAAAATGAGGACAGGGAGAGTCCATCTCTAAGGGAGATTTCTCAAGAATCTCTAGAATTCTTCCTTCTCCTTTTCCTTTTCTAAGTTTATTAATAGAACATCGTACTTTCTGTCCAGGAATTGTATTTTTTACAATCACCCTTCCTTCCTCTGTTGCTACATATCCTTTATTGGGAAATGTTACTTTCTCTACGATGCCTTCCAATACCTGTCCTTTTTTCATTGGTTCCTCCGTTTCAATATCTTCAAAATAAATAAGAACCCATGGATTTCCTTAGTGGGTTCTCATTACTTTTAAACAATCTTATTTACTTTCGTCTTCTTCATCTTCGAAATAATCATCATCGAAGTCATCATTATAATCATCTTCAAAATCATCCATATAATCTGGAGTAAAATAGCAGTATACTCCATAAGCGATTGCTGCTACCGCTGCCACAGCACCGATAATTGCAAGAGTGATGACTACTGGATGTGTTTTCTTCTCTTCTTCTTTTTTACCCATTAGTTGATTTAATTTTAATGCATCCAAAATATCGCTGGCTTTCGCATATTTCATAATATCTTTCTTCTTCATTTTATCAAAGATTTCTGCGGAACCATTCTTTGCGGAACTTAATAATTCTTCTATTCTATTATATTTATCACACATCACAAAAACCACCTTTCTAATCTAAAATCTGTTATTATTGTATCATACTTCTTTCCTATAGCAAAGCAGAACCTCTCTTCTTATTCTATTTTCTTCAATTTTGCAAAGGAAGCGAACATTTTCTTTACTCCTGCCTGTTCAAAATCAACTGTCACTTCATAATCTCTTCCACCACTAACGATATTTTTAACCTCTCCCTGACCAAATTTAATATGTGAAACACGGTCACCTACCTTATATGACAACCCTTCACTCATCCCCATATCCGAACCTCTTTGAATCATTGTTTTTGCATAGGGATTCTGCGGTGTAATCGTTTGCTTGATTGCAACAGGCTTTTTAAATGGAAACGGTTTTGAATTGAACGTCTCTTTTGCCTTTTGATAAGTAGAGGGATCTGGTTCATCTGATAAACGCATTTTCGTGGAGGGGATTTTCATATCCAGCAATCCAAATGGAATTTCCTTAATGAACCGGGAGGTTGCTGCGTATCTTGTTTCTCCATTAATCATCCTTTGCCTTGCACACGTAATGGTCAAATCTTCTTTTGCTCTTGTAATACCTACATAGCAAAGTCTCCTCTCCTCCTCCATTTCTGCAGGGTCATCACCAGTGATGGTCATATAACTTGGAAATAGACCATCTTCCATACCTGCCAGATAGACATGGGGAAACTCAAGTCCCTTAGCATTATGCATCGTCATAATTAATACTTTTCGTTCTTTACGTTCTCTTTCTTCCTCATCCGTCAGGCTGGTAATCCCCGTTTGAGCTCCATCCATAGACTTATCAAGAGACGAACCTTCTACTCCATTTAGACGCATAAACTCCATTAAATCTGGTTCCTCTGTTTCTTCTTCATATACGGTCAGTGTCTCCCGAAGTTTCGCGATATATTCTTTCATTTCTGCAAATTTTTCCTGATTATCTGCTTCTCCCTCCAGATAGTCCATATATTCGGTATCATCTACAATGGCATCCAGAAGTTCTGCTAGTCCTAGATATTTCATTTTACTACGAAGCGATTGAATCAAATAATCAAATCCTTTTATTTTTTCTGCTGCCTTTCCAAGCCCTGGTATGTCATCTGCAAATTCGCAAGATTCATATAGGCTAATCTCCCTCTTCATCGCATATTCCTGGACTTTTCCTATGCTGGTCGCTCCAATCCCTCGCTTTGGTAAATTAATAATTCTTGCTGTACGTAAATCATTTTTTCCACTGGCAACCGTAATCAAATAAGAAGTTAAATCCTTGATTACTTTGGTATCCCAGAATTTTAATCCTTTTACTAAATCATAATCAATCTGGAATAATCGAAAAGCATCTTCGAAATCTTTACTTTGTACATTCGTACGAATTAAGATTGCACAATCTCCATAACGCATTCCACCTTCCTGCACCTTCTTTTTGATATCTTCCGCAATATACATTGCTTCTCCTTGTGCAGTATCAAGCTGTCTGAAATGTATTTTTTTCCCTTCCCCAGATTCTGTCCATAGTGATTTTACCTTACGTCCCTTATTATTGCTTATTACTTCATTGGCAGCATCCAGAATCGTCTGTGTGGAGCGGTAATTTTGTTCCAATTTAATTACTTTTGCATCAGGGTAATACTTTTCAAAATTAAGAATATTATAAATATTGGCTCCACGAAATTTGTAGATGGACTGGTCATCATCTCCTACCACGCATAGATTGCGATATTTTCCAGCAAGCAAATGAATGAGTTGGAACTGCGCCGTATTCGTGTCCTGGTATTCATCCACCATAATGTATCGAAAGCGTTCTTGATAATAGTTTAATACTTCCGTATCTATTTTAAACAATTCTACTGTTTTCATGATTAAATCATCAAAATCAAAAGAATTATTTCTTTTTAAAGTTCTTTGATATTCGGAATAGACTTGTGCAATTTTTTCTTTTCGATAATCTCCTACTGCACTCTGTCGGAATTCTTCTGGTGAGATTAATTCATCCTTTGCAGAAGAAATCGCATTTAAGAGCATTTTTTCTTTATACATCTTCGTATCTACATTTAATCTCTTGCATACATCTTTTATGATTGATTTCTGATCCGTTGCATCGCAGATTTCAAAATTTTGATTGTAACCTAATTTTTCTGCATGGCGAAACATGATTTGCATACAGGTAGAGTGAAACGTCGATACCCAGATATCATGGGCACCTATTCCAACCATATGGTCAATTCGTTCTCTCATTTCTTTTGCTGCTTTATTTGTAAAAGTAATGGCCATAATATTCCATGGATTTACTCCTATTTCCTCAATTAAATATGCGGTTCTATGAGTAAGCACTCGTGTCTTACCTGAGCCTGCGCCGGCTAATATCAGGAGTGGACCTTCTACCTGAAGGACTGCTTCCTGCTGCTTACTGTTCAGTGTATCATGTATACTCATTGTTTTTCCTCATCTTGTTACATCTGTTTTAATCGTTCATTGTCCTGTAAAAATATAAGGGTACAGATATCACCTATCATCAGATTACTCCAACTTCCAGATTTCTATTTGTACCCATTTTATTTATGCCTGCTTTCAGTTACTCATATAAATCTTTTTCTATGCAAGTTTATATCCACAGTTTGAACAGAATTTGCCTCCATTTGTAGCAGTTCCACACTCAGGACAGAATTTAGGAATCACACCACTCGTATTCTGTGCTGGCGCTGCAGCTTGATTTCCTGTTGCCTGGTTTGTCATCTGGTTTGTCATCTGGTTTACCATCTGCTGTCCCATTGCCATTCCCATCTGAATCCCTACCATATCACCCGCTACGCTGCCACCATGACCCGGATTACTCATGCCATCTGCCATTGCAATCTGCTGATATTTATTAATATCTCCTACCATAGCCTGAGATGCTGCCTTCTCCTGCATTTTCTTAATTTCCTCAGGATAGGAAAAGCTCTGAATGGCCATGCCTGTAATGCCAATACCCAGCTTACACATTTCCATGTCTAAGTCTGTTTCTATTCCTTTGGAAATTTCCATAGCATTTGCCTGAAGGTTAAACATATCCTTTCCTTCATTTGCAATCCACTTCATTAATAATTGATCTAGCATGGATACGACACGTTCTTGTACTTCTTCAACGGTGAACTGATTCTTGATACCAGCGATTTTCTCTACAAGAACTGCATAATCAGATACTTTACAGTTAAATGTACCAAATGCCCGGATTGGCATTCCCCCTGGTAAGCCTGCTGCCTTAATATTAATTGCATTTTTAGTACCCCATTTTACAAGCATTTCTTTTGTATTTATGAAGAGTACCTCTGCTCTCATTCCTGAATTAAATCCAAATTTGAATCCTTTTAATGTCGATAGAAAAGGAACGATTTCTGATTCAATATCAAAGCTTCCTTCATCCTGAAAGACTCCTTCTACTTTTCCATTAAATAAAAAGATTGCATCCTGTCCAGGACGTATAATCAATTTACTACCCTTTTTAATCTCATTATTGGTCCATTTCCAAAACAGGACATCTTCACGATATTCTTCCCATTCCACCACATTGGAAAACTGGTTACTAAATAATCCCATAAAAATTTCCTCCACTATTTTTCTCTTCTTATAAACCCATCTCAGCTTTTAATTTTGCCAATTCATCATCAACTGCAGTGTTACTTAATCCCTCATTATACTTTGACTCTAAATCTTTGATTGTATCTTGATTACCGGATTTATTTAACTCTGCCATCGCATTGGCTTTATCTAACATTGTGTCTACTTTACTCTCCATACGTTCAAATGCCGCCATATTACTGCCTGCCTGTGACATTCCAGATTCCATTTTATTCAATTTCTCTTGTGTCTTTGCAACTGCAAGTTTTGACTTAATGGTATCTCTCTTACCGTTTAATTCCTGAATATCTTTTGTTAATTTGTCATGCATTTCCTTCATGCGTTCTGCATTTGCAGATGCAAGATCATAAGCCTGTTGCAGACTTGCCTGATTCTGTGTTAATGATGATTTTTTTCTAAAAACGAACGAGCATCATTATCGTTACCTGATTCAATTGCCTTTTTCGCATAAGTAGTCATTTTTTCTATTTCTGCATTACATTCATCTAATTTTCTTTTTGCCTGCGTCTGAGTTGCCATAACAGCAGCTGTTTCTGCCTTTACATTTCCAAGATCGCTTTCCAGATTACGAAGATACTGATCGATCATCTTTTCTGGATCCTCTGCCTTTTCTAGTAATGCGTTTACGTTTGCGGACATAATATCCTTAAATTTTGTTAAAATACCTGCCATAATTATTCTCCTCCAATTTACAATTTCAGATTTAAGTTTCCTTGATATTCTATTTTATCACAAAATACTTCAAAAGTGACCCCTTAAAATCACCTTTTCCTATTATTTTAATAATTCCCTTACCTGGTGCTTCATTATTGCTAATTATGTAACTATAATCCCTCTCTTCTTTCATACAATAGTTCTTATATTTTAATTCTATTGCAGGCCTGACTGGTTCTCCCTGAAACTTGTATTTTCCAATCCCTTTTACTGTAATTCCTTTTTCTATTGTCTTGGGTTCAATTTGAAATTGCATGCTCCTGGCCCCTGTATAGTTATTGGATCCGATTATGGTAATTGATGCAATACCCTGATGGTAATTATCACTAAAGTACACTTTATAATCATTTTTTTTCCTCAACTTTACTTTTTTTACTTTTGTAGTTCCTAGAATCGGAATTTGATTTGTAATATTCACTTTCGGATTTATATAGCTCCCTGTAAATTCCTTTTTTATGTTATCAGTAATTATAATATTATCATCCTCAATATTTTTCTTTTCTATCGTAAAATAAAGCTTTAGTGAACCCTTATATGGCTTTTTCCCAGTTACTATAATAATTCCAAGTCCCGCATTTTTATTATTTTTGTAGGCTACATTGTAATATTTAGTTGTTAGAATTTCTCCATCTAATGTTGAGACACAGATTTTGGGCTTTATTGCACTTCCGTTATAGAGATACCCTCCCATATCTTTCTGATAAGCCGGATCATTTTTTACATCGATTCCAACACTTAATTTACCTATTAACTGTGTTGAATTTGCATAGATTGTAAACGTTTTTTTTACACTTCCCCTATAATTACTTTTTCCGGTTAGCAGCATGGTTACCTTACCAGCTCTTTTTAAGTTTCCTGAATAAACCTCTGCGCTATAATCTTTTCCCTCAATTAGAGTACCATAACTATCTTTACTATGTATTTTCGGAGTTAATTGATACCCCGTCGCGCTTTGATCTTCATACCAGATATCTACCATGCTTATTTTTCTTGGTGCGATTATAAAATCTGTTGTTTTACTCCCTTTATATTCCCCTATCCCCTGAATTATGATGATTCCCGTGCCTGCATCCTTATTATTTTGATATCGGATTCTATAATCTCTATTTCGTACAAGTATTGTCTTTTCACTTTTGACTGTGATATCTGGATAAATTTTTTGTCCCGTATATTCTTGCTGCTTTATCTTACTAACATTGAAATTTTCTGCGTTATATTTTCCCTCTGTTTTATCTTCTTTCTCTTTCCATCTTGCATAGATTTGATAATTTTTTATAATCCCTACGGTATCGTCAAACAACAACGTATATTGTTCCTCTTCTTTCCCATACCACCCTTGAAAATCGTGATTTTCATAGATTGGCGTATCTGGCATTTCTAAGGTGCTCCCCTCTTCGATTCCAGTAACTAAATAATCTTTTTCTCCATTTTCAGGATGAAAAGTAACTTCATATCTATTTTTTACTGGCTGAATGACTATTTCTTGTGAGGGAGCTGGATTATAATTATTTGTCTCTCCCTCTTCGTCATTCGGACTTTCTGTTTTAAAAAAATTAATCTGGTATGATAAGCTTGTACCACCACTAATTTTATTTTTAATTCCTTCCACTGTAACTTGATAGATTCCCTGATAACCGGATTGATCAAATTGAGATCCTAAATGAAAAATAATACAGTTGTTAATACCTGTATATTTTGTATTTACAGCTAAATACTTATCGGTATTGTCCGGATTGGAATTTGCATCTGCACTTGTAAGAACCCATTCTTTTCCATCCTCTATTCTCTTAACGGTTACTTTTAATTCCTTTATTACAGGTGTTAGATAATAAGCTGGATTCAGAGTAATCGTCCATGGTGTCTGAACATCAAACATTTCTGTAGGAAAATTACCAGAAGCAGGCCATGAAATAAATTCATAATCTACCTCTTTTGATGCCTGAGCTCCTTCAGGATCATCTGATGCCTTATCGCATGATCCAATCATTACCTTCATGACAGCCATGCACTTCCCACTTGAACTATCTGCCTGCCCAAATCCTGTCTGCACATTATATGGATACAACACCCACCGCCGATGTCCCATTATCATTAGATTACTACTACTATTATTATCCTTCATATAAGAATCTATGGAACGTTTTAACACCATAGGTGCAAAAGCCTCTGTTGTCCCTGATCTTGAATAAATATTGGAGCTTCCGGCAGCATCATAACCCCTCTTATAAAAAGTATCATTCATCCCAGCTGGTTGCGAAGGAGTATGCGTAAGTATATTGTTTGCTGCCAAAACCACAGCCCCATATTGGGCACTTGTGTTTAAATTACTATTTAATTCCAGTTTATTGAGTCCAGCTAAATATCGTATGTAGTTTACATAACTTAATGCGCTTTCTAAATATCCATCACATAAAGTGCCAAGAGAATAGGGATTGACTGTTCCTGGGTACTGACTAAATCTTGCTGTTGCATTTGTTACTGATTGACTCATCTGACTGATTTGTTTTTGGGAGGGCTTCAAAATTGACAAATCTCCACTTTTTGATAAATTTATTGAACTTCCCGTACTTACTTCCGTATCAGAATACTCCTTCTCTATTACGGATTTATTCTCCTGATAACAAATATCATAGCAAACAGGAGCTGTTCCCAGCTCCTCTATAACCATATTTGTAGATAGGTTTTCACTTATTTCTTTTGAGACTGCATTGGTACTTACCGTGTGTTCTTCGCCTATTTCATATGGGGTTACTTTTTCCCACTCATTTAATTCACTATCTCCATCTAATGCTTGAACAGAGTTCGTTACTAGAGTAGTAATAAGAATCGAAGCTATAACGAAAATAGTTCTCTTTCTGATATTCATGTTCCTATAAATCCTTTTTGTCTCTCTTATTCTTATTTTTTGTTTCATTATATTTATATCCAACTATTATTAGAAATTCACAAAAAGCAAAAGTGACCCAAAACCAGATCCAACCACTTTTATCATCATCCGGCATTAGCGGCACCGACTCATCTTTAATAATAGTAACGCCACCTTCATCTTCTGATACCGATTGCATTTTTATTTTACTATTATCTATTTCATCAGTGGCTTTTTGCGTCTTATCAATGTTTACACTTTCTTTCTCTTGTTTATTTTGTTTTTCTTCCTCATTTTCTTTTGCTTGTTTTTCCTCTTTCCATTGCTTGTTTTTCATCTTCATTTTCGTAGGGAGGATTACTGGGTTTATCACAACTGGAAGTGACTGATTGAGAATAGGTATCTGCGTTGATGTAACTATCACTACATTAGATTCATCTTCTTCATCTTCTTCATCTTCTTCATCATCCGATCTAGACGTATCTTTTTTCTTTTTTTCAACGGCACCTCCGTTTTCTTCTTCTACTGATTTCACAGAAAAAACAGCATGTAGCTCATAATCACATTGGATATTTTTAAAATCCTCAGCAGTTAATAGATAAATTATTTCATATTCTTTATTCACAGTCGCCCAGCCTACAAATGTATAATCACCCTTACTCGTTGAAAAATTCTCCAAGATGGGAGGTGCAATGGCTCCACCTTTTGGTACTTGATTCGCTGAAATAAGAACTAAGTTTTTATAGAAATTCACATTGTATTGTATACTATTCCCATTTAATGGACTTATTTTAGATGAATCAGAAGTATTTATTGCTTCTTCTGCCTTTGCCGTAAATTTTATAAGAAAAATTGATACGATCAATATCACTATTGTAAAAATGATACACTTACATCTACCTCTCCTCATACCATCCCCCACATCCAAAAACCATACTATGATAGTTTATAGTTCTACTACTCGTTTATTTTACCATATTTTTCCAAACTCATCTACCATATTATATTTTTTTATTCCATGAACTATTCCACTTTTTTCTCATTACTTACCCCTTGTAAAGTAGTTTTAAAAACTATATAATGAATATGAGAGACAGTTGAACAAATAACGTGTTCAACTATTGATTTTTAATCATGCAAAAGCATGATTTGCATGCTCGAATCATGCAGATAGGTATTCATATGACATTGGATCCAAACGATATGTTAAATAGTATTTTAAAAAGTCTAGATCGAATTAATTATATAAAACCAGAGGACATTCCAAACATTGACCTTTATATGGACCAGGTTACTACTTTTATTGAACAACAACTTGGAAATACAAAACGTCATGAAGAAGATAAAATACTTACAAAAACAATGATTAATAATTACGCTAAGAACGATTTGCTACCTCCACCTATCAAAAAAAAATACAGCAAAGAGCATGTTCTTCTTTTGATATTTATTTACTATTTTAAAAATATTTTATCAATTGGTGATATTGATAAACTTCTAGATCCCATTACGGAATCAAGCTTTGAAAAAAATTCCACTATTCCTCTAGAACAAATCTATAATGAAGTATTTAGTCTGGAAAAGGATCAAGTTCGGGTTTTAGCAAAAGATATTGTCTCAAAGTTCAATATTGCAACAAAAACATTTGAAGATGCATCGGGTGATGAAGCAGATTATTTACATTACTATTCTTTTATTTGTATGTTGAGCTTTGATGTTTATGTAAAAAAATTAATGATTGAGAAACTGATTGATTTATTGCCAAATCGAGATACCACCAATAAAAAGAAAAAATAGCAGGTCATTCTGACCTGCTATCTTATTTATCCATTCTTTCAAATACCATTTCGTAGCCATCATTTCCATAATTCAATGAACGATTTACTCTGCTAATCGTAGCAGTTGAGGCTCCAGTTTTCTCTGCTATTTCTAAATATGTCTTGTGTTCTCTTAACATTCCCGCCACTTCGAATCTCTGAGATAAAGATAATAACTCATTTATGGTTGCCAAATCTTCAAAGAAAATATAGCAC
The DNA here is from genome assembly GCA_028694115.1 of Lachnospiraceae bacterium. The sequence goes on from JAQUUB010000008.1 coordinate 113,020, forward strand.
TCTTCCTTATCTCTCAAACTAAGAATGGCTTCAAATAAACTATCTACCGCATCAGTACGTAATTTCTTATTCAAATTCATTCTCCTTTCATTACTAACTTTCCTACTGTAATATGCTTAAATTTTAACATACTAAAGTCCTAAAGTAAATAGAAACATTTACGTAATTAATACATATACTACAGTACTAATATTTTAGGAGGGCTTTATGAAAAAGAAAATTTTATCACTGACTCTTATTTTGATACTTGTAGTCCTATCATTAATTGGATGCCAATATCAAAGCAAAACCAAGAGTACAAAAGGATCAACTAAGGTAGTACTTAATGAAGTAGCTCACTCCATCTTCTATGCTCCCATGTATGTAGCAATAGAAAGTGGCTATTTTGCTGAAGAAGGACTTGATGTTGAGCTTGTAACAGGATACGGTGCAGATAAAACAATGACAGCTTTACTTTCTGGCGAAGCAGATATCGGTTTCATGGGTGCAGAAGCTTCTATTTATACTTATCTTGGCGGTGCACAAGATTATGCAGTAAACTTTGCACAGCTAACACAACGTGCTGGTAATTTCCTTGTTGCTCGTGAGCCTATGGAGAGCTTCGATTGGAGTATGTTAAAGGGCAAACAAGTATTAGGTGGCCGCGCTGGCGGTATGCCCGAAATGGTATTTGAATACATTTTAAAAAATAATGGACTAGATCCAAAAGCTGATTTGTCCATCGATCAATCCATTGATTTTGGTTCCACAGCTGCAGCATTCTCTGGAGGTCAAGGTGATTTCACCGTAGAATTTGAGCCAGGTGCCACTGCCCTTGAAACCAAGGGGGATGGCTATATAGTGGCTTCACTTGGAGTTGACTCAGGTTATGTTCCCTATACAGCATTTTGTGCAAAGAAAAGCTTTATAGAAGAGAATAATGATGTAATCACATCTTTTACCAAAGGACTCCAAAAAGGTATGGATTATGTAGCATCGCATACTCCTGAGGAAATTTCAATCATCATTCAACCTCAGTTTGCTGAAACAGATTATGAAACCATTGTGACAATTGTAAACCGCTATTATGAACAGGATACATGGAAACAGAACTTAGTCTTTGAAGAAAGCAGCTTCGAACTACTTCAAAATATTTTAGAATCTGCTGGTGAATTAGATAAGCGTGCTCCATATGCTGAACTCGTAACTACTGATTTTGCAAAAGAAGCAGCAAAATAAAAAAAATTAATATCCCACCCAAAATGCCAAAAAAATTTGGGTGGGATTAACTATTCCTAAGAGCTCAATCTTTTATTCCTTTACAACAAAGTTGGTCATTGATTGTTCCAATTCTTTCACTTGATTCTTCATGATTTCTGCTTCTCTATTCAGCGCCATTACAGAATTCATTTGTTCATTAATAATAGATGTTACCTCTTCAGTAGATGCAGCAGCCTCCTCAGATATAGCAGAAATATTTCGAATAGAATCAAGCACTTCTTCTTTTTGTTTTCCTATTTGTCCCATTTCAATTATTACTTTACGTAAATCATTTACAAGTTTTTGTACATATTGATTGATTTCTTCAAAAGATTCTACCGTACCACCAAGAGCTTTTGCCTGTGAAACAATATTTATTTTTGCATTATTTGCAGAATCTCCAGTACGATTCATTGTTATTTGAATATTTTCAATAATATTCTTAATCTGATTTCCAGCTGTCATTGATTGATCTGCCAGATTCCTGATTTCTTCTGCAACGACAGAAAATCCTTTTCCCGCATTCCCAGCTCTAGCAGCCTCAATGGATGCATTTAAGGATAATAGATTTGTCTGTTTTGCAATTCCATTAATTGTATCCACAATCATACCTATATTTTTACTTTGATTTCTTACATCATCAATATTTTTAAGAAGAATCTCCGTTAGTTTTGTAGTTTCGGTAGCCTTTTCATTTAATTCTTCTACAATGTATCTACCTTTTTCAATCTTTCCAATTGCATTATCTGCTTGTTTTTCCATGTTTCTTGTATTTTGGCAAATTTCATTAATTTGTTCTGAAAAATCCATCATTTTATGTAAACTATTATCTGTTTCTTCGGCTTGAATTACTGCTCCTTTTGAAACGTCTCCAATTGCAATATTTATCTCTTTCATGGTTTTTGATATTTCTGCTGAGGTTTTCGTAACATCTTCCGCCGACCCTAAAACCTCACCTCCAAATCCCTTCATTTCTGTTAATAAAACTGAAATATTGGTAATCGTATGTTCGATACTGTCAGTTAATAATTTAAATTCATCATTTCTATTTGTATGAATATTAACTGTAAAATCACCTTCTGAAACTTTTTTCAGGGATTTTGTGATTTTAGATAATATTTTACTAATTCCAAGTGCAATTAAATATCCTACACCAGCAGCGAGAATGCATGCTATGATAACTAATATTAGAATCATAGATTTCATACTCGAAACTTCCGTTAAAATTACACTCTTTGGAATAAGGTTGCAAAGCATCATCCCAGTTTCTCCTATTGGAGAATAAACGTATAAATATTCTTCCCCCTGATATTTAACATAACTACTATTAGCTTTTCGACCTATACTATTCTGATAAAAAGATTCCTCTAATAAAGACTCATCCATGTTGTCTTTGCTATAGATAACCCTGCCATCCTTAGTCGTTAATGCAGAAATACTCCTATTCTCAACATTAATTTCCCCTAGCATTTCCTTGATTGTATCTAATTGCACATCTACAATCAGGAATCCATTACCCATTGCAAACTTTCTTACATAAGATATTCCATAATCTTCATCTGTTAATTTTAAAATAGGATTTAGGAATTTTCGATTTCCCATCCATGTCGATTTTACAGATGTGTCTTGTAATATTACACCTTCTTGTTTCATAAATTCACTATAAGTAGTGTCTGGTATCAAAGTTGTTGTCGTTGTAATGGGCTGTCCACCTTGCGCAAATACATGTACATTACAGATATAGCTTACAGTTCCTTTCATATTCGCAATGCTTTCTTTTATACTTCGAAAATATGGCTGACTTTCCGATGAAGATTTCTTATAGAACTTTGTATAATACTTAATAAAATCATCGCTTACTATTTGCTCATTAACTCTTGATTCTACATTATAACAAAGACTCTCACAATATTTACTCATAGCGGCAACTGTAGAAGTTGCGGATTCTTCATACTTTTTCATAACACTTGATGATGCTTGATGATAGGACGTAATTCCTAGAATAATCATTAAAATTACTGGGACTGCAAAGCCTAACATTAAATGATAAATTAACTTTCCTTGCCTTTTTTCTCTAATCTTTTTACTTGTTTTTGTTATCGGTAACGTTATCGGTAACGTTACCGATTCAGCTTTCAAATCTTCTTTCTTTTCTTTCATGCGTTTCCTCCTAAATGTATTATGCTTTGTTAATTACTTTATCCCAATCGGGAACCTGCTCCACATAAAGGAGCAGGATGATTTTCACCTGTTCTTTTTCTCAATATATAACAATTCATCTGCTTCATCAATCATTGCCTTTAACTCAATACCTTTTCGGTACTCAAATTCTCTCATGCCAATTGATAGCTGTACTTCAAAAGGTTTCTGATGCTTCTCATTAACAAGTTTTGTAATACCATCGATTCGTTTACGCAATTGCTTGATTTTATCGGCACTATCGAATCTCAAAATCACAGCAAATTCATCACCACCGATTCGGCCAACAATTGCATTTCCAACGCAAGCTTCTTTTAAAATATCTGCACAACACCGAATTGCGAAATCTCCCTCATCATGTCCATATGTATCATTTATCGTCTTTAGTTTGTCCATATCTGCATAGCAAACCAGGAATATTTTCCCTTCATTATCACTTCGATTCAATAATTCTTCTGCATACTGATAGAAACCACGACGATTATAGATTCCCGTCAACTCATCCATTTTTGAAATCGTACCTAATTCAATATTATGAGCCTGTAAGCGCTCTAAGCTCTCTTCTAACTTTTTTTGCGTACTTCGCTGCAACTGGAAATGATTAAGTGTACGAACAGCCAGACTCAACTGATATGTCAAATATTCAACGTAGTGTAAATAATCATATTTAATATCGCATATATAAAGACCATATTGAAGATTTTGATCATAGACATCCAGAACAAGATAGGTAAATCGATCCTCTCTCTCAAAAAAAGGATTATCACACATCTGATGCGTAGATATTTTTTGGTCTGTCCTTGGTATCGAAAAGACCTGATTTCCTTTCTGATATGCCTTTAATAATATATTTTCGGGTGGAATCCATGTCATGTCACGATTATGTTCCACGGGCTTTTCCCATACATAGAGATAACTGTTTTTAATATCTAGTGTATCTACTTTTTCGAGAGCATTTGCATAGCTTTGTTCTGTCTCATCACTAAACATCAAAATGTCTCTGGTAATCCGATTCGTTATATGATACATTTCAAAATGCTGTTTTTCAGAAATAACGAGCTCTATACTCATCCATTCAACAACTTTTTGTTCAAATTTTTCTTGAAGCGTGTGGAGTTCTAATCGCTGCGTTAATATCTTATTTCTTTCGCAGAATATCTGATATATGGTATAAAATACTTGAAAAATTTTTCTAGAATCTACATATAACATAACACCACGTTCTACCATATTGTCAAAATAAGTATAAAGATCGTCTGTGGAATTTCTCTTTATAATATTATCGAAATATCTGGAAAGAAGTTTTTGAAAAAAAGTCCAAAGTACTTTCCTTTGACACTCAGCCTGATAATCATGGTTAATATCCCGAAATACAAACTCAGTAACATTATCACATATGGCTTTCACATCAATCGAATTCTCTACTTCATCTTCAAATTTTCCAATTAATTCGTGCATATCAAAGGATTTAAATCCTACGGATTCTCTTTTAATAAATTTTGTTTTCAAAATTTTATGTATCTGTTTCTTACTTTCTAACATTTCTAAAATTGTACAGACTGCTTCATATCCTAAATCAGATGCATCTGCACGTACCGTAGCGAGTGGTGGATTCATCTTAACACTATCAGGTACATCATCAAATCCAAGTACAGCAATATCTTTTCCTACTCGAATACCTCTTTTACTCAATGTCTCATAAACACCCTTAGCAGTGTCGTCGTTCGCACAAACGATTGCCTCTATATCCGGATTACGATTTAATAATAGTTCTACTTTTTCTGTGCATTCTTTTGTAAAATCACCATGAACAATTAATTGATCATCAACAGCAATCCCATGTTCAATAAGTGATTCTTTATATGCCTCCAAGCGTTCTTCTGCATCTTCATTTGTAATGGTACCAGCTATCAAACCAATTTTACGTAATCCCTGTACTGTAATTAAATAATCAATACCTTCTTTAATACCTGTAATATTATCATACTGAATGCTAGAATATCCAGATTCCTTAGATGCAACCGATAGAATTGGAACCCCATTCGTATTCTTTAGAAATTTATCTTTCACTTCAAAATGTGCCTGACTGCAAATACTACCTACGCATGATACTAAACCATCAATACTCTCAGGATAGCAATAAGAGAACAAAGTGTTATATTGGTACTCATATAACATTTTAATATCATCTTCTTCATATCGGCGAAGATATTTTCCAGGAAAGATAATAAGATTTATATTTTTTTCTTCTGCTGCCATATAAGCTCCACGACAAATTGAATTACAAAAAACATCTTCTACATTTGCTACAAATAGTCCTATCGTTTTTCTTTGACCCATATACAATCCCCACTTTATATAAGTTTGTTTATCTTTTCAGTACATTTCTATCTTTATGGCGCTTTTCTTCGTAAAGATTAACATCTGCTTTTTCAAGCACATCTTGTATTTGGATATCATTATTACATATAAACTCATAAGTACCCACTGTAAGTCTAATATAATATGGTTTTGCACATCTCTCATTTAGGTCATCTGAAATATCCTTAATACGCATTTTTACAGAATCAATATTATTTCCATGTTCTAATATCATGATTGCAGCAAATTCATCCCCACCAATACGTCCAATAATATCATTTGAACGAAATGAATTCTTAAGAATTTCACCAATATTTTCTAAAGCAAAATCTCCATCATCATGTCCAAAGCTATCATTAATTATTTTTAAATTGTCCATATCAGCATAAAAAACAACTGCACATTTTCCTTGATTTTCCTGAGCAGTTATCATTTGTTCTGCATTACGTAAAAAACCCCTTCGGTTTAACAAACCCGTAAGTTCATCTGATTTTGATATGGTATCAAGCTTTTTGTTACTTTCTTTAATTTTCAAAAAGCTCTCTTCTAGTTTTTCTACCATTTTATCGCGCGTTTGTAGCAGATAGATTACTTTAATGGCTGCACTGATTTGATATGTAAGTTTTTCAACATAATGATAGTATTCTGGTCGATATTCACATAAGAATAATCCAAACTGTTCATCATTGGAAAAAAGAGTGGACAATACTAAAGTATACCGACGGTTTCTAGGTAAATACGCATTATGAAAAATATTGTTTGTCTTCATTTTTTGAGCCTTTTCTGGTTGAATAAATACATCTTCTCCGCGCTGGTAAGTTTTTAAATAGGTATATTCAGGAGCTTTCCATATTTGATTTCTCTGGTGTTTGATAGGCTTTTCAAACATATATAAATAACTACTTTCAATATTCAATAATTTCATTTTCTCAAGAATGACTCCATAGCTTTCATTCTCTCCCTTGTCAAAACTAATCATATCTCTAGTAATTGTATTCGTTATATTATTTAAATCTTGCAATGTAGATTGATAATTTAAAGAAGTAGCTGCCATCTTGTATGCAATTTTTCGATAGCCCTCTGCAAATACTGATGATAAAAGAATTTTCTTATCTTCTCTCTTGATTTTAGAAAAAAGAATATTATAGAAGATATCCATTATGTGAAAGGCTTTATCTAATTCTGTATGAATTAATATATTCTCATTCAAAAGTTCGTAAAAATATCTTCTTAAATCTTCTGTTTTTGAAATATCCTCTTTTTCCGTAATAAAAATATCAACAACTAATTCTAATACCTGTGCTAATTCATTCTTAATAGATTGTATTTTTTTATCACCTTCAAATTGATCAAATAAAAAGGAATTGATTCCTTTTACTATTTCATCAAAATTATCCTCAGATGAAAATTTTCGACCGATCAGTTTCTCTAATTCTCCCGCATCACTTGGTCCTTCCTGGCAAGAATTTCTTAAGATGAATTTAGAATTAATATAGGGATTGCGTTTTTTCTCTCCGCACAAAATTGCATATCCCTCTTTAATAGCACGATAACCAAGTTCTTCTGCATCTGCACGAACAGTGGATAAATTAGGGGTCATACGAATAGCGAATTCCGAGTCATCAAAACCGATCACAGAAATATCTTTTCCAACTTCAATTCCTCGTTCTCTAAAAACATTGTATCCAGCTACTGCCATATGGTCATTTGAAAAAACTACAGCTTCTAAATCATCATTATCATCAAGTAATTTTCTAACAGCATCCTCACTCCAGTAAGTAAAATTTCCATGAACAATTTTACGTTCCTCTATCGGAATATTATTCTCTTGTAGTACTCTTTTATAAACGTCTAATCTTGCATCTGCATCTTCATTTGTTAATGGACCAGCGACAAAACCAATTTTTTGTTTTCCCAGAGATTTGATTAGATATTCGATTCCTTCTCTAAGACCAGTCTCATTGTCAAACGAAACAAAATCATGTCCCCCTACCCTTGATGCAATTGTAAGAATGGGAATCCCTGTGTATGTTTTCAGCATTTCTTCTTTCTTACTTTGTGAAAGTGTCATTGCTGAATCACCCATACATGCAACAATTAAATCTACATTCTCCTTCATTGCATAGGAAAACAACGTATTATGCTGATATTCATATTCCACGCCTTTATCCTGAATGATATTAGAATCAATATATTTACCGGGAAAAATAACTAAATTGGCATCAATTTCCTCTGCAGCTGGCACTGCACCCTTACAGACTTGATTACTAAAAACATCCTCCAAATTTGCTACTATAAGCCCAATCGTTAATCTCTTTTTTTCCATACCTTCACCCTTACCCTAGGAAATCGAACACTTTATGCTTCTAAAAGAAATGCCTCATATCCCCTTTTTGCTTCATAAATATCTGCTTTACTTGTTATTTCCCAGGGTGCATGCATATTTAGAACTGCAACACCGCAGTCAATTACCTCCATACCATACAAAGAAAGAATATAAGCTATAGTTCCACCACCGCCTATATCAACTTTTCCTAATTCTGCTGTCTGATAAGCAACTTTCTTATCTTGCAAAATCTTTCTGATTACACCAAAATATTCTGCATTCGCATCATTAGATCCCGATTTTCCCCTTGAACCAGTATATTTATTAAATACAATTCCTCTTCCGAAAAATGCAGCATTTTTTTTATCAAAACAGCTTGCAAAAGATGGGTCATATGCAGCACTTACATCTGATGACAGCATTCTTGAATTTGCAAGACATCTTTTTAAAGAAAGTTCCGAATATTGACCGCATCGGTCAATTAATTCTGCCACCATATTCTCAAAAAAATGAGATTGCATCCCCGTTGCTCCTACGCTTCCAATTTCTTCTTTGTCTACTAACAAACAACAAGCTGTCTTCTCAACACTTTTAATACCAAGCATAGCAACTAAGGATGTATATGCACAAACGCGATCATCCTGTCCATATCCCATGATCATACTCCGATCCAATCCGGAATCTCTGGACTTGCCAGCTGGCACCACTTCTAACTCTGCTGAAAGAAAATCTTCTTCCTCTAGCTGATAAGTATCTTTTAATATTTTTAAAATACCATCTTTTACTTCTTCTTTTTCTTTTCCCTTGATAGGTCTGCTTCCAAATAAAATATCAAGTTGTTCTCCCTCAATTACTTTATTCGCCTTCTTCTCTAGCTGTTCGCCCGAAAGATGTACGAGTAAATCCGTAATACAGAAAACCGGATCTGTGTCCTTTTCGCCAATTTCAATATTTATGACAGACCCATCAGTTTTAGCAACCACACCATGAATAGCTAATGGTATTGTGACCCATTGATATTTTTTAATTCCTCCATAATAGTGAGTATCTAAATATGCAAATCCCCCATCTTCATATAAAGGATTTTGCTTTATATCAAGTCGAGGCGAATCCACGTGTGCACCCAGAATATTGATTCCTTGTTCTAAAGGTTTTTTACCAATATGAAAAAGTGCAATCGATTTTTTCATCCATGTCGCATAAAGTTTATCTCCTGTTTTGACCTTTTGACCTTTTCTAATTACATCAGCCAGATTTTTATATCCGGCACTTTTCGCAACGCTCTCAGAAAATGCAATACATTCTCTTTCTGTCTTTCCAAAATCTAAAAATTCTTTATAGTTATTACAAAGTTCTTCTAACTCCGTTAATTGCTTTTTTGTATAGGATCTCCACACATTTTCGCGTTCCATTATATCGTCCTTTCCTTTATCTATGCTTATATCATTTTATTTTTATTTTCTCCATTTTGTTTCATATTATCCTATCTGCATGCTTATGTTTATTTCTACCTTTCATCCTGCTACAATCAACTCAATGCTAGCGAGAAGAAGTCGCTACAAGCGGCACTAATAATCAATGAAGAAGTCGCTTGCGACTTCAGATGTGAAACATAGAGTTTCTTAGAAGCAGTTTTATGCTTCTTAGAAACTCTTTTCACATTTCACATTTAGCCCTTAATCTCAATAACTGACATAGGATCAATATATTGATTATTAAATGTAATTTGATAAATCAATTTCTGATCATCAGAATTAATTATAAATAAGGATGTCCCACGGATTACTTTATCTCCCTCAGATACAATTGGTTCCGATTCATTAAAATAATAGGAAGTATATCCATTTCCATGATCAACTTGAACTTCATATCCATAATTTGCATTCGAAGTAACAGAAATAATTGTTCCATCCCCAGAAGCTACTATTTTTGTTCCTTCCGAAGCCTGAAAAACAACATACTGTGTGTCTTCGCTGTATTCAGAAGGTAGTGCAACTGTTCCATCCATTGGAAAACCACTTGGAATATACAATTTGCTTGCCTCCTCATCTAATTGTTCCTTTGCGGAATTCTTTGCATCGATGGTAAGCTTCGCCTCTTTTAAACTATTATTTAACTCTTCAATATTTGCTTGTAATACGATATTCTCATCTGAAATATTTTTTAACTCTTTATCCTTTTCAACAATCTTATCCTCCATTGTTTCCACATAAGATGCTGAATATGTCACATAGGTTACCCCTGCAAAAAGTAATGCAAATAATAAAATAGATAGAAATAAAACAAAATCAAAGGATATTTGAAATTGTTTTATTCGATGTGCATTATTTGGTACTAACATCACTGTATACTTTAGCTTGGTCTTGGGCTGATTGTTTTCCATATGATCTGTCCTCTTCTCATTTCCATTAAAACTGTTTTTCTTTTCACATCAAATGCCACAAATTTCCTTACATTATACCATATCTTAGTAGAATATTAAACTATTTCAATGTTTTTCCATATAAGATATTTATTTATTTACTTTTACCAATTGATGTGATATCCTGACTTTTGCAGTTTAACAAGTATAAAAAAACCCGTCGGACCAGTAAATATACTGGCTGGCGGGTTTGTCATTTTGTCAGATTTTCATGGTGTATTTTTACTTTTTTGTATTTGCTAAAAC
>JAQUUB010000162.1 GCA_028694115.1 Lachnospiraceae bacterium
GGATTGTGCCCGATTGCTCCAATGTTATAGGAATATTCATCATATCCAGGATAATCACTTTCTATCGCATCAATCTGGTCTTGAAGATCCATTTCGCTTTTTGTAAAGTAAGCATCTACTGCATCAAGCTCTGCTGGTTTGCTGATGTAACTGCCTGCCATCGTTGTTGATACGGTATTTACAAACATCGCACCACAAGATGAAACAGCGGTCATAATCATTATCAGTAAAATTGCAAATATCCCTATTGTTACAATTAGGGAAGCATGCTGTGCTAAGATCTCCTGTAATTTTTTTGCAACTGCTGTGGCTTTGGATGCTGTTTTTTGAACTGCCTGCTTTGCTGACTTTGTTGCCGCTCCTGCTCGTTTCGCTTTGGTATACTCTTTCTTAATACGTTTTTTCTGAAATAGTTTCTGCATATGCTTCTTTTTCATCTCTGGATTTTCTTCCAAAAACTTCTGATATCTAAAATTTACATCTGCCTTGAACTGTTTGTTTTCCAGTTTTGCTACTTTTTGTAACGTGCGTTCATGCTTACTCTTATGATGCCTTTTTACAAAACCATACACATCCTCTACTTTTTGTTCTGTCTTATGAGCACCCTCTACCGCAGAATTTTCTTTTTCCAATTCCGAAATTTTCCCATGCACTGTATTTCTGCTTTCATGTCCTAACCGCTGTGCTGCATGTTTGGTAAGTCCTGCCCTTTTCAACGGTTTATTTTTTTCGATTGCAGCTATAACATATTTCCCCTGGCCTGTTTCTTCATCCAATACACGCTTAAAAGTATATTCCGTTTTCTTAGGAATTTTCTGCTTTGCCTTTTCTACCTTTTTATCCGATTTTTTGGCTTTGTGGTCCAAACGATCAAGCTTTTTACTTCCTACAAATTCAGAACCAGTACCCCGGGTAAAACGATTGGCATCGGAATGAAACGTATCGGATGTCTTTTCGCTTTCGTTCTTTGCCATGAACTATTTCTCCTCTTCCTTTTGGGCGGCTTCCTCTGGTTTGGTATTCATAATCGCATAGGTCTTGGTATCTGTTGGATATTTATCAACAAATGGAATGACTACATTATCAAAGAGTAACAATCCACAACCTTGGTCAGAGTTTGTTACATGCTCTAACTGTTTATCCGACAATCCTAACTTGTCCGCTAAGATATGCTGATCTTTTGCATTCTGATTGAGCAAATACACAAAATCACTATTTCCTAAAATACCTTCAATTTCCTCAGACTTTAAAAAATCACCTACGTTTTGCGTTAACGCAGTTGGAATACCACCCCATTTACGGAATCTCTTCCAGATTTCTACAGAATATACCGCAGTCTGATGTTCTCGTAGTAAAAGATGGAATTCATCACAGTAATATCTAGTCGCAATCTTACGTTCTCTGTTTTGGGATACTCTATTCCAAACTGCATCCTGAACAATCAACATCCCCAGTTCTTTTAACTGATTCCCTAAGTCTCTGATATCAAAGCACATGATACGATTTTGTGAATCCACATTTGTTCTATGATTAAAGTAATTCTGCGATCCATGCACATACAAAACTAAACTGTTGGCGATGCGTTCTGCTTTTTTATTCTTATGCGCTAGTAATGCATTATATAAATCTTCGAGAATTGGCATATTTTCTGGAATCGGATTTGCAAAATAAATATCATAGATAGGATGGATACATTCATCAATAATACCTTTTTCGTCATTTTCAAGTCCATCCTTGCCACCGGCAATCAAATCACAGAGGGTAATGATAAAATCACTTTTTAATTTCAATGCTTCCTTATCACCTCTATGGCTAAGTTGAATATCCATTGGATTTAAAAAATCCTTAGAGTTCGTTGCAAGACGTGCTACCTGTCCTTTTAGTGCCTGTACCAGTGGGAAATACTCACCCTCCGGATCACAGATGACAATATCGTCTCTTGTCATAAGAAAACAGGATAAAATTTCACGTTTGGCAGCAAATGATTTACCAGAACCAGGTGTTCCTAAAATAACACCGTTTGGTGTACGAAGTTTCTTTCGATCTGCCATAATCATATTGTTGCTAAGTTCATTTAAACCATAATAGATTGCAGGCGATGGCATAAATAACTCCTGTGTACAAAAAGGCACTAAAACAGCGGTACTCTTTGTGGTAAGATTTCTTTCAATCTCCGTTTCATTACAGCCAATTGGGGCAGATGCCATAAGACCCTGCTCCTGTAAATACTGCAGGCATCTTAGATTACAATTTGCCTGTTGAATGATACCAGATACCCTCTGTGTGATCGTTCCAAGTTTCTGTTTTGTCTTTCCATAACAGGCAATGAGGAAGGTCATTTTAATCATTTTCTGATTGCTACTATTTAAATCTTCCAAAAGATCTATGGTATCCTTTTCATAAGTGATGATATCTGTCGGAAGAATATCCATATCATATCCACTACGAACTGCCTTCTTTTGTTCCTCAATCTTCATTTTCTGAATATTGCTTAATGCACCCTTTAACTCTTTAATTGCTTTTACCGGGTCCATGGTCTGCATATGCATAGAAATGGTCAGGTTATCATCAATATCCAGTAGCTTTTTTACAAGTTCATCGGAAACTCTTGGTGCAATCATATCCAGGTAAAATACAGAACCATACATTTCTCCTGACCGAAATCTACTTGGATATCGAAAATCAAATCCTGGTGGTGTAATATAGTCCTTAACCGATTTCCCAGACTCCGCTAATTCTTTAAATGAAAAATGGAAAGGTTCCATCGTTCCCTGATTAAAATACTCATAGAGGATACGAATTCTTTCCTTCCCATCTAGTGCCTTAGCATTTGTGCCAATGTTATTTAAATTTCGAATGACATCTTTTTCGATGTTTTTTAGCTTTGCTCTGGCTTCTTTTAAACCATTACACTCCGTACCAAAAATAATGTATTTTGATTTTAAGATACCATTGTTTCCTTTTGCTGACTGCTTCTTTAACATAGTGGCATATTCCTCACGAATGTCATCGAAGATATCCTGCTGCATTGGAATATTAAACTGATCTGCTAATACCTTTTCATTTACCTGTCTTCCAAATAAAAAGAGTTCAAACTTAATAGCTGGATCAAAATAGTTGATGAACTTACTGTACTCCTCCAAAATATAACCCTGGTCATCTATCTCTAACAGTTCATAATTGATATCATAAAACTCAACCATTTTCGTAAAATAATTGTGTTTGACCTGACAAATGCCATCCTGATACATTTTTTCAAACGTAATGCTTTTCTGTGCTGTGGTTGGTATCTTTTTGGTTCTGGAATTACCACTCAATAATCGCATTAATTCTGCCAGTCGTCCTTTTTCTCTTATAGAAAGACCTGTCTTTGGTTTTTTCTTTCTAAAACCCGGCTTTCTCTTTTGATTTCTTTGTGCTTCCTTTTGCTTTTTCTTCAAGGTATTTAACCTCCTCCCTAAGTTTTTCTTTCTCCTCTAACTGTCTGTAAAGATTTTCTGATTTATATGGTCTTATTCCTGGCACTAAAATCTTCTGTCGTATCATAAAATACAATATCTTTTCTGCCGGAAATCCATCTCTTGTATACATTGCAAAAATAAAGAATGGCACCATGATTGCTACCATGATAATAGATGCAGCTTGCACTCCGATTACATTCTTAAATAGAAAGTAACTCGGAACACCGGTAAGTGCTGCTCCACTAAAACAGATCATCTGACGTTTCGTTAAATTCAGAGCTATTTTATTCTTGATTCCTGATAAATTCTTCGGTACAGCTACCGATATATTTGCCAAAATTAGTTACCCCCTTTCTAATGTGCATTGAACACTGATTTTGCTAGCGTTCCTGTCTTAAATAAACTAAAACATAAAATGACGGTATAAGAAGCGATGGACCAGAGTGCTGTGTGAAGGTTTGTTGCAACCGTTACACTAGACACCAAGATTGCATAAATTGCCACGCATACCATAATGAAAAATCCTTGAAATGCTAAAGCTAAAATTCCTTTTAAATAATTATTCCCGATTGATCCCCACTCCCGATTGGTTGCGGTTGCACATGGTATCGGTGCTACTGAAACATAAAGATATATTTCAATCATACGTCCATATAATATGACGGTGATTAGGACTGACATGATCTTCATACATACGCTGATAATCATGGTTTCCATTCCAAGCTGAATCAGTTCTCCTATCCCCATAGTGGCAATCTGATTATTAAACATGGTTGTCAGTGTACTTGTCACATCAAGACTGGTAGATCCTGTTATTTGTGCTTGTGCCTGCATGACTACATGACTTCCCACATCAAAAAGTGCCATCACAATTGTCGATGTATTGCTTAAAAACCAAACCGCCACAAATGCCTTCCCAAGGAAACGAAAGAACAATGATGTATCAAATTCATGCATATTGTTCTTATCCATTACCATGGTAATCAGCTCATAGACAAGGACAAAACTAATGATCATCCCCGATATGGGCAGTATTACATTGGTTGATAGGGTCTGAATCATATTGAAAATACTGGAATTCCATGTGCTAGGTGTCTTTGCTACCTCTCCTGCTATTGTGCCTACTTTGTCATTTACATCAGTAAACATTGTTTCCAGATTGGATAACACCCACCCCTGCAGCATCTCAGTTATGAATTCAGTAATCTTATCAATGATTCCATTCATTTATTATGAGAATAATGTTGTAAGCTGTGGAATCACCGTCTGTGCTACAATAATAATTCCTCCGCCAGCCATGAGCTGTTTGATTCCCTGTGATTTCGCACCAGGGTTATCATTACCATATCCTTCCAGTAAGTTAATCACTCCCCATACACCTACACCTGCTCCGATTGCTGTTACGACTGTCTTTAATCCTGTTACTGCTGTTGTAAAAAATGCCATAGTTAAAATATTGAAGGGTAGCTCTTTTGTCTACCCCTCTCTCCTTTTTCTTTTAGTTTTATTTGTTTTTAAGTTTCACTTCTGGACATGATGTCCAAAAGTCTCGTTATTCAATTATTTCTTTTGATTCAAATACATCCTCCAACACATCAGTTTCTTTTACCTTGGCTCTGTGCAGATTCTTCATGTACTTTTCAATATCAAACGCATTTTTCTCGTCATAGTCAGATAGATATTTGTACTGCTCATGCTTCGTAATATCATATTTATTTGAGAAAAAAGGTCTCACACCTCTAAGCTGCATGATACATTTTCCTCCGTCCATGACTGCAATCTCATCCTGACTCATCAGATCTTTTCCAGTCTTTTGATAATTCAGACCATAGGATTGCTGCGTTCCTCTTGTATCCGAGGTATTATAAAGGTCAATCGTCTCTTTACCCAGTATTTCAGCCAACTCTTTTAGTGTGGTCTTTTCTTTTCCTCCCAGGAACAGAGTGGAATCGCAATTGCCTTCGATGGTATCCGCATGATCCTTATAAATTGCCTTTAACTGCGATTTTGATTGCAAAATAATAGAAGCCGATATTTCCCTACTACGAATAGTAGCTATCAGCTTCTCAAATTGTGGAATCTGTCCAATATTGCTGAACTCATCCAAAAGGCATCTCACATGAATCGGTAATCTGCCTCCATATACATCATCTGCTTTGTTACACAGAAGATTAAATAATTGGGAATACATAATGGATACAATAAAATTAAACGTCGAATCCGTATCAGAGATAATAACAAATAATGCTGTTTTCTTTTCTCCAAGCGTATCTAATTCTAAATCATCCACGAGTGTTAGTTCCCTTAATTCCTTGATATCAAATGGTGCAAGTCTGGCACCACAGGAAATCAAAATACTCTTAGCTGTTTTACCAGCCGCTAATTTGTATTTCTTATATTGCCTTAGAGCAAAGTGATTGGGGTCCTTTTCTTCCAGTTCCTCAAACAATAAATCCACTGCATTTTTAAAGTTTTCATCGTCTTCTCTGGCTTCACTTGCATCTATAAAATCAATGAGCATTGCAAAGTTTTGTTCGTCCTCAGGTGCTTCATACCAGATGTATCCAATGTATGCCTGATACAGTAATTTTTCAGCTTTTGTCCAGAAATCTTCTGTTGACTGCTGTCCCTCTCCCTTTGTGTTTACGATGATTGTGTTGACGAGTTTTAAGATATCCTTTTCGCTTTGAATGTAGGCGAAGGGGTTATATCTCATGGATTTCTTAAAGTTAATGGTATTCAGAACTTTGATTTTATAACCATTTTGAGCTAACATTTTTCCACATTCGATTAGCAATGTTCCCTTGGGGTCCGTCGTGACATAAGAGCTGTGCATCTGCATTAAATTCGGTTTTACAAAAAAGCGAGTCTTACCAGAACCAGAACCACCAATTACTAGTATGTTTTTATTTCTGGCAAACTTCGGCTGCTTTGGTCTACCTGACATCATTAATCTTTCTTTTTCTGTCAGAATGATATTATCCTCAAACTTTGGTGCAACATAAGGTTCAATATCCTTTTCATTGCCCCACCTAGCAGAACCATACTCTACACCTTTTCTGAACTTTTTGGCATTCTTTGCTTTAAAATACACGATAAGCCTAAGTCCTATAGCGCAAATAGCACCAATCAGCACATCCCTAATTTGAAAACTTGGAATCGGGTTTTTGAACATCGTTGCTAATCCAGTCATAGTAGCCATCATCTTGTCTGCTGCATTGCTACCACTAGAAGTTCGATATACCCATGCTGCCTTATTACAAAAATATGCCGCTAATAGATACGGAAGATTTAACAGAATTACTTTCTTTTTATCTGCTTTCTTCCAGTCTGCTCTACATTTCTTTGGCAACGCCCCTAGATCATTTATTATTCCGCCAATTACTTTTTGTATCATAAGCTCTGCCCTCGATCTTTTTCCTTCTCCCTGGAGCGTTCTTTGTTCTTATTCTGCGCCACAACCTTGACCAGTTTCTGTAATTTCTGCTTAACTGATTCGCGCTGTTTTACTTTCTCATTCACTTTAACAAACTCCTTGAATGCCTGTGAAATCACATCTGCATCCCTACCCTTGAAAAACACCATGTACTTTTGCGGATCTACGGTTCTATCCTTTTTAATTGAGAAATCGACACTATATTTCTTTGCCACTTTTTCAAATTGTTTGATATTATTATCCGTGACTTCAATACTTGATACTCCAGCATTCTGACCCACTAACTTTTTCACAGATATTTTTCCATGATTATTCTGCGTCTTTCCTTTTTGGTACTCTA
>JAQUUB010000163.1 GCA_028694115.1 Lachnospiraceae bacterium
CGTAACCAGAATTTTTTTGGACGGGGGTTTTGTTCATTTTCTTCTTTTATTAAACATAACTTGAATTTCAAATAAGTCCAATAATGTTCAAAATACAAAATCCATCTTCTGATTACTTCTCCTTCTTTCTTTATTTTAATTTCCCCCTGTTATAATCGTTTCAACTAAAAAAGGACTATCGCGCGCATGGCAATAATCCCTTCTAATTTTTCTAATATTCAATTCTACAATAATAAACCATCACCTCCTCAGCTGATAAAACTTGTCTTCATACGAACTCGCCCTGCACAATAGGGACAACCACTACCGCTACTTCTACTGTATATTTTTGCCTGCCAGCTATGACCTTTCTTGCACTTCCACCAGACTTTACGAGTAGAATTCGATCTGAAATCAGCTGGCTTGCAACTATGGTTCTTATCAAAATCCCATTCATCCAGTAATTCAGGATTGATTGTGGCTAAGTCATTTTCACCTTTGCTTACTTTCCTCCGTCCACAATATGGGCAGCCTCTTCCACTTGTCCTGTTGGCAATTGCTGTTCTCCAGCTATGACCTTTCTCACATTTCCACCAGATTTTTTTATTTGCAAATATACTCACACCTTCTGGAGTAAGACCATCATTTTTTTCGAAGTCCCATTGTGTTACCAAATCTGGACGCAGTGTTCTTACATCATTTTCGCCAACGCTTAGCCTTTTCCTACTACAATATGGACAGCCAGTTCCATATGCCCTATTCATCACAGCAGTCTTCCAACTATGACCTCTTTCACAACGCCACCAGACTTTTCTACCACTTTTTCTGGTAACCTGTTCCGGGCGTAAATCTTTGTTTGCTTCATAATCCCACTCACTTGCAATCTTTGGTTCCAATGTAGCTAAATCATTAAACCCTATAAGAACTTTTTTGCCTGCACAATACGGGCAACCTTTCTGGCGCCTTGAATAGATAACTGCTTTCCAACTGTGTCCTTTCTCACATCTCCACCAAACTTTCTTAGAACTACCCTCTGTTACAGCATCCGGCGTCAATCCCTGATTCTTTTCAAAATCCCACTCACCTGCAACAACTGGGTTCACAGTTGCTAAATCATTAATTCCAGCAATTGCTCTTCTCCCTGAGCAATACGGACATCCGTTCCCATTACTTCTGTTACTAATGCCACTCTGCCAGCTATGACCCTCTGCGCATTTCCACCAGACTTTTTTATTTGAAAACGCTCTAACCGTCTCTGGTATCAGTGGAAGATTCTTTTCATAGTCCCATTGTTTCATCAAATCAGAATTCTCTGAAATCCATCTCTCCATTTATACACCTTCTATTTCTTTCCACATCTTTTCCAGAAGTACCTCCTCATGATTTTGAATTTTCCTATCTACCTCTGTCGCTTCCCTCAAAGCTACCGGAAACTTGCCATCAATCAGCTTATCTTTTGCATGCTCCGTCACTTTACTATCTGCATTCTTAATGAGATTATCCTGTTGCAATATCTCATTTGCAAGTGCTGGGTACAGGTAGGTTTTGAGCATCTTCCTAAGATAACGGTTTTCCAAAAGTAAAGCCTTATTATTTGCAACAGCCTCACTACTATCTTTTTGATAATCACACAGCCTTTGCGTGACAGACTTTAGCTCAACTTTTAGATATTCTTTCTCTTTTCTGAATTCCGCAGCTTTTTTCGTAGTCTCTATAGAATTTTCATAGACCTGTTTCCAATAATCATCCATTTCACCCATAACCTTTCTAAGCTCATCCGGATCACGCCTCACCTTTAATATGCGATTCACATCCAGATTTTTATAAGATTCACCCAGAATAATACGCATACCATTATCATCCAGTACCATCTGCTTTAATACTTCCAAGTGTTTCCTGACATTTATATCTCGTCGGAAATCGTATGCCTTAACCGAATAGCCATTTCTTTCTGCAAATTCTTCTAGCAGTGAACATTTAAGTCTGTCTGGATTGCCCGCAGCCTCTGTTGTAAAATAGGCATTCACAATCTGTATCATATCATCTGTATTGATTTTCTTTGGTCTCGCCATTTTTCCCATTATCCTTCCTATATAATTCCAAAAGACATTCCGTATAGTGATTGCAGCTATGCTGTAGTTTAAGAATTGCTCTTTTGATATCATCTTCGCATCCAATCCCTTTTCTAACCGCTTCCACCATATGCAGGAGAAACCAGCTGTTGGCATTTACTTTCTGCTTTCCTGAACCCGAATCATAGAAATCCAACTGCACCCCCTGTAACTCTGGACGATAATGCCGACAGCTGTTACAGACACCAATTTCACCATCTTCACTGACCGCAAAAACACAATCATCTACTTCCAGTCTTTTTCGGTGAATAGAGCTACACCAACCACCCTCAATTTTGGTCAGTTCATCTATTGGGACAATGGAATAATCGGTGCTTCCTTTCAACGTAACTTTATTTCCTTTTCTTGTTTTACGATACATTTCATAAGTCGCGCATTCCACCAATGTTGAAAGATTTGCATAATAATTGGAACTGATATCAATATCCTCGTGCCCCGCCAACTCCATACAGATAACTGGCGAACCGCCTGAAATAATAAGATTCATCATTGCAATATGCCTTGTATCTCCCAGATGAATCGCGGAAATATCCTGATGATCTCCAATCACTTCATGAAAGAACACCTTAAGTGCAGAATTTAGATTACTATATCCATACGCAGCTTCCAATGAAGTACCCAGCTTCCCGCCCTTATATTTATTGCCTGCTTCTCTTCGAAACAAAGCATCTATTTGAGAAGGAATCATCTCTTCTGTCTCTGACTGATACCACAAAATCTGTTCAGCCAGCTGTTTTGATAAAGAATACTTTTTTCTGATGAAATCACCTTCTATTGTATAGGTCAGTTTAGTGTTTCCACCCTTTAGCTTCGTTCTCCGAATGGTTATTTCATATCCATCGTTATTATTTCCAAGACAGTCCCTTGGAATCATCAAAAACTCAGTGGGTCTAAGAGGAAGTATCGCTGTAAGGTTCCACCAAAGATACATGGGGAAGTAATACAATTTTTCTTCCCTTTCAGCATTCTTCCAATACTCATTCAGAACATCATGGAATCTGAAGTATGATTGAAAATCTGCAAGTTTTCTTTGCTTTTTTCTCCTGGTCTGCATGGCAGATGCTGCTTCTTCCAGTTCTTCCATTATCCAGTCTCTTTCCGCAGTATAGCCAGGTATAATCTGCAACAGTTCTACAATATGCGTGATACTTTTTCTCATTTTTACTGCCTGTTCCGAATCTTTTTCCGCCAATTGACGAAATGATGTGGATATTTCCCTAAGAGAAGGCAAACTGAGCGTTCCCATCTGAAACATCACATATGCCTTGGCAGCCTCCTGATAACAGGATGCTGTACAACCCAACCACGGCTCAACCTTCTCATGAAACACAGTTTCTGAAAAATCAAATCTTAGCAATACACTGCTTCGCTCATCACTAATTTTCCAGACATTATCATAAAATCTTCCATCACGGATCACTTCCTGTTTTCTGTAATAGCTAAATATCTCTTCCGCTTTTTTCAGGTTTTCACCATCAATATTTGTTATCATCAGATACCTTGAATAGTTCCCTTCCAGCATTTGATTCACTGCCACTATCATACCCTGCCATACCTCCTTCCATAATCTCTGCATAAAAATCCATATCCGAATTCGGATACACCTGTCGCACTGTTTTCAGTAGTTCCCCAATTGGTGGAAGTACTGATTTCTCAATAAGCTTTTTATACCTCCAACCGTCTTTCTCCACACATAAACGACGCATTCTAGAATATTCACCGACCATATGATGCATCATGGATTTCGTATGGATTTCATACCTACATCCAACACACGCTGAATTTTCCGGATAACAGCATGTATAGCCACAGGCCATCATCAAGCAAAGGACTCCGTCCTGTTTTCCTACCGCATTTCCAGAAGCAATCCGTTGAAGAATAACTGGTATTTCCTCTTTTCCTGTCACCACTGACTTCACGATCTCCCTTGCTTGCATCAGAGACCTGTCATTCAACCTCACCAACTCTTCAATTCCTGATGGAGTGATACCTATTTCTTTTATGAGAGCCGTCTTTTCTTCCACTGACAGACCCTTATAATTATTTCCTTCCAAAGTTTCTAATAAAAGATGTGGCACAAATCCAAACACTCCTCTTTCAAACATTTCCCTCGCAATGAATTCCGGTGTATATCCTGAAAATGCAGCATCCTTTAAATAAACTTCTGTTATATCAGGCAGTGTTCCTATGCCACCTCTATGGCTACGGGCAAGAGCAGCCAGCATATATCCCTTTGGTGCCGATGCCTCATCCGTATCACCAATCACTTCAATTCCTTGAAGATATGCTTTATTCGCCCGTCTGCTCGCAAAGTTTTTTCCCTGCAAAGCATCAGAAAATGTCTTACCAAAAAATCGCCTGATTATCGCAATTCGCCTCGACGGTTTAATAAAACCACTTTCCATCTGACCATCTTTACAATAGCTCACAGCAATAGCAAGAATAGTTCCTAATGGCTTTTCAAGACTGGTGGGAATAAATACTTTTATTTCAGGTACACTTGAAAACACTTGCGTCTTTCTCGGCTTCATCGGCTTATAGCGAAGCCGAATTTGCATCTCTCTGGCAAAAGAGCCTGTATCTTCTATGTTCCCTTCTAATATCATCTCTCTGAATTTATTTCCCAGAACTGGCAGATCCGGCATCGGCAAACGCTCAATATCCGTTGCTCTTAAAGCACAGACAAAATGCATTGCTAGAAAAGCCCAGAGATTTGCATACACAGAGGACTTACATGCTTTTTCAATAAGCTTTTCTCTTTCCCAGTAATCATTATTAAAAATGCAATAAGCCATGATCGAGAATTCTCTTACTGGATACGCCCTATTATCTCCTTTAGTAGCACGTGATGAAAACCGATACACCCATCCATTTCTTTGCTTTTCCTGCTGAATATTTTCATAAAAGCTCGCAAATAGCATCGAGGTTGTCAAAGGAATTTCTGTTTCCATGTGATTTAACAGTTCTTCAATTTCCTCGTCACTTAAATCAATAAGCTCTTTATGAAGAACGCCTAAAAGATAATCAAGAAGTTGCCACGATGATTGCTCATTTTGCACCTTTCTTTCAATTAGAAAACTCATATATGCCTTTGTAGTAGCTGGTACCAAACGTTTTCCAAGTCCTTCAAGAATTTTCAGTTTTTCATAATTGGTTTTTTTATAAGCCGACAACCAGATTTCTATTCTTCCCCGTAGCTGTTGAATATCCTGACTTCTCATTAAGAAAGGCTTCTCTCTTAATAATAACTTCTCCCTTTGACTAAGGTACTTCACATGTAAATCAAACCAATCATTCATTTCCATGAATTCAAAAAGTCTCGTCCGATCGATAATACAGTCTTTATAATATGAATTCATCTCATCTGACCAGGTGGCAACTGCTTCAAAAAAGTCACAATTCTTCATAATTACGTTTACCTTTCTCCAAAAGGAAATCTGCCATTAATTCGTTTGTTTTTGCCAGCTCTCGAATCAGATCTCCTTTATTTTGTAGATAACCAAAAGCACTTTCCGGATTCATGTCACCACGCCAAAACTGAAGCTGAGCCACATCTTCGCCCCTTAATGCCAGTTGCACCGAAAACCAGTGCCGGAGTGCGTGCGGTCCAAGTCGATTCTCACAAAGCATCTGGCCATATATCCTATATTCTGGATCACTGTGATTCAGTAGTACTGGGCGGAGTTTGACCTCTATTAATCTTTGGAATCTAGCGTAATAATCATCATAGGTCATTGCCATGCCCCTTTTATTTACAAACATCGGGCTGAACTCATCCTCAAACCCATGCAGAGTAAGAAACTTTTTATGGTATTCATACAATGTCTGAAAAGCTTCCAAAAATGGAGGATATACACACTGTTTTCGTTCCTTCTTAATTCTTCCACATACCACCCCATCACTTCTCATTGCGTATTCTCTTGTAAGGTCTATCTCTGCCTTTATCAGTTTCCCATCACGAAACGTCATTATGATACCCGCACCTTTTGCACTTCTTTCCTGCCTTACATTGCACACTTCTCCCGGACGCAAGCCCGCAAATGCCTGCAAACCTATGGCGAAAGAAATATCTGGAGCATATCTGACCGCCAGATTCATAAGAATTTGAAATACTTTTGTAGGAATATCTCTGAATATTTCCTGTTTCTCTTGAATCCCCCTAATTTGAAAAGCTGGAACTTGTTTCTTTATCATTCTTCCCCGTTTCGTGAAAATCTGACTCTCGACATACAACTCCTCCTTCTTTAACGTCAAATATCCACCATGTTTGTGCGTGAGTTTTTTAAAAAACAGTGTCACTGCATACACACACTTCTCAATACTCTGGCTTCCCCGATAACCCCCATCTGCCTTTTTCTCCAAAGCATAATCCATAAAGAAACAGGTCAGTATTTCCTTTGTCACTTTAAATACATGCTCAACCTTATAGACATCATAATGGTCTATCAACACATAATTCAGCATCATGCAGATATAATGCATCTTTGCTTTGACGTCAGATGTCAAAGGGCGAAAAACCTTGTTTTCATATGCACCCACAAAGTTATGCAGCCTTGTAAAGCGGATAATCACATCATATTTATTCTTGATTACTATAAACGATCTGGAATAAACTATCTCATCTGGTCCCACTAACTTGTGTTCATAAACTGCATAGCGATAATCCTTTCTTTCTGTTTCAATATCAGTCATAGGAATTACATTTCCCACTACAATCACCTCCATATGGTGGAGATTGTACCTGATATTTTCCCGAAAAAACAGACTTATAATTTGCTAGCATTTAAACTATACTCGGGGTTCTTTACCCTCTTCCTGACCATAAAATGAACAAAACCTTCTCAGCCCCACACTATAGTTTTATTTTATTTCTGAACAAAACCTTATGTTCATTTCCAATAGTTCTGTTCATCTCTAATTTTTATAAACAAAACCGCTACCCTTTATAATTCAATGCTTAGCGGCTTCTGTAGGTTTTGTTCATGAATTTCAAGTTAATTT
>JAQUUB010000043.1 GCA_028694115.1 Lachnospiraceae bacterium
GCAAAGAGCAAGAAAAGTCCTGGAGGGAATCGATGCTATTTGGAATTAAACAATTTGGCCGTAGATTATGGTGGCTTGGAATAAGAGGAGAGAAAAGAGAACGCGAAGCTTTCTGGTATCACCTCTGCCATAGGCTGCAGAAGTCAAAGGGGAGTAGTAGCACTATGACATTCACTCCAAATGCAGACTTAGAAGAGCTTCTACAAAAACCAATCAATACTCAAACAGACCAGAAATATCCTTTGATTTCTATTATTGTTTTAACGTATAATCATTTAACTTTAAATAAGCAGTGTTTGAGAAGTATCTATCATGAAACAACCTATCCAAACTATGAAGTAATCTTAGTAGATAATGCATCAACCGATGGTACAAAAGAATGGTTAATGAGCCTGGCACCTACGAAACACTGCAAAGTGATCCTGAATAAAGAAAATCTGGGCTTTGCAGCCGGAAATAACGCTGGAATTAAAGAAGCAAAAGGGGACTTTATCGTACTTTTAAATAATGATACGTATGTGACAGAAGACTGGCTTACAAACTTATGGAAGAAATTTCAAATAGATGATAAACTAGGAATGTGTGGTGCTGTTACGAATTCCATTGGGAATGAGGCCAAAATCGATACAGAAAATGTGGAACAGTACAAAAAAGAACATCAAGGGGAAGTTTATCAGGATCCCAGAGCACTTGCATTCTTTTGTGTGATGATTAAAAAGCAAGTGATCGATGAGTGTGGACTCTTAGATGAGAACTATGGAAAAGGAATGTTCGAGGATGATGACTATGCAGAGGCAGTCAGGAGAGCTGGATGGAAGCTGGCAATCGCTGAGGATTCCTTTGTATGGCACCTGGAAAGTGCATCCTTTCGCAAATTAGACAAAAAAGAGTTTCGAAGTATTTTTGAAACCAATCGAAAATATTATGAACATAAATGGGGAAAGAAGTGGATTCCTCATGGGACAAGGAAATAGAAATGATGGATAAAAGTTATCACTTGGAAAATAAAAAGTTTGTACTCTCTATCTCTTATGGAAATTATCAAAAATTTGTAGGAGGTACAGATAAAGTAATTATTGCTCAAAAGAATGCTCTGAAAAAAGAAGGAGTTTCCTATGTGTACCTATATCCACGTGTTAGCCGCTTTTATCATTTCTGGGAAATCATCATAGACGATGAGTTTTTGGGAATTATTGATACAAATAGCTTTTTACAGCTCATAATTAAATTCATAGAGGAGGATCAATGTATCCTGCAAGGGATGTACATCCATCATCTATTAAAAGCAAATCTAAATGATATCCGATTAATTTTCAATAAAATCCAGATGTCAATCATACTATACATTCATGATTACTACATGATCTGTGAAAATTATTTTTTGCTTAAAAATGGAAAACAATATTGCGGAGCAGGCAAGGTATGTTCAGAAAAGTGTAAAGTAAATGGTACTTGCAGTAGTTTTCAAAAAGCAATACCTAGATCAAAGGAAATAGAACAATTTCTAAAATACTATAAAGAAAGAATCACATGTATTGCGCCATCAGCTTTTGCTGGAAATCTTTTTCAATCGACCTATTCTTTTTTGTCTAATCAAATTCAAATCGTACCACACCTAATCTTACATGGAGAATTTCAAAAAGAAGAATCGGATATACAGAACGACAGACCTGTCAGAATCGCATATCTGGGACAACAAATCAGTATGAAGGGTTGGGAGGTTTATAAACAATTTGTAGAGAGAACACAAGATAGCCAAGAATATGAATATCATTATTTTGGTACTGGCAAGGAAGCAATGTCAGGCGTCCATTATCACGAAGTATCATTTCAAAAAAAAGGAAGCAATGCAATGGTGGATGCTCTTAGAAAACATCAAATTGATGCGGTATTTCTCTATTCTATCTGGCCAGAGACCTATAGCTTTACGTATTATGAAAGCATGGCGGCTAATTGCTATGTGATTACAAATAAGAATAGTGGTAATATTGCTGACCAGGTACTGAAGAACAGAAACGGAACCGTATATGAAAACGATACAGAAATTATGAATGATTCCATTAAAGAAAAAATAGGGATATGGAAGAAAAGTGGTAATCTAGGACCCGAATGGATGGAAGAGAACAATAAAAATCTTTTTACAGATAAAAATGTTGCTGTGGTTATGCAAGAGTATGTTATAAAACCCAAAAGACTAGTGCAAGTAGCGATTAATATATTACAAATAAGTATTGATATAAAGAGAAGGCTTTTTAGAATGAAACGGAAGTTGAGAGGGTGAATGGGGGTATTATGCCTATGAAAATAAATTTTAAGCAAAAAGGCATTTGGGGAATTTGGTTAGGAATATTCCTTTTTTACTTTTGTTTGATTCTATATAATATTGGAATCGATATTGTTGTTAACTATACGACTAATGAAAATGGAAGTATTCAAATTTTTACTACAAGTGATGATAGCCAAGAATACAGTGAGAATAATAGTTTTAATAAAGAAATTGATCATTCCACTGATCAGGTAGTTGTTTCTACAAAAAACAAGAAAATAGAAAGTCTAAGATTTGATTTTGATAATATTTCAAATATAAATATTAATAAAGTGAGTTTTAAAATAGGAAGTATCAATTTAATATCTCTCACCCCAGAGGATATTTTAAATCGCATAAAGTTTGTGAATACAGTTGAAATCAATGCGGATTCTTCGGCTTTATCAATTACATCAATAGGAACAGACAGTTATTTCTCTTTTGATGTTACTACAATAAAAGTACCATTCATGGTTTATATTTTATTTATAACAATAGCGATAATTAGTTATTTGATTCTAATAAAAATAGTAAGCTTGTATTTGCGACTACCTATTTGTAAGAGAGAAATTATTAATCGATATACAATAGCTCTTATATTAGTTGTAGTTGCACTAATCGCAAATATTTATACTTTAAATAGAATAAACAAGAAGAATTATGCGTTTTATTCTATAAAAACGTATGAATCAAGTAATGATATTGTTAAAAAAGATAAGCTTAGTACAGAATTTGAGGCGGTTACAAACCACCTAAACTCAATGAATATTCCATTATTTGAAAGAGTAATTCCGAATGGATCTTTGCACTATCAGATAAAAAATAGTAATGGCAATATAATTTTTGAGAATACGATTCATGATTTTAAAAATATGATTAATGAAAATGCAGAACTGTGTTTAGATGTTAGTGCTTTACAATTTGAATGTGGAAAAACATACTTATTAGAATTAGATTTTTTACTTGAAAATGAAATTATGCTCCAAAATAATACAGATCATAGTCTTCGACTAAAGCAAGTTTATGATTTTAAGTATAAACCATTAATGATATCAGTTTTAATCCTCTTGGATGCGATAGGAATTGGTTTTATTCTTTTTGTTAGAAAAAAAGGTTTTAATAATCAATGTATTATGCTTTTATCGTTGGTAATTGGAATCTTATGTAGCTTTATTATGACACCATGTAATATGGATGATGAATATAGACATTTTTTAAGAGCCTATGATATCTCACAAGGAAATATGAGAGTCGGTCTTTCTGAATATTCAGAAGATATTACCGGTAATGTATCGGTTTTGGAGGATGGTCAAGTCACGATTTCAGAGGTACCCTATAGTATAAATCAACTAAAGTATGTTGACGAGGATTATAATTTTAATGAAAAATCATATTATGCAGAAATGAATTATGATACTAATATTGATCGAATAATAGAGATTTCAAAAAGAAGTGATTCACAAAAATATAAAGTATCATTAGCTGCTACATGGTCTATATCTTGTTTATCTTATTTGCCACAAGTGATTCTTCTTTTATTTGGAAGACTACTTCATTTAAATGGAGTTTGGCTTTATTATCTTGCAAGAATAGGAAATGTTATATTCTGTAGTTTGATTTTATATTTTTCACTAATGCTTGTACCTAAATATAAGAATCAAATATGCCTTGTTCATTTTATGCCTGCACTAGTATTGCTTAGAAGTTCTTGTTCTAGTGATGGATTTCTAAATAGTATTATTCTTTTTACAGTATGCTTAATCCTATATGCGAAAGAGAACCAAATAAAAATTATGAACTACAAATATCTGTTGATTTTAACTGTTTGTACATCATATGTTGCCATTATGAAGTTACCTTACATGGTGATTGTTTTATTATTACTTCTATTAGATGAGACAAATTATACAAAGTTAACCAGATGTAAGAGTAAAATAGTAAGCTTACTACTTTCTTTTGGCGTTATGGCAGTAAGTTTATTTGCATACAAATCTCTAAGCTCTTTTATGCAAGCAAAAGCAGTTATGAAGGATATTCCTACAGTTCAAACAAATGCATTAGTATCTAATGAACATATAGATTATATATTACAACATTCGAGTACCTTCACTTCGATGATGATTCATGAAATAGTGTTAAGATATGATAGATATTTCGGTGCAATAACAGGAAGTTATTCTCAAATATATGGAAAAATTTATATAATAGGATTTTTTGTTATTTTAGTTTTATCTGCTAAAAAATTTAAACTAATTGAAAAGATGTACATATTCTTATTATTTTTAGGAATTATTTTTACTATTTTATTAGTAGGATTTACATGGCAAATTCCAACGTATGGTTCTGTATGGGGAGTGGGAAGCAGATATTTCGTCCAAATCATGTTACTAATTGCATTGGTACTCCCAATTGGAACAAATAAATCGGAAGATATGATGGAAAAAATAGTACAATTATTTTTAATATCAGGGAATATTGGATATATGGTATTATTAATGAGTGTTTATCTATTATAGATGAAAGGGAAAATCGATTTGTTTGGCGCTATATTGAAAAAATGTTGTTACTATGGTATATTTAACTGAATTAGCTATAGTGCAGGTGACAGAAAATAAAGTAGATTAGAGGCATTAAATAATGGTAATTATGTTTAGAAATATATGGATTAATTTTAAAAAATATTCTTTTTTATTGAAACAATTGGTTAATAGGGACTTCAAGGTGAAGTACAAAAGATCGGTTCTTGGTATATTGTGGAGTCTCTTATATCCTTTGCTGACAATGATTGTATTAACGCTGATTTTTACAAAGGTCTTTGAATTTAGCCAGCCTGGTGTGAATTATGCTGTTTATCTTATTATTGGCTTGACTTATTTCAATTATTTTAGTGAGGCATCCAATCTTTCTATGAGCTCCGTGGTTGCAAACTTCCCATTGCTTAACAAGGTTTATATGCCAAAATACATTTTTCCGCTTTCCAAGTGTATTTTTGTTGGAATAAATTTTTTGTTGAGTCTGATTCCGTTGTATGGAGTAATATTGGTAACCGGATCAACCGCCGCAGGGACGAAATGCCATTTAAATATTTATCACCTGCTACTGCCATACTCATTTATCTGTCTTTTTATGTTTACATTGGGTGTTGGTTTACTGTTAGCCTGTATTTCTGTTTTTTTACGAGATATGTTTTATATCTATGGAATTATGATAACCATGTGGATGTATTTTACCCCCATTATGTATGATATCAGCATGCTTGGAGAAAAAACGCAGTTGATATTAAAACTGAATCCCCTTTATCATTTTATTAATTTTGCCAGAATGATTATTTTGTATAATCAGGTACCGTCAAGGTCAAGTTTTATTGCATGTGCCTTGTTCGGATTTGTATTTTTGGTTTTGGGCGTAGTCGTTTTTCGAAGACATCAGGATCAGTTTATTTATTATGCATAAAGTTTATGCATATAGAAGAAATATGCATTAAAAAAGTAGATAAGAAGGTATAAATATGATAAATGTAGACAGTGTATCAATGAAATTTAATCTTGGAATAGAGAAGAACTTCTCTCTAAAGCAGGCATTTGTTGATACGTTTGATCCAACAAAAAAGAAAACTCCCAAAAAGGAGTTTTGGGCACTTCAGGAAATAGGATTTCATGTAGACCCAGGAGAAGTTGTAGGTTTGATAGGAACAAATGGAGCAGGTAAATCGACTCTGTTAAAAATAGTTGCAGGAGTATTAAAGCCAACCAAAGGCACAGTGCAAATAAATGGAAATATCTGTCCGATGATAGAGCTTGGAGCTGGATTTGACTTTGATCTGACTGGGCGAGAGAATATATACCTAAATGCAGCAGTAATGGGTTATAATAAGAATTTTATTGATGAAAAACTTCACAGCATAATTGAATTTTCAGAACTAGAACAGTTTATGGATGTGCCAGTGAAGAATTATTCCTCTGGTATGATTGCAAGGCTTGCTTTCTCTATTGCCACAATTGTAGATCCTGAAATACTGATTGTAGATGAAATCCTATCGGTAGGAGATTTGGGATTTCAGCAGAAGAGTGAGGCAAAGATGCGAAGTATGATTGGTGGAGGAACAACAGTATTATACGTATCGCATTCTTTAGACTCTATACGTGGACTTTGTGACAGAGTCATATGGCTAGAGCACGGCAAAATTGTAAAAATGGGAAATACAAAGGAAATCTGCGATGAATATACAATTCATACGACTGGAATGACGGCAGATGAATTTAAGGAAAAGGTAAAGAGGGAAGAAAAATAATAGAAATTTATTTCCCAAAAGCGATACAACAATAAAGGAAACCTATATGAAGATATGGACAGTATGGATAAATAAATTCAAATATTTCTATAATGGATTAGATAAGAGCCAGAGTAAGATACAAATACTGCGAGTAATTGTAGCTAAGGTGTTTCGCACAATCTATTGGCGGATTCGAAATCTCATTACGAAAAAGTTTTTCAGTAATGATAAGGTAACACCTAATTTTATAGAGCTAAATGAAAAGTATTATCAGATAACACCAAAATACCCAGATAATTTGTTTGACCATACCATAGATATTATTATTCCAGTATATAACGGGTATGAATATTTGGAACCCTTAGTACGAGGAATAGAAAAAACTGCTATGCCATATCGAGTAATTTTTATCAATGACAATAGTCCAGATATCCGGGTAACCGAATTTCTAAAGCAATACAAAGAGACTCATGAAAACACAATACTGATTCAGAATGAAAAAAATCTTGGTTTTGTAAAATCAGTAAATAAAGGTTTTTGCCTTAGTAGCAATCACATTGCTCTTGTAAACACGGATGTGGAGGTTCCAGATCAATGGCTGGAAAGACTGATGCAGCCGATTCTGACAGGTAAAAAAATAGCTAGTTCCACACCGTTTACGAACTGTGGAACTATTTGTAGTTTTCCAGACTTTTGTAAGGACAATGAGCTTTTAGAAGGAATGAGCTTAGCACAGATTGATGGGGAATTCATGAATATACGCCCTTCTTATACGAAAATGCCGACAGGAGTAGGATTTTGCATGGGAATTAACCGAGAGGCGATTCATAAAATCGGGTTATTTGATGAGATATATAAAAAGGGCTACTGTGAAGAAAATGATTGGTGTCAAAGAGCAATAAAAAAAGGATATAAGAATGTGCAGGTTGAAAATCTATTTGTTTATCATAAGCATGGAGGGAGCTTTTCATCGGAAGAGAAAATAGCCTATCAAAA
Organism: Lachnospiraceae bacterium; assembly: GCA_028694115.1. The sequence goes on from JAQUUB010000043.1 coordinate 7,575, forward strand.
GGAAAATCAAAAAATACTACAAAAAAGATATCCTAATTATTTAAGATTAGTAGCACAGTACTGTGAAAAAGATCCCAATCAAAAAATCAGGGATTATGTTTTATTACGGTTATTAATGGAAAAAAATGAGGAGCCAGTGATTATGTCCTTTGACCATTGTCTTGGAGGTGGCGCAACAGCGTATCTGAATCATCAAAGGAAAGATTATCTGAATCAAAATTACCAATATGTTCTGGTGGAATACAATATCTTTTCTAATTCCAATATTTTTCATTATTACAGAGGGAATAAGCATATTCAGTTTAAATTTAATTATCTTAAGGAACTGGTCGATATTTTTTCGAATATGCAAATAGAGAAGATTTATATCAATGAGCTCGTTACATATCAGGAGCTTGATAAAACATTTGAGGCCATTTTGGCATTAAAGGAAAAGCATCAGGCAAAGTTAATCATGCTTTTACATGATTATTACTCAATCTGTCCGATGATTTATCTGCTAGATGATAAAGGATGCTTCTGTGGAGTACCGGATATTGAAAGATGTGAAGTGTGTGCCGGATGTAATAAAAATAATATGTACAGAAACTATGGAAGTATAAAAAAATACAGAGAGGAATGGAATTCCTTTCTGACTTATTGTGATGAGGTCAGAACGTTTTCTAGTGCATCTTCTGAGCTATTCCAAAAAGTATATGGGAATATTGATTCCATAACTGTAGTACCACATAAGGTGAGGGAACTAGTACCTGTCCAAAGGGTGACGAAGTTGACGAAAACCTTGAATATCGGCCTTTTAGGAATGCTGTCCGTACATAAAGGCTTGCGGGTAGTGAAGGAGCTTCTACATTACATTGAAATGCAAGGTCTGGAGGTACGCATCATACTTTTAGGAGAGAGTGAAACAGGTCTAAAGGATAAAAATTATATCGAAACAGGCAAATATAATAGGGAAATGCTGCCACGTCTTGTGTTGGAGAATGATTTGGATATCTTTCTGATACCATCTATCTGGCCAGAGACTTTTTCTTATACAACAGAAGAAATCATGAAGATGGACATGCCGTTGGCAGTGTACGATTTCGGGGCACCTGCTGAACGGGTAAAGAAATATGCGAAGGGCTGTATTATCGAACATATCTCTGCAAAGGATACCTTGGAAGCAATTATGAATTTTATGGATAAGCAAGAGAATCTTACCAGAGAGGATAAAAGTAATAAGATTCTATTTGTTGCAGAATATATTTCTTTTTCATCCAGATACCGAGTAGATCATCATCGGGAGCAACTTTTGCTAAAGGGTATTGCTTCTGATTTTGTTGAGCTTGAAAAGGTAGGGAGCATTGATTTAACAACTTATGAAAAAGTGGTGATTTATCGCTGTACCAAGGAGAAGGCTTGTAAAAAGCTTATAGATAGAGCACATGGAAGTAACCGAAAGGTTTATTACGATATAGATGATTATATTTTCAATTACAAAGAAATAAAGGAACTTCATTTTCTGGAGAATGAAAATAAGTCAGATTATGAACAGTATGCAAGAAGCATTTGTGAAGTAATGAATCGTTGTGATGGGTATTTTACATCTACGGAAACCCTTGCAGAAGAGATTCAAAAATCTTTTCCGAATAAATCTATTACGGTAAATCGAAATGTAGCCAGTATGGAAATGAAGCTCTTATCGGATAAAGCAGCTGACGAAGTCGAAAGAGACAAGGGAAAAGTAGTCCTTGGATACTTTAGCGGTACAAAAACGCACGATGGCGACTTTGAAACAATCGCTACTGTAATTTTGGATATAATGCAGCAATATAAAAATGCAGTACTATTTACGGTAGGAGCCATCGAATTGAGTGCAAAATTTAATAGCGTAAAGGAACGGGTCATTCATCGGGAATTTGTGGACTGGAAGCAGCTACCAGAATTAATCGCATCGGTTGATATCAATCTAATGCCGCTTCAGGATACGATTTTTCATGAGTGTAAGTCAGAAAATAAATGGACAGAAGCAGGACTGGTAAAGGTGCCAACAATTGCGTCCTATAACAGGGAGCTAGCAATCTCAATCCATGATAACCAAAACGGATTTTTATGTAGAAATACAGAGGAGTGGAGAGAAAAGCTAAGTCACTTAATAGAAAATGCGCAAAGCAGAGAACAGATTGGAAAACAGGCTTACCAGGATATATGTAAATACGCATTGACAAAGAGGGAGTAGAGTATGAAGTATAATGTGCCTTTAGTAATAAAAGATAATGAATCGCTAAGCGGATTAATAAAATATATTGTACCTGGAAGTACGGTTTTGGAGTTTGGTTGTGCAAATGGCAGGATGACAAGGCACATGAAGGAAGTCCTTAATTGCAAAGTTTATATCATGGAGTACGAACAGGAGGCATTTAACGATGCAATCCAATATGCAGAGGATGGAATCTGCGGAGACATTATGCAGTTTGAATGGGTTGCATACTTCCAGAAAATAGAATTTGATTATATCATATTTGCAGATGTATTGGAGCATTTGTACAATCCACAGCAGGCATTGAAGGAAACACAGAAATTATTAAAGCGTTCAGGGGAAGTCTTGATTTCGGTTCCCAATATTGCCCATAATGATATATTGATTAAATTATATTCAAATAAGTTCGACTATACAAAAACAGGTTTACTCGATGATACCCATATCCATTTTTTTGCAGAGGACATGTTGGAAGATTTTTGTGACCAGGCAGATTATACGATTATTAATCAAGACTACACTTATATTAATACAGGAAATACGGAGCAATTCAACGGGCAGTTGCCAGATATTAATCCATATATTAGAAATCTGATAGAGTCCAGAGAAAACGGACAGGTTTTCCAATTTCTATTAAGACTTCAGAAAAAGGAATATGCTAAAGAAAATAGAACATACATTCAAAAATCGGAAAGTATTAAGGGAACGGTTCCGTGCGTTATTTACTTTGATAAGGGAAATGGATTTGACGAAAACCTTATTCAGGTTCTATATCTGGAAATGAATGCGGACGGAATATGCAATTTCAAACAGAAAATATCAATAGATGAGGATACCACCAGGGTAAGAATTGATCCATGCGAAAACCAATCCTGTATCATTATAAAAAAGGATAGCTTTCAAACTTGGGAACATCCAGATATCCAATTAACGGAGAATATTACCAAAGAAGATGTTACATTGTTATTTTGCCCAGATCCGCATATTATCATAAGTTGTCAGGGGAAGACAGAGATTAATCTGGATTATGAGATTGCCATGGAGGGTACAACAGCATATCGTGAAGCACTCAATTATTTAACAAATAATTTATTGGATCAAAAAATAAAGCTTGAGGAATTACAGAATAGCAAAAATGAGTTAATTTTAACAAATGAAAAGCTAATAAGATTACAGGCAATAGAAGAAAATTATCATATGATATTAGAAAAACTTCTCCTTGAGACAAAAGACAATATGATACAGCAGTTAAGGATGAGTCGGCAGTTACAGGACAGCCAACAGGAAATCGAGCAGCTGAGATGGGAATTGCAAAACACCAACGAGGTTTTGCATGAGCGTCGGATGGCAGCAGATTATTGGGAGAATTGGGCAAAAGTCATGATGACTTCTAGAAGCTGGTTTATCACAAAGCCATTTCGCTATGCACTGCGGATAGGTCGAAAGCTAAAATCAGTGGCAGCATCTGTTGTTAGGAAAGATACACCGAAGGAAACAGTAAGTGTAGAGGATATTAAGTTCTCTGTGATTATGCCAGTGTACAATGTAGATATCAAGTGGCTGGAAAAAGCCATTAACAGCATAAAAACCCAGACCTACACGAATTGGGAGCTGTGTATGGTAGATGATGCCTCACCTGACAGAAGCATAGAAGAATATCTGAAAAAGGAAAAAAATCCAAAGATAAAGGTAAAATTTTTAGAAAAAAACGGCGGCATTTCCCAAGCCTCTAATGAAGCCGCAAAGCTTGCAACGGGCGAGTATGTTCTTTTGATGGATAATGATGACGAGATTTCAAGGGATGCCTTAATGAAGTTTTATGAGTGCATCAAAGAAACTGACGCAGATGTCATCTATAGTGATCAGGATATTATTGACGAGGAGGGAAAACATAGTTGTCCTCTTTATAAGCCAGACTGGTCACCGGATCTATTTCAATCGCAGATGTATCTGGGACATCTGACTGGATTTAAAAGGGAATTATTCAATCAGGTGGGAGGATTCCAGAAAGAGTTTGACGGAAGCCAAGACTATGACCTTCTTTTTCGAATTACCGAGAAGACTAGTAACATAGCCCATATTCCGGAAATCCTGTATTCCTGGAGGAGCTTACCGACCTCTACGGCTACAAATCCAGATGCGAAGCCCTATGCGCAGTATGCAGGACTACACGCAGTACAGGCACATCTTGACAGAAAATATGGCAACGGGAACGCGATAGCGAAAGAGACAGACAATCTCTTTGTTTATGATGTACAGTATCAAATGAAGGAAAGCATAATGATTTCGATTATCATGCCAACCAAGGATCATGCAGATGACTTAAAAAAGGCTGTGGATAGCATCTTCCAAAAATCAAGCTACCGCAATTTTGAAATTATCATTCTGAACAATAATTCAGAAGAGGAGGAAACATACACCTATTTTGAAGAAGTGACAAGAGAGTATAAAAATGTCAGAGTCATAGAGGCATTTTATGAATTCAATTGGTCAAAGCTGAATAACCACGGAATGAAAGAGGCCAAAGGCGATGTATATCTCTTTTTAAACAATGACGTTCAAATCATTTCATCCGATTGGATGGAGCGATTGGCTTCCAAAGCTCTTTTAGAGGAGACCGGTGTAGTGGGAGCACTACTTCTGTATGAGGATGGAACAATCCAGCATGGAGGAGTCGTGGTAGGATTTGGCGGTTATGCAGATCATGCTTATAAAGGAATGCGACCAGAACATTCTGGAACACCGTTTATATCGCCAGTAGTAACCAGAAATGTAACAGCTGTTACGGGTGCCTGTATGGCAATAGCGAAGAAAACTGTGGAGGCTATTGGAGCATTTGACGAGCACTTCATTATCTGTGGAAGTGATGTGGAGATATGTATCAGAGCTTTCCAGAAGGGCTTTGTAAATATATACGATTCCAACGTGAGGCTATATCACTATGAGTCAAAGAGCAGAGGAACTTTTATCCCGCAGATAGACTTTGATCTTTCTGATGAATTATATAAATCATATCGAGAAAATGGAGATAGCTATTATAATAATAAGCTGGATTATCAGTGTTATATTCCAAGAGTAAAGGATCATCCATCTATCATTCAGCAGCAACCACTGGATGTGATGAATGTTGGAGTTGTAGAAATAGAACCGATTCATTTCAGGAAGGTGAGCAGGAATCAGAAGAGAATCAATATTATACTGCCGTCTTTAAATCCGGAGCATGTTTTTGGTGGAATAGCTACTGCTTATAAATTTTTTGAAACCTTATGCAATGAGAACAAATGTGAATGCAGGATTATTCTGGTAGATGTGGATCCTAATGAAGCGGCTGTGGAATTATACGGAGAGGAATATTTATTTGTATCTGCTGAAGATACGATAGAGACACCACGCCAGATTGTAGCATTTGCAAACCGGTATAACAGAACGATTCCCGTTTCGGACAAGGATTACTTTATATTCACAGGCTGGTGGACTGCTTATTGCATTCAGGAGGAATATTCCAACTGGATAGGAAAGGGCTTGTCACCAAACCCATTTATTTATCTGATACAGGATTATGAGCCAGGATTTTATGCTTGGTCAACCCGCTATATGCTGGCAGACGCATCGTATCGTACCAGCTTCGAGCAGATTGCGGTATTTAACTCAAAGGAATTAAAGACCTATTTTGATAATATGGGTTATCAATTTGCAAAGGGTTATGTATTTGAGCCAATCCTAAATGTAGGACTGAAAAATCACCTGCTTAAATTGGATGAGACAATAGAAAAGAAAAAACAGATTCTAGTGTATGGACGACCGGGAACCGAAAGAAATGCATTTGCCCTATTGGTAAAGGCTCTTAGGAAATGGGTAGAAATACAGGAAGACGTAGAGGAATGGAAAATCCTTTCGGCTGGAGAGTATCATAAACCGGTCGCATTAGGCCGCGGTAAGATGTTAGAGCCGGTAGGAAAGCTGTCGATTGAGAAATATGCAAAAACGCTAGAGGAAACCTATGCAGGAGTTTCCCTAATGGTTTCTCCACATCCGAGCTATCCACCATTGGAGATGGCAGTATTTGGAGTGAAGGTCATCACCAATACCTATGCAAACAAGGATTTGTCGGAGTTTAGCTTTAATGTAAGTTCCATAAGCGAAGCAAGCCCATTCCATATTGCAAACTGTCTGGAAGATCTATGCAATCGGTATGATGGAAAGGGAACCATCGATACAAAGACAAATGCAGCATACTGCAATGGCAAAGATAGCTTTCCGTTTATAAAAGAACTAAATGCAGAACTGTTTTTGTAAAAAAAGAAACAAATGAGGGGATAGTATGAAAAAAACTCGGTCATTCGGAGAGTGGTTAAAAAGCGGGATAGCAATAGGATTATTTTCGGTTGTTGTCGCGATTCTTGCGGGAAAAGCCACAAATATTTCAATAAATGTTCAAAGTGAAGAAGTTGGAAAACTACAATGTTATTATGATGCTCTCGGAAAAGGAAACTATTCCGAGGAAAAATCCATAAGCCATTCTATTTCAGAAACAGGAGATAAAACTTATGTTTTTCCAATTCCAATAACATCACTTAAGAATATTAGATTTGATTTTGATGGAATGGAAGAAATTATGATTCATTCTATTAAAATTAAGCTATTCGGTGTTTCAGTCGTAAATTATTCCGGGTCCCAGATGAACTCTGTTTTGTATATGGCAAGCAATACAAAGCTGATACAAAAAGAAAATTATGCAGTAGTCCAGGCAATAGGAGCAGATCCGTTTGTTTTTATTAATTATGGTAGTAATCTATGGCTATTATGGATGACCGTAGTTTTATTTGTGGTAAGTGTTCTCATTGCTACTTTTGTCTACGCAATGTTTCGATATAGTTACCTGTTATTTAGAGCAAACAGAGGGAAAATAAAGCTTTTATATAATCATTTGGAAATAGTCTTCACGGGGTTAATGATCCTTACGGTGGTTGTCTTCCGTCTGATGCTTCCATGTACGGATTCCTTTAATAGTGAGCGATATGCAAGAGAGCAAAGTAAGACACCAGTTGTCATAAAGAATAGTAATATGAGTTATACCTTCTATTCGCCTTACGCCCATATGGAGAGCCTGGCATTGAAGTTTGAAACTTTGAATTGCGAGAATTCCAAGGGAAATCTGAACATTCATATAAGTGTGGATCAGAAGGAACAATACAGCGGCACTTACATGGTAGAGGAGATAGAAATTTCACCATGGATTATGATTCCATTGAATCATATAGGGAAATTTGGAAGTGAAATAGAAATAAAGATGATGTCTTCGGGAATGAAATCCAATGAAACGGTATCTCTTTATACCAGCGAAAACAATGTACTGTCCTCCATGGGCGGAAGGATTTTTTCTGATGGGAAGCTTATAGAAAATCAACCAGCCATAGAGATTACTTTCCTTTCCCCCAAATGGAATAGTTATGTGTGGCCTATCCTATGTTCGCTAGGTATTCTCTTTGGAATTTTAAAATGGTATCAGATCAGTGAGATAGACGAGAAGAAAAAAAGAGCCCTATCATCGCTATGGAAAGTTGTTGGGATAGCAGGGTTTATGCTTGTGGGAGTGATTCTTCTATCCATAAGGAGTAGCGAATTCATCACAAGACCTGTCATGATTGCGGAGGATGCAATCTATCTGGGTAATATATTCCATAATGGGCTTTTCCATTCTATTTTCAAAACCAGAATGGGAGGCAGTGCTGATTTTCAAAATAGTGGTTCTTATTTACTTATTTATCTTGCACTAAAAATAAACAGTGCCTTATTCGGATTTAATTTGGCAGCCTTGCCAACAGTAATTGGGATAGTGGCAAATACTTTTTGGAGCTTCACTGCGGTACTAGGTCTTAAGACCTTTCAAAAGATAAATACATTGACAGGCTATGTGATATATGGAGTTATCTTGCTTATTCCGATGGGCAATACAGGAGGCGAAGTATTTGGGCTGGTGCTAAACACAGTATATCTTTGGCCCGTATTATGTGCCATTTTGCTATTTAAGAAATATGAAAAAGAAGAGAAAAGGCTGTTGCCGAATGTTTGCTATGGGCTAATATGTATCGTAGCGGGTCTATCATTTCCTGTAAGCTATGTTGTAGTAGCCGTATATCTATTTTGCTCTATTATCAGGGCTTGGCAAAAGAGAGAAATAAAGGAACAATTCCTTCGGGATTTGGTTGTACTCATCTGTATGATAATTGGAGTGTTTTTACTTCCGACATTGCTTTTTGCCCAGGGGGCAGCTGCAACTATGCAGATTAGGCCAGAGTCAATCGTTGAGTTTGTAATAGCCAGACATTTTCTATATCCATTTGTTTTTTATGCATATACCAGTTTAAGTGATGGGGTAGTGGTCGTGTTATTCATCCTGTTTTTAATTCTTACATGTGGGGTAGCCATAAAGGAGTTAAAAGCAAAGAAGGAACTTAGTCCATATATACTATACATGCTTATGACATATGGAGTTTGTCTTAGCTCTGCAGTCATGCGTATTCGAATGTCCGAGATGTTTCAGTCCTATAGCAGCAGTTATCCAGACAGATATTATTTTGGTTGCAATATGATGTCGATTCTTTTGGTATTGTATGCACTATCTATTTTGCGTAAGAATCATGCAAAGATACTACGACAAGTATCCGCAATCGTTGTATGTATTCCCTGCCTTCTTTTATTGTTTAACACAAGGTTATTCGAATTTAGTGCTACGGGTTCAAACTTTTATGGATCGGAATACCGAGGGACTCTTCAAGAGATGATAACGAAGGAAATCGACGCGATGGAAGATAAAGAAGATGCACAACTATTCTTGAATGTAAGGCAGTATCCGATTGCGAAGAATGCCGACTTTTCCACGTCGATACCCCTGTCTTATGCATTACAGACGGAAAAGAACTGGAAATACCGGTAGCTTAAAGAAGAGAGAAGTGGTGATTACCTGTTATGAAAAAAGATAATATAAAAAAGATTTTAATGCAAATCGTAAAGTTCCTTATGGTTTCCGGTACTGGATGGGTACTTGACTTTTCTGTATATATTTTTCTGACGTATAAGCTTGGAAGTATCGTTGCCTACGCGAATATGATCAGTGCCATACCGGCAGTTACCTTTGTGTTTTTCGTATCGACACGTAAGATTTTTGATACGAAATCAGGAAAAGTCCCTCTGGGGGCAAAATATCTGATATACTTTTTTTATCAGATATTATTGGTGAGTATCGTATCTTTTTGGGGACAAATATTATATAATTTTATATTAGGTACTTTTTTCATGGAGTATGGATGGGTAGCGGATAACTTAAAGCTATTGACAAAGGTATTCATTACACCGATTACAATGATCATGAATTTTTTAGTATTAAAAATACTTGCAGAGAAGCTATAGGAGGTCATGATATGAAAGAAAAGATATTACTATTTATACCAACATATAATTGTGAAAAGCAGATTGCACGGGTACTGAGACAAGTCGATGATGAGGTTCTTGATTATATAACAGAAGTGATTGTAATCAATAACCGCAGCCAGGATAAAACAGAGGATGAGGTCATCCGATTTGCAGAGGAAAATACTCAGGTACCAGTGAAGCTATTACGTAATAGGGATAATTACAGCTTAGGTGGATCACATAAAGTAGCATTTCAATATGCGAAGGACAACGGATTTGATTACGTGATTGTCCTTCATGGAGATGATCAGGGGGATATCCATGATTTACTCTTTTGGATAAAAAAGGGAAAGCATAGAAAATATAAATCTTTACTCGGTTCCCGATTTGAAAAGAAATCAACACTTGTGAATTATTCTAGATTCCGAATCATAGGAAACTATGTATTTAATATCTTTATATCCACCATGGCAGGAAAAAGACTGACGGATTTAGGATCAGGTCTGAATATGTATCAAACAGAATATCTGAAGAGTGGATTTTATATGACTTTTCCAAATAACCTAACGTTTAATGTATACATGCTCCTTTATGGTTTATATTCCAAGTCACAGTTTCACTTTTTCCCCTTATGCTGGAGAGAAGAGGATCAGGTTAGCAATGCAAAGTTATGGAAACAGTCTACACAGATACTTCAATTAACCATGCAGTATGTATTTACAAAAGATAAGCTGTTTGGAGTTCAGAAAAATGAATTTTCAGAGATAGAGTATACCTATGATGTCATACATGAGAATAGAGGGGTAAAAGAAAATGAATAAAGGGATAAATTTAATTATGCCAATGGGTGGCGGCGGAGTACGTTTTTTTGATAACGGTTATAAGATTCCCAAGCCATTGTTAGAGATTAATGGAAAGCCATTTTTTTATTGGGCAACGCAATCCATCAGCAAGTTCGTATCATTAAAAAGCTTGACATTTGTCGTTTTACAGGATCATATTGACAATTTTAAAATTGATGAAGAAATTTACAAATTCTATCCAGAGGCAAATATTGTAACGCTTAATCATATTTTAAACGGAGCGGTTCTTACCTGTTTGGAGGGTGTAAAAGGAATTAATAATGATGCACCTATTATTTTCAATGACTGCGATCATCTATTTCGTTGCAGTTCTTTTATTGAGTTTTGTGAGAGAGGTAATTTTCAGAATATCGATGGAGCATTGCTTACCTTTACTTCAACTGACCCAAAATTTAGCTTTTTGCAATATGATGAGGCTGGTAATGTAGTGAAGACCGTTGAGAAGGTGGCCATCAGTGAAGATGCAATCTGTGGAGCTTACTATTTCAAAAATAAAGATATTTTTGCAAGGGCTGTAGAAACATATCTGCAAACCTGTCAATATAAGGAGTTTTTTGTCAGTGGAGTATATAATATTATGGCAAAACAAAAGATGATCATAAAGGGATTTCCAGTAGACTTTCATCTGCCCTTTGGTACACCAGATGAGTATATGGAAGCAAAGGATTCGAAATTATTTTCGGAGGTCGAATAATGATTTTTTATCTTTTAATTATAGCAATGAGTCTGCTTTTTCTAGGACATTATTTTAAGGTTTTGCGATGGAAGCAGATTATCGAAGTTTACGAAGAACCAAATGATAAAAATCTATTTCGTTCTCTATCGGTAGGATATCTGGTCAATTTTCTTATGCCATTTCGTGCAGGTGATTTGGTTCGTGGCTTATTGGCTGGACGTAAGATGAAAAACGGTTTTTCTTTTTCTATTTCATCAATCATTGTAGATCGTTATCTTGATGTCATTGTAGTTGGATTAATCTTTTTTATATTGTCTATCTGTGGATTTTCTTCTGAAGAAATTGTGGAATCGACAAAATTTTATTGTGGTTCTGCCATCATATTGATTTTATTAGCTGCAGTAGCAATTAGATTTAGTAAGTTTATTAAAAAAATTATTAAAGCAATATGCGCTGTATTTAACTCAAAGATACAATTGCGGTTGTTATTTTTTGGCTGGGCAGTTATTACTGCATTTAAAGATACGTTTAAAAGAGTAAGTAAAAGAAAACTTTTTATTTACACCCTATGTATGTGGGCAGGTTATCTGACGTCTTATTATACAATGGCTGTTTTTATTACAAAGCTAGGATTGAAATTTAGTATTTTAGATATATTTACCATGCTTTTTTCCAGAGGAAACTTGGATGTAGCATCGGTACAAATGACAAAAAGTCTTACCGTGATAGGTCTTCCGATTCAGTCTATTTTGGGAATATATTTGATCTTTCCTTTGATAACGTTGATTCTTTTTTCATTTTGTAAGAAAAACAAGTCTAATATTGGGGAAAGTATTGAAAAGAAGCTGAATCTTCTGCCACAGATTAATGAAACAGATCGGTTAAATTTTCTTGAAAATTATTTTACAGGAGAGAGAAGAGAGTCCTTAAATAAGTATTTAGAGGTCAACCGAGATATCAATATTATCCAGGATTATTCTGCTGGTTCTAATGCAACTACAATGTTATGTATGAACAATAAGCAGACGTTCTATAGAAAGTATGCATTTGGAAGTGATGGAAATAAATTAGCGGAGCAGGTAGTCTGGCTTAAAGAACATGAAAAAGACCTTCCATTACCAGTCATCCTCAGTGAGCAGTCAGAAGATGGATACTGCTGCTATGATATGGAATACAATGCCTCTATCGTTGATTTGTTTTGTTTTATGCACTCCATGCCACTAGATCGAAGCTGGGATATCTTGCAGCAGGCATTGGAAACCTTTCAGGACAATTTATATCAGAGGACAGCAAGACCGCTTGATACCAGAAAGCTAGAGGAATATATTAATCAAAAAGTAACTACAAACGTAAAGAAAATTGAAAATGCAAAAGAGACAAAATCCTTGATGGATTATGAAGACATCATCATCAATGGAGTAACGTACAAAAATCTTCCTCAATTAAAAAAATACCTAGAGTACGAGCATTTATACTCTGTTTTTAATTATGATATCTGCGCGGATATTCATGGAGACTTTACGATTGAAAATGTAATCTGCTATAGCAGTCCGGTAGAAGGAAAGACCTTTTATTATATTGATCCAAACACTGGAAATGTTCACGATTCACCAAATCTTGATTATGGGAAGCTCCTGCAATCGTTACATGGTGGTTATGAATTTTTAATGAAGACACAGGCGGTAAGAGTAGAGGGAAATAAGATTGATTTTCTTTTTACAAAATCTTATACATATAATGAAATCTTCTGGAAATATAAAGCTTACATGGAAGAGAATTTCACTAGGGAAAAGGTGAAAAGCATCTTTTATCATGAGGTTGTCCATTGGCTCCGTTTGATGCCATATAAGATAGAAAAGAACGGAAAGAGGGCAATACTTTTCTATGCGGGACTGATAATGGTTTTTAACGATGTGGTGAAATGGTTTGAGGAGGAAAAAGGTGAAAAAGAGTAAACTAGCAATATTTGATTTGGATGGAACTCTATTTGATACAAGAGACGTTAATTTCTATGCCTATCAGCAGGCAATGGTGGAACTGGGATATTCCTTGGATTATGATACCTATACAAATACCTGTAATGGAAAATATTATAAAGACTACCTTCCGCTCCTAATCAATCATCCATCGGAAGAATTGATGGAGGATATCCATGATAGAAAAACAAGATATTATCCTGAATATTTAGATAAAGCAAAGGTAAATGAGCATCTTTTTTATGTAATGAATAAACTCAAAGAGGACTATTATCTGGCACTTGTCACTACGGCATCAAAGAAAAATACAGAAGATATCCTGAAATGTTTTGGAAAATTAGAAATCTTTGATCTGATATTGACTCATAATGATGTAGAAAAAAAGAAGCCTGATCCAGAAGGATTTTTAAAAGCAATGAATTTTTTTCATATTAATGCAGATAACACAATTATTTATGAAGATTCTGACGTGGGAATTGAGGCAGCAAAAAGAAGTGGTGCTTCGGTGATGGGAGTTATTAATATTTAGTAATAATTTATTATAAGGAGTTAGAAGATATGTTATTTAGTTCAATGATTTTTTTATGGTTATTTTTGCCGATTGTGGTATTAAGCTATTATTTTGAAAAGGATAAGTACAGGAATTTATTACTTCTTCTTGCAAGTCTGATTTTTTATTCATGGGGAGAACCAAAATATATTTTTCTTTTATTATTTTCCATTGTAGTTAACTATTTTTTTGGAATAGTAATAAGCGATTCAGTGAAAGAAAAAAAACAAAAACTATTGTTAGCGTTGTGTATAGTAATCAATTTAGGCTTACTAGGATATTTTAAGTATTTTAATTTCATTATGGATAATATTAATTTAGTTATGAAAGGTAATATCAGTACAAAAAATATAATTTTACCATTAGGAATATCTTTCTACACTTTTCATTCATTATCTTATGTTATTGATATTTATAGAGCTAAAGCTAATAAATTAGAAGTAAAGGTACAGCGTAATTTTGTAAATCTAGCTCTATATTTCTCTTTTTTCCCTCAATTAATTGCAGGGCCTATAATAAAATATCATGATATCCAAGAACAATTAAATCAGGTAAGGTGCATTGATAAAAGATGCATAACATACGGAATAAAAAGATTTACATATGGACTGGGTAAGAAGGTGCTGATTTCAAATGTTATGGCAAAAGTGGCTGACTCTATTTTTAATTCTGATATTAATTCGATGAATAGCGCAATTGCTTGGATTGGTATAATTAGCTACACATTCCAGATATATTATGATTTCTCGGGGTATTCTGATATGGCTATTGGATTAGCAAAAATATTCGGGTTTGATTTTAAAGAGAACTTTAATTATCCATACATATCATTATCCATCAAAGAATTTTGGAGAAGATGGCATATATCACTATCAACATGGTTTAAAGAATACTTATATATACCACTAGGTGGAAATAGAAAAGGAAGATTTAGAACCTATATTAATTTATTCATTGTGTTTCTCACAACAGGAATATGGCATGGAGCGAGTTGGAATTTTGCTATTTGGGGAATTTACCATGGCATGTTTATTATTCTAGAAAACTGGAAATGGGGAAAAATATTAGAAAATAACAAGTTTAAAATTTTAAATCATGTCTATACATTTTTAGTTATTATGGTTGGATGGGTATTTTTTAGAACAGAAAGTATAACTGCTGCACTAAAATTTATAAAGCTTCTATTTTGGCCAACAAGTAGTATTTTTGTATATGGAATAGGATATTACTTAAATTCTCAATACATAATTACATTAGTAATTGCACTTCTTTTCTGTGGATTCATACAAAATAGATGGCATAAGGTTAGAGACATTTTATACGATAAAGAAAAAACATATATTTATGAACTTATATCAATACCGCTTATCTTAGGTTTATGTTTCATTTCATTGATTAGTGGAACCTATAACCCATTTATTTATTTTAGATTTTAATAAATCATATAGTAAGGATAAAGAAAAATATTACTATATATTAAAGAGTATTTGGAGAGGAACAGATATAGATGACAATTAATAAGAGTATAAAAAAGATAATAACCTGCATGATATGCAATATCATATTAGCCATGTTTATGTATTTAATTTGCCTACAATTTATATCTATGAGCGTAAAGTTTACGCCCTATAGTAATGGTAGGATTCAGCTTTATTATAATAATCAATCGGGAACTGACAGTTATTTTGATGAGTCACATTCGGAAATAAAGGAAATTGTTGAAAGTGATAGAATAATAACTTTTTCAAAATCTTTAACAGAACTAGAGAAAATCCGATTAGATTTCAAACGAATGAAAGAAATATCAATAGATGAAATAGTAATTAAAAGCTGTGGGATACCATTAATCAGATTTAACCCAAATGAGATAAATAGAATATTTAATTTGAGATACGCAGTACAGGTAGATAACAAGGAAGAACAAGTACTATTAAAAATAATTTCTGATCCAGCATATATTGGAACAGCTGATATGCCGACACAGAAAGTCAGAATTAGAGTCTTGATAATGGCATGGATTATTTCAATTATTGTAGTATCTTTCATGAGGAACAAGATATTTAAGCATACTTCAGTAGATAATATTCTGATTGCATTTACAATTTTTATATTAATAGTTCCTACGCTGATCTGGAATATTATATTACCAGAGAATAATGTAACAAACGAAAACAGAGTACTAAAAGATAAACCGGAATTAAAATTGAACAAGATAATAGACTATCCATCAGAAATGAATGATTATGTTAATGATCATCTACCTTTCAAACAAAATATAGTGACAATAAATAGCTTTATTAAGTACAAATTATTATCAATGTCTCCAGAGGATTATGTTATAAAGGGAAAAGATGATTGGTTATTTTATAATTCAAAGGCAAGAGGAGAAACAGATAGTCTGGGCGATTATTTAGGAACCATTCATTATAAAAAAGAGGAACTAGAAATAATAAAAAATGAATTATTAGAAAAACAAAAATACTTTTCGGATAGAGGTATAGAATTCTACATAATGTTATGCCCTAATAAGGAGCAGATTTATTCTGAGTATATGCCGGATTATTTTGTAGTACAAAATCCAGAAAGCAGGCTGGATGAATTGGTTTCCTACTTAGAAGAAAACACGGATATTCCGATTATCTATCTGAAACAGAAGCTTATAGAAAATAAGAACAACAATAGACCGTTATATTTTAAGTGGGACACTCATTGGAATAATGCAGGGGGATACGTAGGATTTTATGAATTAATGAAGGCAATGGGCAGACAACAAGGAATATTAAGTTATAGTGAAATGAATTTCACTCAATATGAGCGACTAGATGCAGATATGACGAGAATGATAAATATGACACCTGGAGGAAAAGATTATAACTATAATCCTGAAAATTTTAAGAATGATATCGAAGCAATTAATAAAAAAACAGAAAATGAT
This sequence comes from Lachnospiraceae bacterium, assembly GCA_028694115.1. The sequence goes on from JAQUUB010000043.1 coordinate 24,227, forward strand.
GCAACTTATTACATGAGTAATGGTACGGATAAAGAAAAAATAATCTTGTATCGGGATTCATTTGGAGAAGCATTAATCCCTTATATTAGCAAGACCTTTAATGATAGTATTTTTATAACTAATAGAATCATTGACAATGAACTTATTGAAAGTGAAAAGCCTGATATTATTGTATATGAGGTTGTAGAAAGAGGGATTGAGGTATTGAAAAATTTCTGATATAAACATAGATTTGTCAAAGTGCTTAATCATAATTATTAATTATGGTCTTGAGTATTTGATTCAAAAGATTTTTCAAAATTCAAAGGCTATTTCAATATTGGATTAGAGGATACGATCATATATTAAGAATCAGATGTGGGAATTGAGCCAACAAAACGAAGTGGTATTTCAGTAATGTCAGTTAGATGTATTAGTTATAAAATAGTGGTTTCAGGTAGGAGATAATAAATGAAAACAAGATATTTTAAGTTTGATAATATTAAGTTTTTTCTAATATTTTTAGTAGTTATAGGACATGTTTGTGGTCTGTTTTTAAATACATCACTTTTTGCAAAAAGTATATATGCAATAATATATTCTTTTCATATGCCAACCTTTTTGTATATATCAGGACTTTTTTCAAAGAGTTCAATTAAAAACAAAAAGTGGCTGAATGCAGGAAAATATTTATTAATATTTTTTCTAATAGAATTTATTAATATTCCAATTCAGTTAATATTAGGTGGAGAGCAAACAATGTTCATTTTTAGCAATGATGGTATTCAATGGTTTGCTCTTTGTCTTTTCTTTAGTTATTTAATAACTATATTATTGCAAGATTGTAATTTGGTTTTTGTGTTTATTCTATCTATTGCTATAGCATGTATATCAGGATATGATACAAGTTTAGGTAATAATTTTGCATCATCAAGAACAATAGTATTCTATCCATTCTTTTTGGCAGGTTTTATTTCACCTATTGATAAATTAGAAATATTAGAAAAAAAATAGTAAAAATTATTTCTTTAATGGTAATTATTTTTGTTTGTTTATATGGATTCAGTAATTCTTTATATGAAAATTTTTGGCAAATAGTAATACTTGAAGGTGGCAGTATGAACTATAATTCATTTTTAGGAGAATTAAGTTCAAATGGTATAATATATCGATTAGGACTATATTCAATATCATTTTTAATTTTATTTTCATTAATAGCATTAATACCTAATCGAGATGGAATATTTGCTAAATTAGGAAGTAGAAGCATGCAGGTTTATATTTTACACATTGGTGCAATATATATTTATAATCATTTTGTAATTGAACGCTTAACAGAAATAAAAACTTCTCATATCGCACTTTCACTTTTGTTCGGAGTTTTAATTACATTTCTATTTTCAAGCAAATTCTTAGAAAATGTATTTAATATATTATTAAATAAAAAGTTAAAAATTGAAATAGGAATTGACTCTAAGAAACCCTAGTTAATGGATAGAAATAAGTTTGTTTTCCACAATCTAGCATCTACTTTATGAGTAGTTATAGGATTTTCGTTATAACTGACAGATTTATTGAAATGGAGAAGGCTTTACATTACTGTTCTATATTTACTATAATAAATAATTTTATTATTTATATTTATTTTTTCTGGGGCTGAAGGTATATAACAATACAATTAATAGCTTAAATTTCATTATATACAGAATGGATGGTAGCAGAGGATATGCAGTGTGATAACCGGCAGTAATAAATCAAATAAACGAAAAGGACAAGTGGAAAATCATGCATAGTAGCTCACTACGAAATATGAAGTAATTTGTAAACGATTATTTAGATACAAACAAAAAATACCGGATATTGGATATTGGAAGCCAAATGGTAGAAGGTGATGAGATAGGAAGCTATAAAAGTCTTTTTGAGGCTGGAAAAGATAATTGGGAATATTTAGGTTGTGATATGGTGGCTGGAAATAATGTCGATATTGTTTTTAAGAAACCATATGATTGGAAAGAAATAAAAAGAAATAGTATGGACTGCGTTATTTCAGGAGGTATTTGAGCATGTACAGTTTCCATGGCTTACGATTTTAGAAATTAGAAGAATATTAAAGCCAGATGGAATATGTTGTATCATTGCTCCTTCGGCAGGTGAGGAGCATAGATATCCAGTTGATTGTTACCGATATTATCCAGATGGCTTATCAGCCTTGGCTAGATGGGCTGGTCTTGAGGTACTAGACGCATATGCAGAATGGAATTAAGAAAGGTATCCAGATCTTAATCAGCAATGGCGTGATTGTGTAATGATTTGCAGAAGGTACCAGGATACAATAGATAGTAAAATAAAATTTGCTTTTAAGTCATGGATGATTCATAAATTAAGCAAAACTGTAAACCAGAAGGTTAATACAGCACAATTTCACAGCGATACATATCAATACCCTGAAAAGCCCTTTTTTCCACCAAGAATTTATTTTGATTTTGGATGTGGTTTTAAAGAAGATAATAAAATTGAATTGAGAGAAATAGGAAACAATAATTTCAGAACAAAAATTGAACTTTCCAAAGGGTGTATAAGATTTCGGTTAGATCCCACAGAAAATGCAAACTGCGTTGTCAGAAATATGAAATTAAAGACAGAGGATCGAATACTGCAAGTGGTAAGCCATAATGGAGAGGAAACAAAGGATCAGTCATATTTGTTTTTAGATACCAAAGATCCTCAGTTTATTTACGAAACAGAAGGTATTGAAAGAATGGAAATTAATATAGAATTGCAGATATCATTTGTTTAATACCAATAACTACGACCAATATCGATGGTACAATAGGATGACAGTATAGAGGATACTAAATAAAAGATATACATATTTAGTAATTATGACAGGATTCCATTTTACGAAATATAAGGTCTTAATCTGCGGAACAGGCAGGAAGAATAAGCTGGCAAAAGGAATAAAATATCGCCCCTGTAGTCCGCCAATGTAAGGTTGTTTCGTCTGGAGTCTGCCACGTGGGAACGAAAAAAGAAAAAAGAAGTCCCCAGAGGAAATTACGATGAAGGCTTTTATTTTATTCAAATTGTTTGTATCACATAAATTATTCATAGGGGTTTCTCCAATTGGGAAGCATAGTAAATTAATTCGTACAATTATCTCATAACTGAAATTTAAAAACAAGAAATAATGACTTGTTTCTTTAGATTTATCTTTTAGGTATACTGAAAAATGGGTAGACAAAAAGGAATCTTATCATTCAAAGTTGAGTTACATGCGTTTTTCTATGCAAAACTTTTAAATTCATGTATAATAGTTTCATTAACTGCGTGTCTATGAGAAATATTAGAAAGCAATGATTCAAGGTGAAAAAATGTTGCAAACACAGCGAATTTAATAATATAAGGTAGAATCCATCACGGATATCAGTTCAGGGGTGGATTTTTCTTTGAATTCTAATCTTTTTTCTCTTAGCAAGCTTGACTATACAATGACTATGCTGATGAAAAATCGTGTCACATAATCTTGTTAATGACTTTTGGGTAGAATAATATAACGAAGCAAATGAAAGGAAAAATAATTCAAACAACTTGAGAAAGGATAATTGGATTATACAAGATAAAATGAAAATACTAATCATTATTCCAGCTTATAATGAATCAGAGAACATTGAGCGTGTAGTAGATAACTTAATACAGAATTATTCTCAATATGATTACGTTATTGTGAATGATGGTTCAATAGATGATACAACTGTCATATGTGAAAAGAAAAACTACAATTATATAGATTTACCAATTAATTTAGGATTAGCTGGTGCATTTCAAACAGGCATGAAGTACGCTTATGCAAAGGGATATGATGCTGCGATTCAATATGATGGAGATGGACAACATAATCCAGATTACATAGAACCCATGGTTAAAGCCATGGTAGAGCGACAACTAGATATCGTGATAGGTTCTAGATTTATTACAGAAAAAAAGATATTGAACCCAAGGATGATTGGTAGTACATTAATAGCCCTATGTATTAAACTAACTACAGGCAGAAAAATAAATGATCCGACATCAGGTATGAGACTTTTTAGTAAGTCAATGATTGAAAAGTTATCAAAAAGTATCAATTATGGTCCAGAACCGGACACAATTGCTTATTTAATTCGATGTGGTGCGAAAGTAGAAGAAATACAGGTCACTATGAATGAACGAATAGCTGGTGAAAGTTATTTAAATCTTACGAGAACAGTGAAGTACATGATAAATATTTGTTTTTCAATATTGTTTCTTCAATGGTTTAGAAAGGGAGGTCAATAGGATGTCTATTTATCTTAGAGTTATTTTACTAATGGTATCATTTTTTACATTTATATACGTATTTCGTAAAATTAGAAAAGAACAACTAAAACAGGAAGATGCAATATTTTGGTTGCTACTATCAATAGTCCTTGTAGTATTAAGTCTATGTCCTCAGATCGCATATTGGGCATCGGCTATTATGGGATTTATGGCTCCAGTGAATTTTATCTTTCTAGTCGTGATTTTTATTTTATTAATAAAAGTATTTTCGCAATCTCTTAAGCTATCAAAACTTGAAACGAAGTTTGAAACTTTAGTAGAATTAATAGCCATTAAAGAAAAAGAAGCAAAGGATAGTAAATAATATGGGTAGTGAATTGGTTTCTGTAATTATATTGTCTTATATTAATTTTGATGGGATATATTTTACGCTTGATAGTATTTTTAACCAGACTTATCCAGATATTGAGATAGTAATATCGGATGATGGTTCTCCGAATTATGCGGAAAATATAGATCGGATCAAGAAGTACATTGAAATAAACAGAGGCAGTAATATTAAAAATGTTATTTATAATGAGATTTCTCAAAATAGTGGAACCGTTAAGAATATTAATAGTGCAATAGTTCAATCGACTGGAAAATACATTAAACTAATATCGGTAGATGACGGACTAAGTAGAAACGATGCATTAGAGATTTATGTAGATTTTCTTGCAAATTCAAAATATGAAATTTGTTTTGCTAAGATGCGTGGAGTACAGCCAAACGGGAAATATTTATATAAATTGGCCTCTTGTGAGGATGATTATGATGAACTTAGAAGATTATCTCCTGATAAGACGAAAAATAAATTATTTGGTAAAAATTTTCTACCTGCGCCTGCTTTATGTGTAAAGAGAACGTTATTTGATAAGTATGGACTTTTTCATGAAACAACAAGACTGATAGAGGATTACTCTTATTGGATTTATTTATGTTCTCAAGATGTAAGATTTGGATATATTGATGATATTTTAATTGATTATAAGCTATCAGGAATTTCCAGTGCAGGAAGTTATGGAGTAAGTTTTCTAAAAGATCTATTTGTGATTTATGATCAGTATATTTTCCCACATGATAAGCGATATGGTGCGTTTCAACCAATCTACAATTTACTGAAAAAGGCAGGATTAGCTACCTATATGGCAAAAGCAAACTGGAAGAATTATTCTTTTTATCAGAAAGTTGTTGCATCTATAAAATATGCACCCTTCTTTTTATACATATGGGTCGGTAATAAGAAGGTAGAACAGCAGAATAGGAAAATTAAAAATGAATTATAAAATATTATCGTTTGAAGAGCATGGGGATTATCGTGGAACCTTAATTTCACTAGAAGAGATGAAAAATATACCTTTTGATACTAAAAGGGTTTATTTTATGTTTAATGCATTAGATGATGTCAGGCGGGGATTTCATGCACATCGCCATTTAAAACAGGTATTAGTATGCACTCATGGAAGTTGTAAAATCATGTTAGATGATGGAAAGCAGAAGGAAGATATCTTACTGAATGAACCATCCAAAGGTCTTTATATTGAATCAAATTTATGGCGTGAAATGTATGATTTTTCAAAAGACGCAGTTTTGATGGTATTAGCCTCAGAATTATATGATGAAGATGATTACATTCGAAATTATGATGAATTCTTAACTTATGTAAAGGAAATGAGGGAAAAATAAGATGAAGATACCATATCAGGATTTTAGTGGAATCCATATGCCTATTGCAGAGGAATTTGAAAAAGCATATCAATCGGTTTTTAATTCACAATGGTTCATTCAGGGAACTAGATTAAAAGAGTTTGAAGAACAATATAGTAAATACTGTGGAGTAAACTACTGTATTGGTGTTGGAAATGGACTTGATGCAATACGTTTAATTTTAATGGCATATGAGATTGGTGAAGGGGATGAAGTAATCATTCCATCTAACACATTTATAGCAACAGCGTTGGCCGTGAGCTATGTCGGGGCAACACCTATTTTTGTGGAACCAGATCCAGATACGCTAGAAATAGATCCAACCTTAATTGAAGAAAAAATAACAGAGAAAACAAAAGCTATTATTGCCGTGCACTTATATGGTAGATTGGCAAATATGAAAGAGATTTGTACAGTTGCAAGAAAATATAACTTAAAGGTATTTGAAGATGCGGCGCAGGCACATGGAGCTACCAAAGATGGATTGAAAGCCGGGGCATTTTCAGATGCTGGGGCATTTAGTTTTTATCCAGGTAAAAATCTTGGAGCATTAGGAGATGGTGGTGCGGCTGTTACAAACGATATCAAGATTGCAGAAAAGATTCGAGCACTTTCAAATTATGGAAGTACAAAGAAATACCAACATGACTATTTAGGAGTTAATTCGAGATTAGATGAATTACAAGCAGCTTTTTTATCTGTGAAGCTTCCTTATTTAGATGATTGGAATAGACAACGTAAGGAAATAGCAGATAGTTACTATGACCACATTAAAAATGAGTTAATTAGGTTACCTAAGAAAGTAGAAGAAAATGTATATCATATCTTTCCTGTTTTTTCAGATAGAAGAGATGAATTAAAAGAATATCTAGAAATGAAAGGGATCCATACGTTAATTCACTATCCTATTCCAATTCATTTGCAAAAAGCCTACTCTATTTTGGATGCAATAAAAGGAGATTATCCTATAGCAGAGAAAATATGTGATACCGAACTTAGTATCCCATTATTTCCAGGTATGTCCACAGAAGAAATACAGTATGTTGTGAAAAGTTTAAACGAATTCAGATAGAAAAAGTCGTGGAACTTTATGAAACAATTAAATTAAAATAAGTGAGAATAAGATATGAGTCAAAAAGATAAATCAATAGGTGAAAATATAATATGGAATACGGTTGGTCTACTGGTATTAATGATTTGTCAATGGCTTATTACAGTATTTACTGTAAAAATAGGTGGATATGAGATGGGTGGTTATTTGACAGTGGCAATGACAATATCTATTCTTTATTATACCTTCGCATGCTTTACAACAAGATCTTTTCAGGTAACAGATATGAATGGAAAATACTCAGATTCGACTTATTTAGTTTCACGTATTCTAACAAGTGCGATTGGATGGATTATTTTGCCTTTTATTTTATTATCAGGTAAGTATAGTCTGCAACAAAATATATGTATCATTATTTTTATAGCGATAAAACTAGTAGAAGCAATGATTGATGTTATGCACGGAGTAGATCAAAAAGCAAATCGTATGGATATCATAGGTATCTCATCATTATTAAGAGGTTTATTTAGTTTAGGAATCTTCTTATTAATGTTTAAGATATCCTTGAATTTGGCACTAAGTCTTTTTGGGATGCTTGCAGTAACAATAATTGTAGGAATTACTTATGATTATAGAAAGTTTAAATTATTTTTTAAAGGTCAAATGATATGCGAAAAGGAAAAAATCAAAAATCTTTTGGTAGAATCTTTTCCACTTTTCATGGTCACGTTCTTGTCAACACTAGTACCCAGTATTCCAAAACTTTTTCTGGAAGCAATGAATTCTAGCGAAGAACTTGGGATTTATACTGCAATAGCAGCACCGGCATTAATTGTTCAAGCAGCAGCTAATTTTATCTTTGTTCCATTTTTAGGAAGTTTTGCATATGCATATCATCAAAAAGATGATAAGTCCTTCAAAAAATTATTTGGCATCTGTTGCGCAATTTTAATTGGAATTAGTATTATTACGATAAATGGGGCTAAGCTATTAGGTGATTTTGGATTAGAGATTCTTTATGGAGAATATATTCTAGAATATTCTTATCTATTGATTCCAACAATTATTACAACAATTTTAACTGCATTTACCTATTTACTGTTTGCTATATTAACGGTTATTCGTGATTTCAAGTCGCAAGTAATAGCGAATGTAATTACAGTGGTCTTATGTTTGATAGGTAGCAATTATTTCATTAGAAGTAAATCAATCGTTGGTGTTAACATTGCTTTGCTGATTGCACTAGGCTTTGAAGTTGCATTTTTACTACTTATTATAATAAAAATGTTTAAACGGTTAACAATTAAAGATCAATTTTAACTAGAAAAGGGAAAGAAGAAATAAAGAATGAAATTAAAATTACTAAAAAGGGAAGATGCCATCCCAATGCTAGAATGGATGCATGATACTAGTGTTGTAAGTGTATTACCTACTCATTTTGAAGAAATGACAATCGAAGACTGCTATGCTTTTATTGAAGCGGCTAAATCAAATCAAGATAAAAATTTACATTTGGCAATATGTAATGATGAAGACGAGTACTTAGGTACGGTAAGTCTGAAAAACATAAATCCAAAAGATAGTAATGCGGAATTTGCAATTACAATATCTAAAAAAGCAATGGGGCAGGGAGTTTCTGGTTTCGCAACTCGAGAAATTCTGAGAATAGCATTTGAACAGTTGAATTTGAAGCGAGTATATTTGTGTGTATTCTCAGATAACCTACGTGCAAAGAAATTTTATAAAAAAATAGGTTTCCTATACGAGGGAACATTCAGAAAGCATATGCTATCAAAAGATGGGAAATTACATGACTTGGAGTGGTATGCGGTATTAAAAGAGGAAATTGAGAAGTATAGTAGATAGACTGGGAGAAGACGGTATGGAAGAAAACATTTTTTGGTCAGAGGGAAAGGTCCAATATAAAGAACGTTGTGAAAAAATGGGGCAGCTGGGAAAGGTTTTTGGTTTACGGGAATGTCTGGTGCAGGGAAGTCAACGATTGCGATAGAAGTGGAAAGACAGCTGTTTGACAAAGGCTTTCATGTCTGCCGTCTGGATGGAGATAATATTCGTCATGGATTAAACAGTAATCTTGGATTTAGTGAAGAAGACCGTCTGGAGAACGTAAGGAGAATTGCAGAAACCGTCAGGATGATAACCCTTGTTTCTGTGATATCACCTGTGAATGCTGGCCATGTACAAGTCCAATCGGTTCTACATCAAAAAATGTGGATGAGATATTGGAGGAATTAAGAGCTTGGCAGCTTTCTAATATCGCAGAGCGTTCAGGCAGAGAGCAGGATAAGGAAGATGAAGGAGGACTAGAAGCACTTCGTCGGGATGGATATATGTAAAACGAAAGGAATATTTTGATGGAGATAAATATAGAAAAGGAATTTAATAGGGAGTAGGATGCTACGGGCCATCTGGACTTTCTTAATCTGGTTGTAGTAGGACATGTCGATCACGGTAAAAGTATAATCATAGGTAATTTGCTTGCAGATACCAATTCTCTTCCACAGGGAAAGCTGGAGCAGGTAAATTGTGGTGGTAACGGCAAGCGATTTTACCGAAGATGATATGAGTATCCTAAAGGCGGTCATTCCAGAAGAGAGGATGAGTCATATATGTGTTACAAGAGATTCAGAAGAGGTAGATTTTGCAGATATTATCCTATCAAGTAGTGAAACTGAACTAAATAATGTAAAGAAGATAAGGTGGATGATGGAATATGGAAAAGAATGAAAAAAGAACAAGCAAAAAAAGTCCATTAATTAGCAGCTCTTCTGCGGCACAGCTTTTCCCGCAGAATGGAGTTACGCTTTTAGTCTGTTGCTGTAACGAAAGAGGCGGCCTGTTTCTTGTGAATTTTACGAATGAGGAGTATTCCTATAAACAGGTACTAACAGGAGAGTGCAGGGGAATAGCAAAGTATGGAGATAACTATATTGTTGCTTCCAATGATTATGGGGTATTTTTACTTGATCGAGAATTCAAGATTGTTAAGCGTCATATACCCCAACAGATGATGGATTATCACGGAGTAAAAATATATAAGGATCGAGCATATATTGTGGAAACAGCATGCATATTCCGCGAAAACTGCGCATCCGTTCCAAAGGAACGGATCGCTATTCCGCTTGAAACTGAGCGGAGCTCAGCTAGTTGATTAGTTACTGTTGTTTACGCGTCTGTCACGGCCTGGGAAA
>JAQUUB010000164.1 GCA_028694115.1 Lachnospiraceae bacterium
TTGTTTGTGGTGAACTAATTATACACGAAAAGGGAGGTCATTGCTTTTTTAATGTAAAAAGTGATGCAAAACCAGAAAGTTCAAGGGTTTAGATAAAAAGAGAAGGTAGTAAATTTGACACTACCTAAAAAATAAAGGAGGTAGTAGCAATGAAAAAATTATTTAAATATGCAGATGTATATGCACAAAAATGTAGCTGGAAAGATTTTGCACTTCTAAAGATATGCCTATGCGCGTTAGGAATTATGATCGGATTGTCAATACCGAAAGATAAGAAGAAAATGTCTCTAATAGCGGCAAGTACAGTTTTTACAGCGAGTTATATACCTCTAATGACCAAGTTTCTAAAAATTATTGTGCAAGAAATTCAGAAAACAAGAGTGTAAATGAACAAAAAGCTGAACAATCGTAGGGGTTACGGTTGTTCAGCTTTTTGTTTTGTAATAGAAATTAGTTTAAATGAGCTTTCCTAATTGATATGCTTCTTTCATCCATTTAGTATCTTTTACTTCACCTGGTTTTTCAATTCCACATGCACTAACAATTCCTAAATCTTCAACTCCAATATAATTCATCAATTCCTTATAATAATTAGTTAAAATACTTGTAACCCGGCTATCTGACTTACAAGCTGCTGTTAGTAAAACGGAATATTTGAGTTTTCTGCCTTTTGCACTTTCTGCATAGGTACGATCAATTACATTTTTTATGCTCCCAGGAAATCCTAAATAATAAACGGGAGATGCAATTGCTATGGTATCGTGGTTTTGCAAAAGAGAATAGAGTTCTACCATGCTGTCTTTTTGAATACATTCCCCATTATTTTTTTGACAGTAATCACATGCCTTACAGGGATTTATGATAGCTTCACCTAACCAATAAGTAGTTACCTTATGACCCTTTTCTGTAGCACCATTTAAAAATGCTTCTGCCAATGTTGCAGTGTTTCCGGTTTTGCGTGGACTTCCTAATAGTAATAATATTTTTTTCATTATACTTATATGTACTCCTTTCAAGTTGCATTTTTCCTGAATTCAATGTAACATAAAGTCATACTATTTGTATAATTGATGTTTTAGATAATACTTATTGGAAATATTGATAACGATAAGGAGAATCATGGATTTTAAAAATTTAATTAGCTTTAAGACAATTGCTGAGACAAGGAGTTTTAGCAAAGCAGCAATTGAACTTGGATACGCACAATCGACTATTTCTTTTCAGATAAAACAATTAGAAACAGAATTTGGTGTACCTCTTTTTGATAGAATCGGAAATCAAATACGACTTACTGATGCAGGGCATATTTTATTAGATTATACAATCAGAATATTGTCCTTATCGGATGAAGTGAAACATGTAATTGTACAGGATTCTTTCCCCTCTGGAATGCTTAGAATTGCTGGAATCAATTCTCTATGTGCAAATATGTTACCACAATTAATTAAAAAATATAGCCAAACATTTCCAAATGTAACTATTTCAACCGCAACGTTATCAAAACAACAGGTACTTGAAAAGGTGAATAACGGTTCAGCCGATATAGGACTTTATATGGATTTTGAAACGCCATCAGAAGATGTTTTTACAGCGGTCAGTATAGAAAATCCGCTGTATTTTATCTGTTCTATTAAAAATATCTTGTGTAATAAAGAAACACTTTATTTGAAGGATTTAGAAGTTGTTCCATTGATTGCAACAGAACCGCAATGCTGCTATCGGGAAGTATTGATGAGTTTATTTTCGAAAAATAATATGTCGCCATCTATACTATTTGAATCAGAAAATACGGAAGTTATTAAACGCTTTGTTCAATCAGATATAGGAATCTCATTTTTGCCTGAAATCGCTGTTAGGGAAGAACTTGCGGATTACAAACTGTGCAAGTTAAATATTACAAATCCTATTCCGAATGTATATATTAATGTGATTCACAAAAAAAATCAATGGATGACCCCTGCAATACGAGAGTTTTTTAGCTTATTTTCCATATAGATGGGAGCGAGGTTTTATTATAATTTTAATGTTGTTTTAATCCTAGTTTGTTATAGTAAATGATATATATAGGGAGGTAAGACCAATGCGTTTATTAGTGGTAGAAGATGAACCAAATCTGAATGAACTGATTGTTAAGAAATTACAGCTTGATCATTATACGGTAGATACTTGTCTGAATGGACTAGATGCTCTGGATTTTTTTTCGATGGCTGATTATGATGCAGTAATATTGGATGTTATGATTCCAGGAATTAGTGGACTGGATTTTTTGAAAGAGATACGAAATAGAAACGATAAAACACCAGTACTATTATTGACTGCCAGAGATAGTATTGAAGACCGTGTTATGGGACTAGATACAGGGGCAGATGATTACCTTGTGAAACCATTTGCATTTGATGAACTATTGGCTAGAATAAGGGTCATGCTCCGGCGAAGCTCTGGGAATACCAGTAATATATTTACCTTGGCTGATTTGACGTTAAACTGTGATACATGGACAGTGACAAGAAATAATATTCCTATTACATTATCTTCTAAGGAATTTTCCATTTTGGAATATTTAATCCGGAATGCAGGAATTGTACTTTCTCGTGAAAAAATCAGTCAGCATATATGGAATTATGATTATGAAGGGGGCTCCAATGTAGTAGATGTATATATTCGTTATCTTAGAAAGAAAATAGATGAAGAATATTCGGTTAAACTAATCCATACAGTACGTGGAGCTGGCTATGTGTTACGAGTAGAAGACGAGAATAACAGATAGGAGCAGAGGATGAAACGATTATCGATAAAATTACGAATTACACTTTGGTTTACAATTTTTATGATGCTGTTAGTGATTGTGGTATCCGTATTTTTAGTGTTTAGTGGAAGGCAGTTAAAAAGTGTATCCATGCAGAAACAACTAATGAAGATAGTTGACAAAATTGAGGATTCTGATAGAAATCAAATAGCCAAAAAAATTACAGAGCCAATTGATAATGTTTATATTTCCATTTATGATACAAATAAAAATCTTCTAGGCGGAATCCTCCCAGATGGTTTTGAACAAACAACTGATTTTAAGGATGAAATGCCATATGTAATACATTCAGGAGATAAAATTTGGTATATTTATGATATAAAATGTAAAAAGGAACATGGTCATTTTTTATGGGTACGTGGAGTTCTACGCGTAGATAATGTAGTTGATTCTACAGACTTATTTTTACGTTTGCTTGTTTGTATCCTTCCTTTTATGGTAATTACCATTGCACTTATGGGGTATATAATTATAAGACGTGCTTTTCGTCCAATCAATGAAATTATAAAGGCAGCTGACAAAATTGGAGAAGGTGCAGATTTATCCCAAAGGATTCATTTGGGAGAAGGAAAGGATGAACTTTACACCCTTGCAAACACATTTGACCATATGTTTGAAAAATTAGAAACCTATTTTGAAAATGAAAAACGCTTTACGGCAGATGCATCGCATGAGTTACGGACGCCTACTTCTGTTATTATTGCACAATGCGATTATGCATTAGAAAATGCCGTTACTGTAGATGAATCAAAGGAAGCGTTACTCAAAATTAAGCAACAGGCGTTGAAGATGTCCTCACTAATTGCAAATCTGCTCATGCTGGCGCGCATCGATAATGGACAATACAATAAATGGAATTTGGAATTAATTAATCTTAGTGAACTAATTGAAGTTATAATCGAGCAGCAGAATGAATTTGCAGAAAAAAAAGGCATTGTAATTACGAAGGAAATGGAGCCAGATATTTATATTCGAGCAGAGGAAACCATGATTATGAGAGTGTTAATCAATTTGATTGAAAATGGGATTCAATATGGAAAGCAGAATGGGCTGATAAATATATTACTAGTGAAAAAAGAAAAACTCGTTGAGCTAAAGATTATAGATAATGGAATTGGAATTGCACCGAAACACTTGAACCAAATATGGGAGCGTTTTTATCAAGTTGATCCATCTAGAAATAATGTACGTAATAACACAGGACTTGGTCTGGCTATGGTAAAATGGATTGTAAAAGCTCATAACGGAAATATCACGGTACAAAGTGAACTTGGCAAGGGGTCGATTTTTACTGTAACAATTCCATGTTATGAAAAATAAATAAAATCCAATAAGGTAGAAGAAAATATTCTTTCTATTCTTATTGGATTTTTTTGTACAAAAATTACGCTATTTTCACAAATAGTTCACAGCTTTTGTCTTACTTTTTAATCTTATTTTAATTTTCGCAAGCTAAGATAGAAAAATAAAAGAATAAGAAAGGAGACGGAACATATGAAACAGATGCAAAAAACTTTTTTTGCACTTGGTACAGCAAATTCAGTATCGGTTTTCTATGAAGAAAAGAAAGAAGCACTAATAATGGAAACCTTAAATCATATAAAGTCGCGAACTCTCCTGTTAGACGATATGTTTTCTGTTTTTAAAGAAAATAGTGAAATAACAAAAATAAATAAGGCTGCTGGAAAAAAGTTAGTAGAGGTAAGTCCGGAAACTTATAAAATTATTCAAAGAGCGATTGAATTTTCTGAGGTTTCCAGAGGAGCGTTTGATATAACAGCAGGAAGTTTATCAAGACTATGGAGGAAGGCAAAAAAAGAAAACAGGGTTCCAGATAGTGAAGAAATAAAAAAGCAGAAAGAATTAACGAACTATAAGAAAATTATTATGGATGATAATAAAGTTGGACTTTCTCAAGGGGGACAGGAAATTGATTTGGGAGGAATAGCGAAGGGATATGCAGCAGATGAAGCAAAAAAGATATTAATGGAAGCAAATATTATGGATGCAATTATAAATTTTGGAGGAAGCATTATCTCTATTGGAGATGAAAAACAAATAGGAATACAGAATCCAGATGCAACAACAGGTATAACAATGGGTAGATTAAAAGTCAAAGGGCAGGCAGCAGTGACATCAGGACTGTATGAAAGATATTTTATAAAGAGTGGGAATCAATACCATCATTTGATAGATCCTAAGACGGGAATGCCGTCTCAAAGTGGACTGCTCAGTGTAACGTTAATAGGTGATTCGGCACTGGAGATGGATGCATTGTCGACAGCTGTTTTTGTTGCCGGATTAGAAGATGGAATGAAAATATTGGAGAAATATAACACAGAAGTTATTGTTATTGATGCACATAGAGATATTTTTTTGACAAGAGGTTTAGTGGATAAATTTGCAAAAGATAAAGAGGAGATTGGAAACAATGAGTAATACTAAGAAAAAAATAAAACCAATAGTGATAGGAAGAAGAATCGTTCAGATTGTTTCATTTTTGATTCTTCCAGGATTGGTTTCAAGTATATTTTATGCGATGAAGGAAATCTACATTTCTGTTATTTCTGGAAAATTTTCTTTTCAGGAAATGTCATCACAATTATTATTATTTGGAGGAAGTATTATACTTACAATGGTGTTAGGAAGATTTTTCTGTGGGTTTTTATGTAGTTTTGGTGCCATGGGAGATTTATTGTGGTTTTTGTCACAGAAAACAATAAAGCTAAAATTTAAAATGAAAGAAAGCACAGATAGATGGTTAAAACGGTTAAAATACGTTGTTTTAGTAGCTATCATATTAGGAATATGGACATGGAATCCTTTCAATATAGACAGCATGGCAAGCCCTTGGTCAGTATTTGGAATCTATTCAAGAATCAGCGGCTTTACTTCGATGGAATATTTATTATCAATAGGTGGTGCATTGTTATTTCTCATTATAATCTGTTCGTTTTTTATAGAACGCTTTTTCTGTCGTTACTTGTGTCCCCTTGGAGCAGTCTTTGCAATCACCTCGCGATTACGGATTTTCCATATCATTAAGAAAAGAGATTCATGTGGGTCATGCAGAATATGTACAAATAAATGCAGTATGGGAATACCTCTATATCAATATGACACGGTTACATCTGGTGAATGTATCAACTGTTTTGAGTGTACCGTGCACTGCCCAAGAAAGAATGCAAAAACAAATGCAGCACCTATTGCAGTATCAGCAGTATCAACAGCTGCAATGTTTGGCTTGGTTTATGCGGGAAATATTATGACAGAAGTACACAATAATAATAAGGAACCCATTGCTATGACACAGCAGACGGAGGTTGGGGTTTATATTGACGGAAATTATACGGGAACAGGACAGGGATTTCGAGGTGAGATAAAAACAACTGTTACGGTTGAAAACGGGAATATTACAGATATTACAGTTGTATCACATCAAGATGATGATGAATATTTTAATCGTGCAAAAGGTACAATAATATCGGAAATTATTAATAATCAGGATATGAATGTGGATGCAGTATCAGGTGCTACTTTCAGTAGCAGAGGAATTATGGAATCAGTTGCGGATGCATTGAGTATTACAACGGATATATCAGATGTAAGTAAAACAATCAATTCTGATATCAGTGGAAATATTACAGAGAGTCAAAGTGTGGAAGAAAGTCAGGAAACAACAGAGAGTCTTAGTGAAACAAAAGATAGTGCTGAATATCAAGATGGAATATATACAGGAACAGGACAGGGATTTCGCGGTGAGACAGGAGTTTCTGTTACAGTAGAAAATGGAGAAATTACAGACATTACGATAGATTCTTATGTGGATGATGAGCAGTTTTTTACGAGAGCCCAAGATGGAGTCATTCAGGAAATTATCGACAATCAAGATGTGAATGTAGATGCAGTATCGGGTGCTACCTTCAGTAGTAATGGAATCAAAGAGGCTGTGGCAAATGCATTAGGGATTTCTTTTACGAATCAAAACAGTGATCTTAAGCAAGAGGGACCTGGTAAAAATCATAGGAATAGAGGGTGATATAATATTTTTATAAAATTAATGAATAAAATTGGTGAAAGTCAACAATAAATGCGACAAAATAATTTGAATTGGTAAAATTGCACAATTAATATCTATGTTTTGCATATGATCAGGAATTAAAAACATGGTATTTCTTGTGCAAATTTGCTATATGC
>JAQUUB010000165.1:0-1981 GCA_028694115.1 Lachnospiraceae bacterium
GCAAAATCGCTTCTTCGAAGCTTTTCTTTTGCTTATGTGGTTACTTCGCCAAATAAATTCACAAAAATCAGCTCACTCATGCAAGCATGATTCGCATATTTTTATGAATTTGCTTGGCTCTGAATAGTTACAATTTATCTTATATTTATAGTGCAGATTGCTTTAAAGTAATGATTGTATGGAAAGTGAGTGCATCATCGCTGTAATACATCTGCATATTACCATAATATTTGTAGACAGTTTTTTGGATGCTCCTTAAACCAAAACCATGCATGTTTTTATTGGGTTTATTGGTACTTAGTTGTCCATCTTTTTGGAGAAAAGGGTTTTTTCGACAGGAATTTATAACCGTTATTACTACAAAGGGGGTCTTTTCTCGTTTGCTGGTATTTAATTCAATATAGGAATCAGGAATACTGCTTGCAGCTTCCATAGCATTATCAAGCAGATTGCAAAATAGAGAAGTAAGGTCATTGTCGGTAATGAAGTCAGTTGTTCCACTTCGTATGTCAATATGAAAGGATATGTGACGATTGGCACATTGCTGTTTGCATCGACATAGAATTGAATTTAGCATTTCGTGGTCGCATAGTCGGGAAGATTCCTTTAAGTCCGAGGAAAATGTCAGTTGGCGAATATAGGCGCTTATTTTATCATGTTCTTTTTGTTCATTCAGCATATCAATGGATTGTAAGTGTTTTTTAATGTCGTGGATTAGTATACGCTGATTTTCGTTCTGTAAATGTAGCATTTCATAATATTCTGCTAGAGTTGATTCTTTTTGGAGCAATAATTGAATTTCTGTAAATTCTATATTTTTGTTTTGATTATATTGATTAATTCCAAATACAAGCAAATTTATTGCCAGTAAAAAGACAGCACTCAGTGCCACCATCCAGCCGAGAGATATAGAAAGAGTTAAAGTTTCACCGATATTTATAAAGGTAAGCATAACAAAGACAGAGGTTAAGGGAATGAGGACAAGAAGAAATATAGATTTATCATATTGATCTATGCGCTTCTCCTGCTTTTTCATAATATGAATCAGAATATATATAATGGTAAAAAATATAAGTTTACTGAAAACGGCAAAAATCACCTGATGATGGAAGTCTCTTTTGTTTTCAAGAAAATTGGGAGCAATGAGTTTAATAATTCCGTATACTATCAACTCACACATTCCCATCATAGCAGTTAATTATAGAAGAATGAAATAATGCTGCATACCATTTTGAACGATACTGGGTAACTAAAAAAATAAAATTTACTAAAAAATATAAAACTGTATTTATCCATCTTATTCCAAATAGGGAAACAAAAAATAGAATAAAATAAAAACTGCATAGTGTGATGAGTTTTACCTTTGACTTGCTTTTTGCAACAAATAAGTTGGCAGAATATTGCCAAAGTATGATTGCTTCTACAGAAAAGCTAAGGAAATAACAGATAGCATTTATCATTTGATTCACCTTGTACTTTCTAAATAAAGAAGATAGGTTTCTTTAAATGCACTATATTTCCTTTTTGTAAGGTAGGCATGAAATTGGTTATCTGCCATATGCACAAGAGAATGGTTAAAATCTGTGACATGTTGAAAATTGATAATGAAACTACGGTGTGTTTGGAAAAAACAATTTTTAGGAAGAAACTCCTGCCAATATTGCATATTATGGACTGATTCATAATCACGTAAGGTAGTATGTACTATTACTTTTCTACCCAATGCTTCTACTGCAATAATAGAGGATGCGGGTAATATATGTATACTCTGCTTTGTCTCAACTGGAAGTTTGATTGTCATATTGTTATACAAGTCAATAGCATCCTTCATATTACGAAAAAACCGTTGCCTATCTAAAGGCTTTGAGAGATAGCGGAATACACGAAAACGCATTGCCTCATCGAGATATTCAGAATAAGAGGTCACAATAAAAATAATGATGTTTTCATTTGCTTTTTTCAATTCATTACCAACAAAGAT
>JAQUUB010000165.1:2081-6980 GCA_028694115.1 Lachnospiraceae bacterium
AACAAAGATTCTCCATTAGAAAAGCAGATTAGTTCAGGACATTTTATGCATATTTTTTCAAAATAACTTCTAAGGTATTTCTGAATTTGCTCTACAATTAGAATGTCATCATCACAGATAAGTATTCGCATTTTATTCACTCCATTTTCAACATACAAGTTTCTCTATATTATACAATAATTATATATAAAAGACAAAAATGAATCAGAAAACTATTTATGTGTAGATTATGGTATGAATTGAGTGTAGCAAAAAAAGATAAGACTTCCGCATAAAATGTAAACAATGAAATGTTATGGAAGTATATAGTCATTCTTTGGGTTGCTGTTGTTCCTATTTACAAGAAGCTCAATAAAATCTCGGGCAAGTTCTATGTCAGACTGATTGCATAAACGCAGTTTATCCAAAATATCTTGTGGAATATTATATGCGTGCATTGCTCCAAGTAAAAGAAAATCGGGAGTAACATTAATGCATCTACAAATTCCAATAAAGGTGTCCAAACTTGGTTTCTGCCTTCCACTTTCTATGGACGACATATGATTGTTGGATATTTCAAGAGCTTCTGCTAACTCAGCTTGTTTCATTTTCAATTCTTTGCGACGGATTTTTATGCGGGTTCCCATTGCCTTATATTGAAACTCCATATTTCTCACCTTCTTTTTTTATATTTATTTTACCAATTGAAATAATAAGAACAAAGAATGCTATACAGAAGTATTCTGTATAGCATAAATTACATACAATTTATTGCATAATACTTTCTGTATCACATATATTTTATGCCCTAAAAGTAATTGTTTATCCCAAAAAAAGCTTATATTGTTCTGTTCATTCAAAAGAACTTGTTTATCTAATGAAAATTGTTATTATAGTAAATGTGAAAATCAATGATAATATTATGAGAGGAGGAAATACAATGAAGGGTAAATTAACAAAGTCGGTTGCTAAAGGTGTGGTAACAGTTTTAAATACATTTCTGCAGGCTGATGCTAATTCAGCATCTTGTTGTATTATGTACCAACCTAAAGCACCGAAAGATTTAACTAGATTTAGGAGAAGGAGATGATTGAAAAATGCGCAGATGCGATAACTAACTGGCTGATAAGTTATGAGGTGGTAGGAGAAAAGGACAAAGAATTATACATATATGCTGTGTATAGTATACTTTTATCATTGTCTCCGATGCTGTTAGTAATAGGGTTTGGGATTTGTATGGGATGTGTTGTACAAAGTGTGATGATAATGTTACCGTCTGTGATAATCCGAAAGTTTAGTGGTGGCTATCATACAAAAAATGCGTGGTCATGCCTAATAGGCTCATGCTTTTTATTGATTATATGCATGGTATTATCATCTTATATTAAATCTGAAATAATGCTTGCACTTATTACTGTAGGGGCAGTTGGAAGTCTGATTTACTTTAGTCCGATTGACAATGAGAATAGAGTGCTGGGAACAGAAGAGCATAACCGATATAAAAGAATTACAACTGTATTAGTAATGGTATTTTTGTTTTTAGATGTATCCTTTTTTTCATTCCGGTTGAATACATATTTCATTTGTATATCAATAGCAATTATATTGTCTGCAAGTTTACAACTACCTTGTATTTTAAGTCGTATAGTAAAAAAAATAATATAATTACCAAATATAGGCAGAAAACGTCGTTTTGCGCAAGAAGGGTTGAAATTATGGCAAAAATGAGAAATAATTGTAATTGTCATTGATTTCACAATTTGTATTAGAACATATTAACTATAATATTAAGACATGAGAATTGTTACGAAGGAAGGTAATTTTTATGAAGAGAAAAATGATTATAGGGAAACGTATTGCTACAGGAATTACAGCGACAGCAATTGCAATGGCTATGAGCATTAATGTATTTGCAGCAGAAAATGCATCAGATTTAATGGTTGATATTGGCGGTACTACAGTAGATGTTGAGCAAATTGCGGAAGAAAATGGTGTTAATCCGTATGCCTTGAAGGAGGCGATTGAAGATGGAATGAATGCTGAAAAAGCCTCACCTTTTTCGAACTTAGTCACTAACACACCGAATGTGAAGGCATCGGAGTCTGTTGAATATTCCCTTGAAAAGTCCGCTAGATCTACCAAGGCTAGTAAGACAAATCAGGATTCAACGGCATACGTAGCTAAAAGTGGTGCTTTAACAGCTAGCGGAAAAACACCAGCTGTAGGAATGTGTGCAATGCATATTGATGCGACTACAAAGACGGGCAGTACAACAAGTACTAAAGTTAAATTAGGTACAACAATTTATATGGATGATAGTGTAGATGTAAATGGAACCAGCCGATCTTCATTTGTTGTAGAAGATAGAGGAAATCCTTCGAATCGTACAACGTATTGGATCGATGTATATTTTGGTCTAAATAATACTACCAATTATAATGCAGCCATAAATTATGGTGTGAAAACAGTAAGTTATTATTACTATTATTAAAATCAACTTATTTTGATATGGAGTATAAATTATGATCAATAAAGATTGCAAGGGTACAAGCAATCTATTGAATTTTTTAAACAGAGTCAAAGTTATGGCAATTTTTATTTTGGTTGTCGTAACTTTGACTTCCTGTTCACAGAAAAGTTCAATAGAAGAGAATGCTACAGAAGTTACAAGTGAAAATGATAGCAATAGATCTGAAGAAAATGGCATGAAAATTTCTAAGGATAATGTAGAAAAGATTGAGATATCAATGGAAGAAGCTATTTCTATTGGTATGGAGGAAGCCACAAAGTATTATGATAATCTCCAATTGACAGAGGTCCATAGCTATGATAATGATCGGCATATAGATAAATTGTCTGGAGATGATGGAAAAAGACAATGGTGGTATGTTAATTTTGCTAATGAAAAATTAAATTATGTAAGTGTTTTGATTAGTGATGGTAAAATTGATGTAGTTGAGCATTTTGATAATAACGGTAATAATGAATTAATAGACTTGGCAGATGTAAATTTAACTTCTGAGGAGGCGGTACAAAGGGCACAAGAAATGGGGTTAATCGGTGGAAATCCAAATAATCAAGAGGATTGGGTATCAGGTTATAATTTTAAAATGTCTTATGCATCTTTAGTAGATTCCCCTGATGATGTTAGAATTTTTCTTGAAGTTATTGGCATTTCTCCAAATGGAAATTTTGCTCATATTGACTTTGATGCAGTTACAGGGGAGGTAATATTGGCAGAAGAAAAAATAGAATATAAGAGTCGCGAAGCAGAGTGGAAAGTATTTGAATGATTTCCAGAAAGGCTTTATTTTTAAATAGAAGTGGTTCATAGAGAATTTATTTTATTTATAAAGAGTCTTGACAAGTCGTGAAAATTATAATAAAATCAACATTGTTGTTGCAGAAATGCACGAGATAGCAGAAAGGCCCAGATAGCTCAGTCGGTAGAGCAGAGGACTGAAAATCCTCGTGTCGCTGGTTCGATTCCGGCTCTGGGCAGTTGATTTTATGATAATATGCGGGTGTAGTTCAATGGTAGAACACTAGCCTTCCAAGCTAGATACGTGGGTTCGATTCCCATCACCCGCTTTGTCGTACAGGCATATGCGATAGTGGCGTAGTTGGTAACGCGCGACCTTGCCAAGGTCGAGACCGCGGGTTCGAGTCCCGTCTATCGCTCTCATTTTAAGAGTCGGAACGTTGATCATATCAATGGTTTCGGCTTTTTATTTTTCCCGTATTTTTTCTGCTAGAAAATTCTGATTATTAAATACCAAAAATATGCATTTATTGATGGCAGAATTATTGCCTGGGGTGTATAGTATTTTTAGTGTAAATACGACAGAGGAGATTACAAGAGAGTGATAAGACGCGGTAAGATAAAGCTGACAATCCTATTATTTTCATTTTGTTCCTTTATGATCATGACAGGCTTTACCGGAGCATCGGATAGTAATACTGGGATAGACAGCAGTATAATGGGCAGTAGTATGATACAAAACAGTACCACAGAGAGTGTTCCGGCAGGTTCACCGGTGATCAATTTCCTGGGAGACAGCATCACCTACGGAGCGGGGACTACGGGACAGGATCACACCTATGCTTCCATATTGGGGAAGACACTTCATGCAAAAGTGAATAATTATGGCATCAGCGGAACCACTCTGGCGTGTAATTCCCAGGCACCGTTCACATTTCGCTACACCAACATGGATCAGAATGCCAACATGATCTTCGTGTTCGGCGGAACCAACGATTTCTGCATGGATGTGCCCATAGGGGAGGCGGGGGATACCTCTTTTACCACATTTTATGGGGGATTAAATACATTGATGGCAGGGCTGAAGGCGAAGTATCCCAATGCCTCACTGGTATTTCTCACACCCATCAAGAGAACGTATTATATTCCATGGAATCATAAAAATAATGTAAACGCCACTTTGGAGGATTACCGCAATGCCATCCTTACCATGGGTAATCTCTATGGAATTAAAGTCATTGATCTATACCCGGTGGAGGATCTGGATTTCACCAAAAAGCAGGAATATATGCCGGACGGACTACATCCCAATGATGCGGGACAGGAAAAAATAGCCGCTTACATTTTTACACAGTTAGCGAAATAGAATACATTAGTATCATAGATTTAAAGCATGGCAGAGACTGCTGTGCTTTTTTTATTCAATAGGAAATTCCTTCGAAATTTCCTATTGGCAGCATCATAAATGATACTGCTAAGATCCGCCCAAAGTGTCATTAAAGTAGTGGTAACAAAAGAGTGTCGAAGACACTTTGGAGCTAGTATATAAGTATGGACACAGAAAGTTGAACAATCTATAATCATAACAAAGGAGAGTTCAACCAATGGCAAAAAATCAAAAATCTTACACTCCGGAATTTAAACAGCAAATTGTAGAT
>JAQUUB010000044.1 GCA_028694115.1 Lachnospiraceae bacterium
AAAGAGTAGGTAATCCATATCGCATTCCTAATCTACGTTTTTTGTTATGAAAGCCGTAGGTCTATTAAAGTTACCCTTCTGTATGAAAAATAAATCAAAATACTTCTTGACTATTTACCAAATTGCTCCCTGCCCAAGTATCTTTTTCATACAGAAGCCTACACATGGCTGATGCGCACCATATGGGCATCCATCACAGGGAGAAGGTTTCTTTTCTACCGGTTTCAGCAAATAATAGCAATTATCTTTACCTAATACGCATCCCTTTTTCTTCCCATTCCAGTAATAACAGAATTCACAGCTTTTCGGTTTATCCTCTGCATATAATTTCTCCATCATAATGCAACCTCCGCACTTCTAGCCTGTAAGTCCTTTGGCTTAGGCATCTTTTCCGCTATTTCTTTCCGCTTTTCACCGAGTTCCTTTAAAACTGAGCCCTTTTCATGGTTTTCATCCAATGCAGCCTCTTTGGCTGAACGACGTGCATCATATTTCTCAGCAAGTTCAAACACCTTTGCTTCACTGTCATAGTGATAAACCTTGTCTGAAAGACGTTCGCTTGGTTCAACCTGAGTTTCATTGACTTCTTTTACCATAGCTTCAAGTTGCGTTCTATCCATATCCCCACTATCAGCAAGTAAAATGCATTCATGCACCGATGATGGGAGAACATAGAAGTCTCCACCCAACCGTTCTTTCGCCTGTTCCATAAAATCAGGATAAGCCAGAATCCCGGCACCCTGCACACGATCAGGTACAGATGCTACATACATTGGCATCTCTTCTGGTGGGAGCATCTCTCCCATCTCAGGTCCCATCATTTCCATAAGTACCTCTGCCATGCTCTGAATGACTGCCGGTTCATTCATCGGAGCAAATTCAAGTGCATCCTGATGGAGCTGTTCTGCTGTAATTCCATAAGAATCCATCATCGCGTTAGTTACCAGAACAGTTGCTCTGCCATTATCACTGCTTCCCATGTTCAGACGGTATACGACAGACATATCTTCCATTTCATGATGAGGAATATTTGCGAGCATATCTGCATTTTCAGCTGTAGAAACCACCTGTATAATCAGTTTCTCCTTCATAGCTTCATAATTGCTCAGGCTGGCAATATCAATTTCAGGAGACTGCTCAAATCCCTGCTCTACAATGTCAGTTGCACGAGAAAGCATTTCATCATATGAGATGTCGTTTCGATCCATATGCTCATACAAAGCTGACACATTCAGTGTCACACCAATCTGTTCTCCTTCCTTTCGAACTACGATACCCTGATAGGATTCATTCTGTAACTTATCTACGTTGTTTTCTGCAACGATGATTTTTGCATCAGAATTAATCTGATCAGGAATATCCTGCATTAATTGTTTCTTGAATTCATCAAAATTCATATCTGTGATCCTCCTTTGATTTCATAGCTTTATGCTATGTACGTGTGCGCCGGTTCTTTTGAACCACCTCATCGCCCCGCACACAAAAAGGATTTTTCCTTTGGGAGTTACTGGGTACTTGTTCTTTTCCCCGCATGTCATATATATGATCACGACGCCCCTGATTTTCACCAGGCACTATCTCCTCTGCCGTTTTGAGGATAAGGAAGTTCTCTGCTTCCTCTGTGGGTTATTATCCTTCCGCAATAATGTTAACTGCCATAACTCGCTTGATCTTCTTCTCTCGATTCATCGACTCTGCTCGCAAGTCTCGACTGATTTCATGTCCTGGCTATACCCCGGAATTCTCCATGCTGTAACTGATTATGAAAGACTTATTTCTTTGTCTTTGGCATCTCTGCCGTTGATATTTCATAGTTTACTGTATCGGGATCAATCGCAACACGAACTGACAGGCAAATAATCCGGAATTAGTTTGCCTAATATAGGTAAATCAGCAAAAAAAGAACAGCTACCACATTTTCTGTGATAACTGCTCGTAGATTATTTACTCTTCATTTTCAAAATCCTCATCTATTTCTTCCATACTCTGAAAAGCTTCCAGTATTTCTGCCATAGTACGTATTGGTGTGAAAAACTCTTCTCCCACTTCATTGATGTTATCAATACGTTTTAGCTCAGCTTCTATATTTTGCAGGTACTTTCGAAATTGTACAAGCATTAATGGATTTCCTTTTGCCAATACTTTTTGGTAAAGCAGGCTTTGAATTATGTATTCCTGACGGGTTCTAAAACCCATCAGTTTCACTCTCATTTCCAGTTCCTCGTTTTCTTCCTTCGACATCCTGAATGCTACCGTCACGTTTCTCCAACGGTTTTTCTTGTCCATGCTCTTCTCCGACATTGATTAATTCCTCTCTTTCCTGATTTAATTTGTTTGCCATATCTGACTGTACTGTTGGGAATAAGTGTGCATATCGATATGTGATATCTACTGCTTCGTGTCCTACTCTTTCACCAATAGCCAGTGGTGAATACCCTAAATGAATGAGTAATGAAATATGCGAATGCCTTAATCCATGAATCTTTATTCTTTTAATTCCGGCTTCTGCAGCTCCTCTATCCATTTCATGATGAAGATAACTCTTACTAATCTGAAAGAGACGGTCATGTTTTCGATATCCATACAAAGACCTGATAAACTCCTTCATCTCAATGCATAAGAAATCCGGCATCACAATAGTTCGATTACTCTTTTCTGTCTTAGGTGTGGTAATAACGTCATCTCCCTCTAACCTCTGATATGACTTATCAATTGTTACGGTTCCCTTCTTAAAATCGAAATCTGCTTTTGTTAGTGCCAGCAATTCTCCTTCGCGAATTCCTGTCCAATATAACATTTCAAATGCGTAGAAAGATATTTCCTTGTCTGCTACCACCTCAATGAATTTCTGATAATCGCCCTGTGTCCAAAACTCTACTTCTCTACTTTTTTCTTTTCCCATTCCACCTGCTTTTCTTGCAACATTTACGTTTAATCCGTACAGATTTACCGCATGATTTAGTATTGCGCTCATCTGATTATGAATTGTTTTAAGGTAAACTGGTGAAAATGCTTCTCCGTTATCTTTCGTCATCTTCATGATTTCATTCTGCCATTGAACAATATCAGATGGACGGATATCCTGTAGCTTTTTCTTCTTGAAATATGGAAGTATCTTGGTTCTAATGATGTGTTCCTTCGTCAGAAAGGAATTACGTTTAAGTCTCAATTTTATGTCATTCAGATACACATCTACAAAATCTTCGAATTTCATATCCAGATTTTGATCGCATTTTAATTTGAATGCTCGTTCCCACTCCTGCGCTTCACTTTTTTTCGCGAAACCACGTTTTGTTTTCTGCTTGCGTTCGCCGGTCCAATCTGTATAGTAGGTTCGGACTTCCCACGTATTGGTCTTGGTATTCTTTATTACTGCCATTAACATGCCTCCCTGAATTCTTCGTTCATGCCACCATATATTCTTTCTGAAAAATACTGACGATTAACTCGACCCTTGATAACAATATAGCCGTCTTTCTCTAATTCTGCATTCATGTCGCGAATGATTCGATATGCTTGCCTTTTTGAAATCTGTAATTCTCTTGCCACTTCATCGGCGCTAATAAATAATGTTTTACTCATTTTGTGTTCCTCCTGTTGTTTTATGTCCGCGCCGTTCATTTCTGTACTGTTTTGTCATTAATATAACAGTTCGTTTCCGTACTGTCAATAATGTTGGCAAAAAAAGATTTCATTTCTGAACTGTTGGTGCTATAATCAAGGCAAATCTACCTTAAGGAGGTCGAAAATTGGCTGAAAATGGAATTGGGGCAGTTGGTACCCTTATTAGACAATACAGAATTATTGCTGAACTGACGCAGAAGCAGCTTGCAGAAAGATGTGGAATCAATGAGTCCACAATAAGAAATTATGAATTAGGTAACAGATACCCGGATTCGGAAACCCTTGCTAAAATCGCAGCAGAATTAGGAGTCAGCTATTATACACTGGCAGACCCTAATCCTTATGATGTTACCGGTGCTCTGCACGTTTTATTTGATTTGGAACGGTATTATGGATTATGTCCTGAAATGAAGAATGGAAAGATTATTTTCTCTTTTGGTGAAAAACCGGAGTGGGCTGTACCTACTGATCCGAAGGATACAGAAATGCTAAAAATCATGACTGAGAAGTGGATTCAAGTTCGCGATGAATTGAAATCGGGAGCTATTACAGATGATGATTACTTCATGTGGGAAAGTCGTTATCCGGAAAATGCGGTAACACAGAAACCAATAAATGATTCGCGAAAAAGGAAGAAGCCGAAAGATAAGTAAGTTCTGTAATTTTCCTTGTCCGTTCGGATATGAAATGTATAAAGAAATTATTCACATGATTTTTTCAAAAATTATTGTCATTTGATTGTCACGAGACATAAAGAGAGCCTGCAAACCCGCATAAATGCTGGATTTGTAGGCTCCTGTGTATTATTCAAACTCCCTAACTATTCGCTTTAAAGCGAATGTATTTGGTATATTTCTTGCTGTTTTATTGCTTTTATTCCGGGTATTCTATGTACTATTTTGAGTATAGTAAGCTTTAGGTATCATAACGGTATCATTCTATGTATGTGAGTTTCAGATAATTGCTCTACATCTAAATTTCCATATGCTTTTTTATAATATTTTCTTTTACACGCTTCTTAATGATTCAATAACATTATCACCAAATTCCCAATTGCCGTTATCGAAAGTCAAATATCTTGCATACCTCTTAAGTCCTATTTAATATCTACTTCATATATTTTATTATTTCTTTTTACTTTATATAGCTCAATCTCATTATCTTGAAGAATCTTAATTGTATGATCTCCAATATTTTCTACCATTTTATCAGTACCTTCAACAATTCCACACGTTTTAATTTGCTTTGCATTTACAAATCTAAAATTCTTAGATTTACACGTACCCAAATCACGTAATATTTGCATTTGTTCTTTTGTTTCTTTTAATTCTACAATATCAGCCATCAATAACTCATAGCAATTAAAATGCCTGCTATACTCAATTTTTGTGAAATGCCTTCCACAATACCTATACATAATGTGACTAAAATCCAAAATATTTGTTTCAATGAGTTCTTCCTTAAACTCTCTGGATAAATCGCTTATAGTTTCTCTGTTACTTGACTTATTAAATCTCTTAATAAATTTTTTTAGATATTTTACCGGTACATGTAATCGATAATCATTATGTGATGATTTATCCAATTTAATTTTATCATCATCAACAACTGAAAATTTATTGCAAAGATAGTCTTTTTCTTCCTCACTGCATTTATATGCGCCACCAACCGGTTGATATTTTTGAGTTCCTCTTCCATTAAGAACCAGCATATATTTATCATCTACTTTAATACGAAACAAGTATGCGAACGAAATTCTCACTTTATCATTTTTCTTTAAAATTCCTGCTCTTCTTAATTGTCTTAACTCAACTTGCCACAAATCAACATCTGATAAATCGATCAGCAATTTACCTAGATATGGTATTAAAATCCCTAACACAACCCCTATAAAGCAACCAATTACTGGTATTGTTTTCTTCTCCACAACATACAGCCCTGCTGATAAACAAACAATAAGTATTATGAAAACTGTTACCTTAGCGATCTTTTTCTTCATTCACATTCTCCTTTTTAGGTCCACTGCTAGGATGAACACCACCACCATACCAGACACCTGTCAATAGCCATATTTCATAAAATTCTGTCCATTCAGCTGCCCACGGTATATATGAATCTATTAATAAAATTGATGGGTTCCAATCATCTAATTTAGGATGTTTTAAACATAATTCGGGAATTTCTTTTTTATAAGCACCATGAAAGTGCATTCCATAAGTATGAATTTCCACTGAATCACTCATATCAATATTGGGAGCTAACATATACACTGAGACAATTCCTTTGTAGTAATAATCAATTCTGATTTTGTACTTACCTTGTCTTAATTCAATTTCTGCCGAAAATCCATATCTACTCTTCACTATAATTTTGCAATTTTCCATTCTGCTTAATTGAATCACATTTTTATGCATGAATAACAGTTTTTCTTTCACTTACTATCACCACCAAAATATGTATGCTTATCATAATTTCTATCAGTATCATCCGTAGTAATTGAAGCTGCATTCTGATTAAAACGCAATGTATCATTTTTTGCCATCTCCCCCATTACATTTCCATACCGATTTAAAGCACCCATACCCACGCTTTCGCCAAATGATTTTAGAATTCCTGCACGTAATTCTATTTGATCGGTTTCAATAAATTGTTCTGGATTAACTAAAATATCTAGTCTCGCCTGCTGAATCCACTCATCAAATGCTTTCTTCAATAATTCATTGTTCTTCCATTTTTTTAAAAAATTTTCTTGGTTATTTGATGGATTAAAAAGGCACCATTCCCCATCTGGATTTATCTTAATAAATTCAGGAAACTTTTGAAGCATATTTTTTATCGTCACATATACATTTTCTTTTTCACCCATGTATGAAAATGAATTATCATATGTCAATGCACACAATGTTGTAATAATAATCGAAGACGGTCTATCATCACTATTGTCTTTATTAGTGAAGTAAATATCCCTATGTCTTTTCAAAATCTGAATTGCTTTTTGTAACGGTGTCCTTACTTTCATTAAATCAAGTTTTTCAACTTCCGTTGAAGCTTTTTCTGAAAATGCTCTATACTCTGTAATAACTTTTTCAAACTTCATTGCATTTTTAAACCACTCTACATATCCCTTGGGATTACTAAGGTCATAATAATACAAATTACCATCATATCTAGCAATATTTATCGATTCATCTTGTGCTTGTTCGATACCTTGCGCACTTGCCACATCCATATGAAATTGAGACGAGTCCGCATATTGAATGCGTATACACGGTTTTTTATCTTGAACTTTCCCAACATATCTTCCATGATTCTCAAGAAGTTCTTTTATTTTATTTCTCAAATCTTCAGGACTATAGTGTGGATTCCTAATAAGTACAACTAGATCAACATCATATTGTTCATCTTCATTTAATGGTTTTACCACAGTACCTAATTCAAATGAGCCTTGAGGATAAATAATCACTTCCCATTCCTCATTTGCTGTCTTAATATAATCACCTAACGCAGTGTATGCTGTTTTAGCTTTATCCAACATAGTTTCTGTAATATTGAGTTCTTCCGCCAGTGAATTAAAAATCATTCCTAATTTTTTCTCTTTTTCCAATTAACATGTCCTTTCTACAATCTCTTCTCCAGTTCCATCTTCCGCTCCTTCCAATCAGGCATTAACATTGCCACAAAATCATAAAACTTCTTAGAATGGTTCGGGTGTATGAAGTGCGTGAACTCATGCAACACAACATACTCTATACAGTTTCTTGGTGCTTCTATCAGCTTACTATTCAAAGTTATTACACCTCGTTTCGGCTGACAGGACCCCCACCTTGATGTCATATATCTAACTTTTACAATTGGATATTCCACATCATATTTTTTGAATATCTGGTAGATTTCTCTGCTAATCTGATTAAATGTACCAGTTTGCATTTCTTTTAACCAATTATTCATTAAGTTCTCTTTACGCTTTTGATTTTCTTTATTTCTTAAAGTAAGAAATATAAACACGCCATCCGTTGTTACTGATTCCTGCTTCCCCTGGATAACTTTTAACCGTAAGCTTTTTCCTAATATATCAAAACTTTCACCGCTTACATATTGCCTTGGAGCAAATGATACATACTTACGGTTTTCCTCATATTTGTCTAGCGCTCGTATTATGTATTCCTGCTTTTCTTTGACAAAATAATCAATGAACTCAACTGGTACACTTTCACTAGCTGATACAAATACTTGACCATCCGGCTTTACACGTAAATTAATATTCTTTACCTGTTTTCGTGTGAGCTGATATTCTAATACTCTTTGCTCACACCGAACATTTCTTATTTCTGTATTAGATATCATCAGCTTTTAAATCTCCTTAATGCCGTTGTTTTAACATTCTCAATGATTTTATCAATCACATCATACGTTAATTTGAATTTTCCTGCGCACTCATACTCATAGAACAGATCATCCATATCTTGTGCTATTCTGTCATGAATTGTCTTGTTATTTGTCCAATCCACTCTGCTATGCTTTTCAATGATATTTGTTATTTGTATTGCAATGTCTGCGATCAATTCTTGCTTTGTTGGCTTAGTACCAGCTTCATATGTCGATTCTTCCGCTACTAAATATGCATTCTTAGGATTATCAATCTCATCATTTAATATTGCTCCTACTACACCATAAAATGCCTGTGCATGAACATTATTCTTTAGCTTTTCTGGGTATTTTACATCCGTAACACCGGATGCATAATCAGCCATAATCGAACGCATTTTTTCCAGGTATTCGGCATCCGTAATTATCTTTTCTTTATACTGCTGCAGCGTATCTTTAATTCTTTTTGAAAAACTATCATAATAAGCTGGATTTTCATCATACTTCTCACTGATGCTCTTCGTCATCTTCGACTGAATAGCATCCGCTTTTGATCGCAGAGTTCCAAGCTCATCTAATTCTTTTTCAAAATCAGACCGATTTAGGATGTCTATTGGAGCTGTAATTTGCTTTAACCCAACCACAGACAAATGATTATCTAAAAGGTTCTGCATCAATGGTTCATATTCACTATTATCAATAGAATCGCAATATCGAATCTTAACCGAACGTCTAACCTTTGAATAAAATATAAATGCATCCTGGTAACGTTTTCTTTCTTCTTTTGGTATATCTTGATATGCAATTTCTGAATTTAAGACGATAGACAGATTCTTTCCTAATTCACAAAGTAAATTATAAAACTCTTTTCGCTTCTTATCGTCTGCTAAAAACACTTCAACTTCTTCTGTATCACTCTTATTGTTAATTGATACAAACAAATCATCAAGTCTTGAATAAGCTTGTCTCAATTTGCCAACTACAGTAATTACATCTACAATGGCACCTTGTAAATCTCCTGCTTCAAAGTTTTCTAATCCAGCACCGCTATACATATTCATTGCATCATCGAGCTTTTGAATCAAACCTCTGTAATCTACAATCAAACCATAGTCCTTGCCATCTGCCAAACGGTTTGTTCTTGCAATAGCTTGTAACAATCCATGTTCTTTTAATTCTTTATCAATATAAAGCACTTGGCATACTGGCGCATCAAATCCAGTTAGCAACTTACTACACACAATCAGTATATCGATATCACCATCAACAAAACGATTTTTCACTGAGTCTTCGTAAGAATCTCCATCACCATACTTTTTCATCATTTTATTCCAGTATGCAATCACTCTATTATCTGTTGATTCATCAATGTCAGTTACACTTTCCCGCATATCTGGAGGAGAAATACATACTTCGCATTTTAGATCTCCAAACTGTTCAAAACAAGTCAAATAAGAAACAGCATCTCTTTTTCTATTTGTAGCAAGGATTGCCTTAAATCCAGTTTCTTTGTATCCTTCAACAAAATGATTATTTATATCAAGTGCGATTCTTTTTATTCGTGCTTCTGTGGAACCAAGATGCTTCATGCTGCTCCACTTTTTCTTTAAGTCAATCTTTTGTTTATCATTTAATTTCTTTGTGGTCTGCTCAAACCACAAGTCAATATTAGCTTCATCTACTGCCTGTTCAACAAATCTGCCTTCGTATATTAATGGAACAATGGCTCGATCCTCCACACCATCTTTGATGGTATACTTATGAATCAATTTACCAAACTTGGTCATGGTATTTTTTTCACTTTTCATAAGAGGTGTTCCAGTGAATCCAATATAGCAAGCATTTGGAAATACAACTCGCATCTTTGTAGATAGTTCACCATAATTTGAACGATGACTTTCATCTACCAATATAAAGATATCTTTACCAAGAGACTTCAATCCGCTATTTTCAACTGTATTAAACTTGTTAATAATAGTTGTAATAATATCTGCTTTTCCTTCATCAATTAAGCCAATTAGATTTTTACCGCTAGTAGCCCTTGCCGGTCTACATCTTGTATGGGTAAATGTCTTAGCAATCTGTTTATCCAACTCTTTTCGGTCCGTTACAATAACTACCTTTGGTTCTAATTTTGCCATCTCTAATAAAATATACTTTGCAAGCATAACCATTGTAAGTGATTTCCCTGAACCTTGTGTATGCCAGATCACACCACTTTGACGATTCCCCTGTATATCATTTGTGTTGATTGTTTTAATAATTTCCTTGATTGCAAAATATTGCTGATATCTACAGATTTTCTTCACATTGGCATCATATACCACAAAATATTTTGTCAGTTCCATTAAGCGTTCTTTAGAAAATAGAGCAATAATATTTTCATCCTGAACTGTTGGTTGCCTATCATAAATACACTCTGCAATCTTTCCCTCTAAAAATTCTTGATTTTCTTCTTTCCATACACTCCAGAACTTCTTTGGTGTACCTGCTGTTGCATATTTTACGGAATTCTTATTGGTTGCCATAACAATCTGTGCGAACTTGAATAACTGAGGTATATAATCGGCCTGTTCATTCCGCAAAGTTTGCTCTACACCTTGCTCTACCGTAATATGTGGAGCTTTACATTCAATCACTGAGAATGGAATTCCATTCACAAAGAGTACAATGTCAGGTCTTGCATTATGTTCACCATCATGGCTATCTACTGAATATTCCTCTGTTACATGAAAGATATTATTTTCAATATGATTCCAATCAATATATTTCAAATCAAAGCTAAGAACCTTTCCCCCACCAACAGTTTCAGGGTAACTTTTCCCAAGCATTAATGCATCAAATATTTTTTCGCTAGTTTTTATTAACCCATCTGTCAATGGTTCATCTAAATCATCAATAGCCCTTTCAATATTTGCAGAAGAAAATTCCTGCTCAATACCACCAAATTCAAAACGATTTAATTTGCGGAGTTGATTTCGTAAAATTCCTTTCAACAAAACCTGATACTTACTTCCACGTTGTACCATGCAGTCTTCTGGTGATATATAGGTGTATTCTAACTGCTTTAATAAATCTATTGCAGGACATTTACTTATGTTATCTTCCAGGTATAAATTACTATCCATTGTCTCACCTCCATATGAGGATAATATCTATTTTATTTGTCACCCGACTCATTCTGAATCGGATGACATTCTGTCTTTTGTAAACCATTAACTATTTCTCTTTTGTTACACCTTTAAAAGGTGTTCCGTCTTGTTTCACATCCATAAATCTTCCAGTATCAGAATCTCTTTTTACCCATTGCTCGGTTTTTGGATTATATGTTTGTGAACGGTCTGTAACAGCACCATTTCTGTGCCCATCACCTGCGACTCCATTTTTAGCCATATTATTCTTCGCCTCCTTTTTGATTCACTCTAACAATACCAGTTAAAAGCAATTGCATCATTGCTTTCTTTTCAAGTTTTATTTGCTCAAATTGTTGTTCTAGTAGTTCTATTTCTTTATCTGCCTGAGATAAAATTTGGGAAATAGCTTTTTGTTCTTCTAAACCTGGTAGTTCAACCTCAAAATTTAAAAAATCATATGGAGATACTGCCATTCTTTCATATACTGTTCCTTCTTCATATTTTCTCACAGCATTTATAAAATCCCACCTCATTAAGAATTGTGATATAAATTCAATATCATAGTTTCTATTCACCTCGAAAGTAACATAAATTGGTGAAAATATAGCATTCCCAAATGTATTTCTACAAATAACTCCAAATTTCAAATTTGCCGGATTATAACATATATCATTTAGAAATGTTACTTTATATTCTTTGTCCTCATTTTTAACTAAATGATCTCTATCATATCTCTGACTTTTATCGTATATTCCTTCTGTTGAAAGAGTTACATGGGGATATTGTTCTCCCTTTTGTGCATACAATTTTCTTTCTTTCAAGACATGACTTAGTTTAATTTTCTTCCACTCAAGACTAAAATTCTTTAATCTTTTTTTTCTAGTAAAAAATTGTTGCACATAAAATTTTTTTTGTAATTTCTTCTGTGAAATAAGCTTTGTATATAATTCTTGTTTTCGTTGATACAAATCAAGTGTTTTTACTATTTCAACTTGTTCTACTCGTTTTGGTATGCACATATTTGAAGCAAAAAAATCATCTACAGCAATATTTAGCAACCCATGATTTCTTGCTCCTTCCTGAGCAAATGCATTTATTTCTTTATTAAGCATTCCGTAATCAAAATAATACTTATAGTATAATTCATATACCTCATTATTGATTTTAGAAAAACATATATATAAGGGCGACACAATACCCTTGTCATAATATTTCAACTGCTTAATTGCACCATATGGGTATCCATTAGAGTAACTTTTGTTATATGCAAACTCTCCTTTTTTCAGCAAATAATAATTGCTCTTATCTTCACTTGCTACTGATTTAGTGAAAAATTCCTCTTGGGAAATCAATCCATTTTGTGCTGATATCGTCAATACGTTATCATTATTTTCTTTATTTTTCCTATTAACCCTCTTGAATTTTGTACTTAGTTTACACTCTTCCCACTTTTCAGGGAATATCCCGTTCTTTGTACCCTTATATCCTTTAGGGATCTCTCCTCTTTTTATCATCTCAATACGTTCTTTTATCTCTTTTCTCAACTATTTTCACCTCCATTCTGTGACTTTTCTATCCTTTTTGCCTCTTCTTTTTCAATCTGTTTAATACTTTTATTTGGAGTTGGCAAGTCTTCAGGCATTGTTCCACCAAGTTCTACAATTGTCTGTCTTACTTTCTTACCAACTTCATAGTGTGCGTCCCCAGCTTCTTTTTTACCCTGAATATTTTCTCTTCGGAGTTTCTCATCTGTCTGTGTTGCACGAAATAGATTTGCTGCAAGTTCTGTACTCCCCATATGGTCTAGAATTTGCTGACTTTTTTTCAATCCTTTTCTTTCATGAATACCTTTCGCACCTAATCCGCCATAAAGCCCTTGATATCCTCTGTTTTGAAAAATTGCATAATCTTTTGAATCTTCTATTCCTGCATTTTTTGCTGCATCTGCCAAAGATTTATTATGAATTTTCATTTCATTTCGGATAGCAAGTCTTTTCTGGTCTTCATCTAAGCTTTCATAATTTTCAATCAATTCCTGCTGTCTTGTTTTAACTGCAAAATAGGTTTGTCCTAATGCAATGACTGCTTTTCTTGAATCACCATTCATTACAATCAAATAACAAGCATATCTTGATAATTCATAATCCTGAATTTCCTTTTTCGCATTATTGGGCATCTCTATCGTTTTGCCGACCTCGGCAAAATGTTCTTCTATATCATTTCCACTTTTTTCACATGCAGTTTTAGCTCTTTCAATTGTTTCATTAAATCTTCTCCATTGAGAATAATCTAAAGCTATCTGCAATTCTCTGGCATACCAAAATTCCTGTCCATTTTCATTGATATGCTTTATGAATTCAAAAGTCTGCTCATTATAATTTACAATATCACTCATAAGCCCAACTCCTTTAGATATACATCCATTTGTGCTTGAACTTCTTTTAATTCTCGTTCAATATTGGCAATGTTGCAACGCACTTCATCAATATTTACCATTTCCTCTTCTTCAAATGTATCTACGTAACGAGGGATATTTAAATTAAAATCATTTTCCTTAATTTCATCAAAAGTAGCAACATATGAGTATTTATCCACTGCTTCATAAGCTTTATAAGTTGATACTATTTTTTCAATATCTAAATCTCTTAATAAATTTTGATTCTTTCCTTTTTCAAAATTACCGTCACCACTTGCATCTATAAATAAAACATCCCTGCGTTTACGATTTTTCTTAAAAATTAGTACACATGCTGGGATTGATGTCCCATAAAATAAGTTAGCAGGTAAACCAATAACTGCATCTAATAAATTAAATTCTATTATCTGTTGTCTTATTCTACCTTCAGATGCACCTCTAAATAAAACTCCATGAGGTAATACTACGCCCATTCTTCCATTATCTGCATCTAAACTATTTAACATATGAAGAACGAATGCGTAATCTCCTTTACTTGATGGTGGAACTCCCCAATCAAATCTATGATATATATCTAAATCAGCTGACATCTTAGATTTCTTTTTATCATCCGCTGTATCTGGCAAAAATCCACTATCCCATTTATCTAAACTAAATGGTGGATTTGCAACTACTACCTGGAATTTCATCAGCTTATCGTCCTCAATGTTCTGTGGATTAGCTAATGTATCTCCTTGCCATATTTTTGCATCATCTATTCCATGCAAGAACATGTTCATACTGCATAATGCCCAAGTCTGCATATTTTTTTCCTGTCCATAAATTGCAACCTTATTGGTATGTGCCTGATGATATGCTTTTAATAATAATCCACCACTTCCGCACGTAGGATCATAAATCCTATCGTTTTCTTGTGGATCTACTAAAGTTGCAACCAACTTAGATACTTGACTCGGTGTAAAAAATTCTCCGCCCTTTTTGCCTGCATCCGAAGCAAAATTTGCAATCATATATTCATATGCATCACCAATAATATCATTACTCTCCAATACTGATGGTCTTAAATCAAGCGAAGAAAAATCTTCTAATACATTTTTTAAGGTAGCATTTTTCTCTTTCTTTTCTCCAAAATCTACCGTTGAATTAAAGTCAATTGCACGAAATACATTGCGTAACTTTCCACTATTATGTTCTTCAATATTATTAAGTGCTATATTAATCATCTGACCAATTTCTGAATCCGCTCTACTAGAATATAGATAATCAAATGTTGAGTCATTATCAAGTATAAATGATTCTCTGCTCATTGCTCTCTCTACTCTTCGCTCATCACCATCATACTGTTTCATAAACTTTTCTTTTGTCTCTGTACATACATCACTTAAATACTTTACAAATAACATTGACAAAATATAATCCTTATATCTTGAACTATCTATTTTTCCTCTAAAGCTATCACAAGCTTTCCATAATACTCTTTCAATATCACTTTTAGTTGTCTTCATTTTTTCTTCTCCTCATTTCCTTCTGTGCTTTATCAATCGCCTCTTTATAATACAACTCTTTCTGTCCTATTAAACGGTCTAGCAGGTGAATTTCTTTTTTTGCAAGCAAATTCAATTCTGAAATTTTTCGTTGTTCATCTAATGTTAATAATTCAATTTCCATTTCTGCATAAGACGATGGCTTTACTGTTCCTATCATTATACTGCTAACATTTTGCAAAATTGATGCCTTTACTTTTTCAGTATTTAGCAACCAATACAAATACTCTGGTAATATTTTTTTACCTCTTGTCCTTATTACAACAAAATGAGACGGTATGACCATACCAGCAAAATCTTCATCAATAAGTACCGCAGTATATGGTGTTGTTAGCCTGACAATAACATCTCCAGGTTGGGTTAGATATTCAGCTTTTAATCTTTCATTTGCGCAAAATTCTTCTAAGTTATTCTCATCAATATATCCTTTAGAATCAATTGCTTTCAGATTCAACTGCCTGTACTTTGCTATTTCATCAGAAGGGTGTTTCGCTTGCTTTCTTGCAAGAACTAATCCAGTTTTGACCGAAACTAATTCATCTAATCTCAATCTATTTCCTCCCATTCTTGGAATTTAGAGAAAACGGAACCATCCAGACGTTTTCTCTTTTTAATTATTTCTTCTTAATTGGTATTTTGAAAAGTTTACCGTTTTTTGGATATATTCTTACACCATTCTTGGTAATATAAGGTCTAAAAATATAGTCTACTTCTTCGTCTTTTTCTTTCTTTTCCATAGATTTCTCCTTTCTATTTATAATGATTGAAATCTATGGACCGATTATGCTATAATGAATCTACTAAGAATTCGTGGATGGTTCCATATCGATTCACAGATTATTTGAACTATGAAGTTGCCGCTTCGTAGTTCTTTTTTTGTTATGTGCCAAATATGACGGCAAACATTCAAAAAAATAGGCCTTTTCAAGCTTGTTTACATTATATCATTTTATCATCATCTTGTCAACGCATTTTCTGTTATGTTTGTTTTGTGACAATTTTATTCTTGAAATATATAGGCATGCTATATAAAAATAATTTTCATAATAACATGCCTTGAACTGTTTTACCTACTTCTATCCCACTTCTTCTCCTGCATTCCATCTGCCATTCTCATCATCTTCGCCTCATAAATCTCCTGATATCCCTCAAACAATTCAGAGCTGGACATCTTTTGATTCATCTTCCTCATAACCTCTTTGTACAAATTCAAATTGTAATTATTATCTGTCATATCAAATTCAAAATACTTTGTCTTAGAAGCCACAGATAAAAGAGAATATGATTCAGGACTAATTCCATCCACCAACATTTGCACAGCAATGATTTCAGCCTGCTCATCTACCAAACTGGATTTATAAGCAATTTCTAGTTCTTTCGCTTCATCATAGACTTCTCCACAATAAATTGGATGACCAATACGCTTAAAATATATTTCCACCATTGAATAGGCATCTTCCTTACCAGTCATCTGATAACGTTTCACCTTATCTTCTACAGATAAAAGAGAATAATCGGCAAATTTATCAGGAAGTGACTCTGCATAAACAAGTAAATCTGGTTCTGCTTGCGCTGGTACAGTGCTCTGTAAATTTCGCTCACTTGCCAGGTCCTGTACTTGTATTGAAATATCATGAACCCGCAATTGCTCCATAAGCTGCGGTATCTCCTGATGTTCTTTCAAATTCTCATTCCACACAGGTTCTTCCTCATAAAACGATCTTGACTCCTCTGTTGGTTTCTGCTTCTCAAATAACTGATTTGATTCCAAATAAGAATCCATTACCATAACATCTGCTTCCACTACCTTTTCCGCAACAAATACAGGAATTTTCACTTTATTCGTAGAATCAATTTCTTCATTCTCAAGTATAAGATCAATAGCAGTATCTAACTTTTCAGCAAGACAATGTTCTGCCATTGCAACCATATCCTTAGCTTCTTTCTTCTCATCCTTCAATTTATCCAGTTTACTATATTCATCCATGTGCCATTGCTGATATACTCTCCAGTCCCCATCTGTTTTACAAGCTCTTTTCTTACTTGAATTTTGCTTATATATTGTGTCCTGAATCTTTGTTATTTCTTCAATGCGATTCTGCTTACTTTCTCTGATTTCAAGCAATTCCTCAATGGTACGGATATTATTATTTGCAAGAAACAGATACTCTTCCTGAAGCTTATGAAATAACATCAAGTCTTTCCCATATTTGGCTGAACCCACATAAAAACGCTTCTGCTCAATCATTCGTAGTCGATACAGTTTCCCATAAAATTTCTTTTGATAGGGCGACATATTACTCCGTTTTTTCCATGTAGGATCTGTGGAATAAAAATGCGGAATATGCATACTGGAGTATTCAAAGCAATATTTAAACCTGCCCTCTGCAAAATATTCATCCATTTTATCCAACCGATGATATAGTTTTCGCCCCGGCATCTTCACTGTAAGATATTCTTTCGGTTTGAATTCATATCCCAATCGCTGCATTAAAAACAAAAAATGCTCCATACTCCCAGCATAGGAAGCACAAAACATTGCGTCACGATAAATCATTTCTTTAAATGTCTGTTCAAACTGCCATTCTTTTCTGGAAAGATTTTGCGAATTCTTCACATACTCTGCTTCGATAACAGATAACCCATATTCCCTGCATAGCTTGTTGGTAATTGGCTGAATTACATGCTTCCAATCCCCTTTCTTATAATCATACTTTTTACCATCAAGAAAGCTAACACTATTCCAAACTATGTGACTATGAATATGATCTTTATCTACATGAACGGCATATACTGCCTCATACCTGTCTCCAAGAAATTCTTCTGTAAATCTCTTTGCCATATCATAGGCGATTTCTGGTGAACCCTCTCCTGGTTTTAAGGCCAATACAACATGATATCCCTGCCTCTTATCCGTTTTCTGAAACATCTTCTTTGTATTCATCATCTGTTCAAAGGCTGTTTTTGGCGGGCAGTTAACACTGCCCACAAAAAGTAATTTCTCAGTCTTGTCTGGATTCTGTATATACTCCAATGCATTTTGAAGATGCTGCGCAGGATTACGGTTTTTCTCTGAATTCATGTGCATTATTTTCGATATTGCCATCCCTCAAGTACCTCCTTTAAAATGTCCTGAAGTTTCACAACTTCCTGACGTACTTCTTCAATAGCAGAAAAATATATCTGCCCCTGCGCATTTGCTAGATGTGTCATCTGATTCACATTATTCGATACTCCAGAAACTTTCCTAATTAGTATTGCTCTATCCTCTGGAAATGTTGGATCAACTCCTTTTGAATTTTGAATCAAGGCCCGCAGGTATTTGCTTCTGTCCATACCTGCTGATTTCGCATCTGATTCCAGTTTCAAAAAGTCTCCCTCGGATAATTTTATAGAAACGTGACAATCCTTCTTACAGGATAGGTATTTTCGTTTTCCATTTGTCATATAAAAATCCCCCAATCTTCTTTTGTGTTTTGATACAAATTTCTCTTATCTGTCTCATTGTTTTAATCTCCTTTCCTTCCTGACTAATGCCTGGGTAATTCTATTAGTAGAGTTCACAGGGTCTGCAAGATACGGGAAAAGTAGCACTTTTTCCCATCCGCAACAGCGGACGTCTTGGCAGGAGCACCTGCACCCAATAATTAGCCCACTGTTGTGGGCAATATAATATACAATATAAATCCCTTTATGATATTCACTAAAAGCATAAGATATCAGTAATGAATTCTTTTATCCCATTTTGATTGCAAAAAGAAGACATCTGACACCAATCTTCTCAACCACAAATTTTGATGTCCGCCTGGCTATGTCTTGATGTCATCTCTGCAAAAATGATTTCATTTCTGATGTCTTTTAGAAAATATTGTCCAAATCCAGGTACTCATTGTCCACTAGTTCTGCTTCGCTGATATCAGCTTTGATTGCAACTTCCTGTGCTTTCGTAGTATTTGAAGTAGCAACGAAACCCTCCTCAACAGCGCCACTGGTATATTTTTCAGCCAAAGACCTGCCAATGAATGACACGCCTTCTTTCTCTCCTGCTAACAGACCAATTAAAAATCCCCCAACTACCTTGGGAAGGTCTGCTGTCAGTTGCTCCATCACGCCATGTGTAATTCGCTTGATAAATTCTTCCTCACGCTCTCGCGTCTCTAGATAAGGATCATCCTTCAAATCTGCAATCTTATGATAATAGCTGTTAATTGCTTCTATGATGAATTCCTGATGTGATGAACAAATATCTTTATCCAGCTGGTGCAGATACTCCCATGCTTCTTTATGCTTTGGATTATTGACATAGAAGCGAACTGTTTTCTGCTCTGTATTCTTCATTTGCCTAGACTCCTTTCTTAAGCTCGTCTACGTTTGCGCATTGCCAAATAGCAGAAATACTCGAACCCTTTAGCATTGGCACAGATATCATGGTTAAATGCTACTCTCACAGGTTCATAATCTCCAAAAAGCTCAACCAGTTTTGCTCCACCACCCATAAAATGCAATTTCATCAGTTTGGAATTATAACCGAGCTCTTTCAATTTCAGGAAAATATTTTGAACATAGGTCTTTGCTGTTTCTTCCATAAACTTCAGGTATTCTTCATCCACATCGGCTTTTCCCTTCATAAGATAGGAATTCAGCAGATTTTCATCCAGTTCTACCTGAAACTTATTTAACACTGTATCGTGAATTAACAGCGCGCATTGTTTTACTCCAAGGATTTCCGTCCACATTTTTTTCTCAATGGTTCTTCCATCTTGAAGATACATTACATTCATGGTCCCATTTCCAATGTCCGCTAACATATTAAGTCCTTGAAAAGAACCTAGTTTTTCTGCTACAGCAGCATAACATTGTGGCATCACACTGCACCCGGTAATATCAACGAAGTAATTATTTCCACAATAGGAAAATTCCACATGGTCATTTCGTAGCAGGTACTTCTTGAATTCCTCCTGCTGTGCATCCCGCCATTTTAGTGGTAATCCTACCGCAAGGTGAACCTGCTCTCGTGTAATTCCTCTTAATCGAAGTTCCTTTGCAATTGCTGCAATGGTAAGAATATAAAAATCATCGTCATTAATTTTTTCAGAAGCATAAGGTTTATGCCCCTGATTTAGCACATAATACTTTCCTTCAAAAAATAAGTAATCTCTGCTCATAATAGGTTCTGTGTCATATACCGCCATTCCATTACTAAATACTATATTTGCTGTTTTCATATTTCCGAAACCGTGATCTACAGCAATAATCAGGC
Source organism: Lachnospiraceae bacterium (assembly GCA_028694115.1). The sequence goes on from JAQUUB010000044.1 coordinate 20,344, forward strand.
TCCCATCTACTCTATATTGATTCATAAAAATATCCTCTCTTTCATATCGTTTTTTATTTTAGTGAAACTGCCTAACTACGTCATGAAGCACAACTTCTTCTGCCATCATTCTTGCCTGATTGCGAAGGTGTAGTTGTTCCACAAAGGAATTAGCATTCTTTGCTCTGTGCTTATCTAACCATCTGACTTCAATGTCTTCTAACAGCTCATATGCTGTTTCATTTACCATTTCAGCACGCTCCTTTAATTCTCCAAATCGCACCAGACTGCGATATCTCTGTGGGTAAATAATCTTAATATGTTCAATCCACATATGACCATATTTTCCAATATTACGACATTGGCTATCCTCTTTTGTTACAGATAAAATTGGATAAAAAATACCATCAATCTCCTGATACTCTACACTTAGCTTCTCAAATAACGTTTCTTCCTTCATGACACATACTTCCTTTCTTTTATTCAATCTGCAAGACCGCAACACCGCAAAGCCTATGGTGTTTGCAACCTTGCAATCATGTTTTACACCGCAAATTTAAGACCGTAAAATCTGATACTTTGCAATGTTGCGGTCTTAAAATCAAGATTCATCAGAATCATTTTGCTTTAACTCCCAATACCAGATATTGTTAACTCGCTTTGCTTTGATTCCCAATTCCTTCTTAGCACTTTCCAAAGTTCTCTTAGAAATTCCTTCTCCCAAAGCAAGCTCCATAATTTCACTACTCTGCATCATAGTCTTGTCTGCACACAAGTCCTTAAGTAGTTGCTTTGCCTGCTCCATTTTATTTGCTTTTGGTACAATACCACCAAGAACTTCATCCGCTGTAATATCATAATCACCAAGCCAACAAAATCCATCTTCCTCTAGTGCAAAAGCTTTGCCATGTCCAAATGCAGCTAAATTATTCTTAATCTGTATAACAGCCCTCATCTGTTCCTGCCCTTCAATTCGGCCAACCAGAATCACGCTTCTTGCAACTGCAAAGAAGTCTATGGAACCCATTCCACGATATGCAGCTTTCGCTCCACCACCTTTATTCATATGACCAATAAGAACAATTGCACATCCCGTCTTCTCTGCCAATGCTCCAAGCTTTTTGGTCATATCTCTGGCTTCATTGGCACGATTCATATCGGTGCCGCCACCAAGATATGCCTGAATTGGATCTAGGATAAGCAGTTTTGCTTGTTGCTTCATTATCGCTTCTTCTAATCGCTCATCCACCATAGAAACTGATTTCTCACTTTCATCTATTATGGAAATCCGACTACAATCAGCTCCTGCAAGTTCCAGTCTCGGCTTCACTGTATCAGCCAGACCATCCTCAGCAGTTTGATAAATCACATTCATTGGCTCTGTAGGCTTCATTTCAGCATCAAGACCTTCCCCCTTTGACAGCCTTGCGGCAATATTCAATACCAAGGTACTTTTACCATCACCAGGATCTCCCTGAATGATGGTAAGCTTCCCATATGGTATAAAAGGGTACCAAAGCCAATCAATTGAACTCGCCTGGACGTCCGCCATATTAATCATCTTAAGTTCGACTTTCGCTTCCTCCACAATTATCACCATCCTTCCCTGCTGTATTTTTTCCTTCCCACAAATATCTTGCACCTTCTAACATCCACAGAATTGCTTTTAGCATATATTCGTAGTCCAGCTGTAATTCCTGTATTTCTGAACTGGTCATCGGAATATTCTCCGATAAAATCTGTTCATGCAACTGATAAAGATTTTGTTGCATTTTCTGTAATTCCTTTACCAGTACATACACTGTCTCTTTCTTGCCAACAACACACACATGGTTATAAATACAGGAACGAATAAAATAATCTTTCTTCATCATTCCACTTGCCTTAATCTTTGCTTCAATTTCTCGTCTTTCATAATCTGAAATACGAAAACTAATAGTTGGATTTTTATGAACTCCCGGCATTACTCATCACCTTCCTTATCTGTAATCACAAAAGCATCGTTTAGCATGGTTGCCATCTGCTTCTGCTCACTTGGAAACATATGTGCATAGCGAAAGGTAATATCAGAACTTTCATGACCAACTCTGGAACCAATTGCTACTGCTGTAAATCCCATGTTAATTAATAGCGAAACGTGGGAATGGCGCAGGTCATGGATTCTAATTCTCTGGACACTTGCTTTCTTAGCCCCTCGATCCATCTCATGATGCAAATATGTTTTTGTAATATGAAACAACCTGTCTTTCTTGGTAATCCCATATAATCGACTCATATAATCTTGCAATTCATCACGTAAAAAATCAGGAATAACAACATCACGTTTACTCTTTGGAGTCTTTGGATCTGTAATTACATCCTTACCCTTAATTCGCTGGTAAGATTTTGTAATATGAATCACATTCTTCGCAATATCAATATCTGCAGGAGTCAATGCTAATAGTTCACCCATTCGAAGCCCACACCAATATAGAATCTGAAATGCATAATACGAAACAGGTTTATCCTTCACCTGCTCGATAAATTTCAAATACTCTTCCTTTATCCAAAAGAGCATTTCATCTGCTGTTCCCTTTCCCAATGGACCAGCCTTAACCACTGGATTTTCTTTCAATTCATAAAATCTTACTGCATGGTTAAACAATGCGCTCAACTCCGATTGAATTGTTTTCAGATAAGTAGGCTTAAATAAATTCCCCTGTGGATTTTTAAGCTTAATCATCTGATTCTGCCACTGAATAATATCTGTAGGTTTGATATCCTTCATTTTCTTATCCTTAAAATAGGGAAGTAATTTGCTGTTCACAACAGCTTCTTTTGTATTCCATGTGTTCTCTTTCAATTTGGGCTTCATGTCTCTTGTATATGCTTCTACAAAATCTCCAAAAGTCATCTCTAAATTGGATTCTTCCTTCATACGAAAATGTTGTTCCCACTCTAGTGCTTCTCTTCTGGTTTTAAAACCACGCTTCAATTTACGCTTATTCTTACCAGTCCAGTCATTGTAATGGAACGAGACATACCATGTGCCTCGCTCCTCATCTTTATATGCTGCCATTAATATCTCCTTTCCTTACGCTGACATTACTCCGTAAAATTTCTCTTCAAAATACTTCTTTGCTACTTTGCCAGGAATGGCTAAGTAACCTTTTGCAACAAGTTCATCATTCAGCTGTCTGATAATCTTGTATGCATATGGTTTTGAAATACCAAGCATTTCAGCCATCTCAGCTGCTGTAATAAAAATCGTTCCCTCCATCTGTCCACCTCCTCTGCTAAAAAAATTTAAATCTAACTAAGGACCTGGGGAACCACCCCGGCCGCTCAACTATTGTTTGGACTGTTGCAGCTAAATCAGGTGCTATAACTCACGTTATAACTACGGTTTTCCTATTAGGAAAATCGTTGGCGTTCTGTGTATTCATATGTTGCTGGTGTTTCAACCAACCTCTGTTTTCAATAACCCGGGCCCGCTCTTGCGTGAGGTATTCCCGCCAATTCTGGGAGTGTCTTTCCTCGCTCGCTTCCTTACCGGAAGGTCTTGGCATAAGTCTGTTAACATATGATACCGCTCATTCAGTTGTATTAGTATTCGCAATATTGCGAATGTCCTGTTCTGATACCTATTATAGTTCGCCAAATTGCGAATGTCAATATTATTTTCGCTTAAATGCGAAAGTTTTTATTTACTGTATCTCATTTATCAGATATAATAAGTCCTATAAGGTTTTATTATTATTTAATTTCCAGTAAAGGAGGCAGTCTATGACAATTGGTAAAAAAATAAAATTTGTACGAAAACTCAGAAAAATGACCCAGCAGGAACTTGGAGTTGCCGTTGGTTTAGAAGAAAAAGGTGCTGCAAATCGTATTGCGCAATATGAGTGTGATTACAGGTTTCCTCAAAAAGATATGCTTATAGATATGGCAAAAGCTATGAATATTAACCCCTTAAACTTTGTTAGTGAAGTCCCAGGAAGTGCAGAAGATATTATGCAAACTTTCTTCTGGCTAGATGAAGACAACCGTGGAGCAATCAATCTTTTCTCTCTTATCCGTAGTAATAAAAAAGAAAAAGCCACCACAAAGGCGGTAGCCCAATATGATGACAATGGTGATTACTGGCCAGATGAACCGCCAGTCGGTATGTGGTTTAATTATGGTTTGGTGGATGAATTCATGAGGGAATGGATGATCCGAAAGCAAGAGCTTGCGAATAAAGAGATATCAGAACCTGAGTATTTGGAATGGAAACTGAACTGGCCGGATACTTGTGATGATTGTGGGACACATAACCCAAAGATAATCTGGAGAAAATAACCACCAGTACTTCCCAATGTCATATTTCGCGAAAATTACAAAGACTATAATGATACCAAAAACAGATATGGTTTATATATTCATTTGATTTAGTAAAACCATTCTACCAAAATACACAGAAAAATATGAGGATAAATATGGACAGAGGAAATGTATTAGTTATTGGAAATTCTGGTGTAGGAAAATCAACTCTTATTAATGCCATTCTTGGAGAAAAACGGGCCGAGACAGGATGGGGAACTGCAGGTACAACAAAAGAATTAGTAATATATGAAAATGAGGATATCCCCTTTCGTATAATAGATTCTGTTGGATTTGAACCTTCTTTTATTAATAGGCAAAAAGCTATTCATGCAGTTAAAAAATGGTCTTCTAAAAGCACTAAAGATGGACATCAAGATAGTCAAATTAATGCAATTTGGTTTTGTATAGAAGGTACTTCACGTAAGTTATTTCCTGAAATGATTAAGAACCTTTCAAATGCAACTTCAATGTGGGAATCTGTTCCTGTTATAGTTGTAATTACCAAATCTTATTCAGTTCAAGAAAGAGAAGAAAATATCGAGATGGTAAACAATGCTTTTGCAAGACAAAAGCGTTACTCAAACAATCTCAAAAAAATAATTCCTGTTGTTGCCTCTACATATGTATTAAACGATACAGCATATGCTGCTCCGGAAGGAATCACTGAGCTTATTGATGCAACAAATGAATTATTACCAGAAGGTGTTAAATCAGCTGAAAACGATATCTACAAATATAAACTCAACCGAAAAAGAGTATTTGCTCAAAGTATTGTCGGAGTATCTACAACTGCAGGTGTAGTTGTTGGAGCAGTCCCAATACCCTTTGCCGATGCAATTATACTCTCCCCAATAGAAGTTGCAGAGATTAATGCGCTAGCTCAATTATATGGAATTAATAAGCATGAAAATTCAAAACAGTTCTTAAATTCAATCATTGAGGTGGGCACAGTTAGCACTGCTGCAAAAGCTGCAATCAGTGGCTTGAAAGCAATTCCTGGAATCAACTTAGCTGCAAGTGTTATAAATGCCATTATTGCTGGATGCTTTGTAGCTGCCATCGGAGAAGGCACGATATATGCTTTTGAACAAGTTTATTTAGGTAAAAAAACCGTTGAAGATATTGATTGGTTAAAGAAAATAATAGAATCAAAACTGTCAACAGAATTACTCGAAAAAGTAAAACTTACTTCCGATAAAATAACCGATAAAACTGACTTAAAAAGCATCGGAAAAATTATTTCAGAACTATTTGGTGCTACTTCCAAATAAATAAATTATTTATTCAATCATAGTCTATTTGTAATTCAGGTATCAAAAAGGTATCACACCCCAAAGGAAAGCCCCAAGAACCTCGTAAATACGCCATTCTTGGGGCTTTGTTCTCTATTCAAACTCAATCGTACCCGGCGGCTTACTCGTCAGGTCATACATTACTCTATTAACTCCCTTTACTTCATTTATAATCCTGCTCATGACCTTCTGCAGTACCTCAAATGGTATCTCAGCGGCCTCAGCTGTCATAAAGTCAATGGTATTTACTGCTCTAAGTGCTACAGCATAGTCATAGGTTCTTTCGTCACCCATAACACCTACGGATCTCATATTAGTCAGTGCTGCAAAGTACTGGCCGATGGAGCGATCCAGTCCGGCGTTGGCGATTTCTTCACGGTAGATAGCGTCTGCGTCCTGGACGATTTTCACTCGTTCTGCAGTTACTTCTCCAATGATACGGATGCCGAGTCCGGGGCCCGGGAAAGGCTGACGGAATACGAGTTTCTCAGGGATGCCTAATTCCAGTCCGGCTTTTCTAACTTCATCTTTGAACAGATTGCGCAGAGGTTCGATGATTTCCTTGAAATCAACATAGTCAGGCAGTCCGCCTACATTGTGGTGGGATTTGATCACTGCGGATTCGCCGCCCAGACCACTTTCTACAACGTCAGGGTAGATGGTTCCCTGTACCAGGAAATCTACTTTACCGATTTTCTTTGCTTCTTCTTCAAAGACACGGATGAATTCTTCACCAATGATCTTACGTTTCTGTTCCGGCTCGGATACGCCTGCCAGTTTATTATAAAAACGTTCCTGTGCGTTAACGCGGATAAAGTTCAAGTTGTATGGGCCGTTTGGTCCGAATACTTCTTCTACTTCGTCGCCTTCGTTTTTACGAAGTAAGCCGTGATCTACGAATACGCAGGTCAGCTGACTGCCAATTGCTTTTGCCATCATAACTGCTGCTACGGAAGAATCAACACCACCGGAAAGAGCACAGAGTGCCTTGCCGTCGCCGACTTTTTCACGGATTTCCTGGATGGAATGCTCTACGAAGGAGTCCATTCTCCAGGTTCCTGCACAGTCACAAACATTACGTACAAAGTTATGAAGCATTTCTGTACCGTGTTCTGTATGGAGAACTTCCGGATGGAACTGGATTGCGTATAATTTCTTTTCTTCATTTGCTGCTGCTGCGATTGGGCAGTCTGCAGTGTGCGCGATATTCTTAAAGCCCGGTGCCAGTTCTGAGATTCTGTCAAAATGGCTCATCCAGCAGATTTCTTTTTCGGGGATGCCCTTGAATACTGCTGCGGTTGTATCCAGGATAACCTCTGTTTTACCATATTCACCAACTTCAGGGGTAATGACCTTGCCGCCTAATACGTGCATCATCAGCTGTGCACCATAGCAAAGTCCCAGAACCGGGATACCCAGTTCAAACAGTTTCTTGGAATAGGTTGGAGAATCAGGTTCATAACAGCTGTTAGGTCCTCCGGTTAAAATGATTCCTTTTGGATTCATTTCTTTGATCTTTGCTAAATCTGTACGATAGGAATAGATTTCGCAATAGACATTACATTCTCTGACACGTCTCGCAACCAGCTGGTTGTACTGACCGCCAAAATCTAAGACAATTACTTTTTCATGATCCATGAGTTACTTTTCCTCCTCAGGTAATTTCAAGACAAATACTTTAGTCCTATTGTAAATTAGCCAATTCTGAAATGCAAGGCATTTTACAAAATGCACTGCATCCTCAAAATTGGCTAACCTAACGCTCTATCATGTTTTTTCACTACATTTACCAATAATTCTCATGCTTTCATCTCATTCCTTGTGGGATAGGAAGCAATGGCACCTGCTTTCAGCACGCTTTTACTGCAATACTTACTGGAAAAATCAAGAAAAGCTTCCATTTGTTCTGCTGTTAATGCATCCAGGTTCTGCACACCGATTTTTGCTTCTGAAAGCTGATACAGGAATGATCCGATGAAAGCATCCCCTGCGCCGGTAGTGTCAAAGGCTTTTACCGGGTAGCCGGGTGTGGCTGCTTTCGCATTTGCCGTATAGGCTTCTGAACCGTCTGCTCCTTTTGTGAAGATGACCAGCTTCACATTACCTTTAAAGAGCATAGGAAGTGCGTCTTCTATTTTTTCTTTTCCGGTTAAAAAAGAAAGCTCTTCGTCCGAGATCTTTACGATATGCGCCAGTGGCAAAAATTCCAGCACTGCTTTTTTCAGATCTTCCGGCTTCTCCCAGAGTGCCATGCGCAGATTGGGATCAAAGCTGATGATGGCACCGGCTTGTGTTGCATAAGCGATTGCCCGTTTATGTGTCTGTTTCATGGGGAAATCTCCCAGAGAAACCGAACAGAAATGAAGGGCATAGGTATCTGTGAACCATTCCTTTTGAATCGCTGTTTCTTCTAATAACATATCCGCACCGGGTTTTCTATAAAAGGAAAATTCCCTGTTGCCATCTTCCTTCAGTGCCACAAAAGCAAGGGAAGTATTGGCTTTGGTGGTGCGACTTAAATAGCTGCAGTCGATCTCCCAGGACTGAAAAGCTTCCACAATTTTATCCCCAAAAGGATCCTGTCCCAACTGGGTTATCATTCCGGCTTCGCCACCCAGTTTCCGGTAAGCGCCACATACATTGGCAGGTGCACCGCCAACTGCCGGACTAAAACCGGACACGTCCTTCATGGCCTTGCCACTTTCCTGCGGTATAAAATCAATGAGTGCCTCACCAATTGCCAGTAATTTTTTCATATGCCTTCCTTTCTCATCATAACAATCCGGTGCAAAGAATCTTACTTTTATTTCTGTTTTTCTGAATCTATTATTTGAATCTGTATCTTTGAATTTTCATTTTCCCAGCATCCATACCGTAGAATCCAGGTTATCTGTAATAGACACGGTTCGTTCTGCTGTTTCAAAATAATATCTGGTGGTAAATACCAGTTCTCCATGGTTTACATAAATCTCCATCAAAGAGGTGTCTGATAAGATTCTAATATCTTTAATTTCCGAAACCTTTGCCCGTCTGATTCCCCGTCCTCTGCCGGCAGCTTCGGAGATCTGCAGGCTGATGCTTTTATCTTCACAGATTAAAGTAACTCGTTCCTGTCTGCAGCTAATCTCTATCCTGCCACGAATACCACGTCCTCTTTCCTGAATTTTCCAGTCAAATACCGGACCGGACAGGCGACACAGGGACGCTCCCGGAATGCGGATTTCTTTGGTACGAAGCGCTTTTAATTCTGTAACAGGCTGCTGCAAAATGATATCGCCACTAACTGTAAGTTCTCTTGGGACGGTCAGGGCATGCTGCCAGCCGTTTATCACCGTAGGCTCATTATCATATTCCGCATCAGGTATGCCTGCCCAGCCGATTAGGATCCGTCTGCCCCTGGGGTCTAAGAAAGTCTGGGGCGCATAGAAGTCGAATCCCACATCCCATTCGTGAAACTCTTCCGGCTTTACTTTCCAATCCTCGTTTATCGGAAAATATCCCGCTTGATACACATTCTGAAATCTGTAGTCTTCATGTGGCAAGCCCTGTGGAGAACAGGATAAAAATGCTTTCTCTTCTATTTTAAAATAATCCGGGCATTCCCACATGTAGCCGAAGGGTTGTGATGTTGTGATTTCTTTTGTAAAAATAAAGTGCTCAGGGTCATTTCCTGTGAATAAAAGAACCGCTCCCTGGTCCTGTTCTTTTCCTTTTTTCCTGCCTCCCTGTACCATGTAGTAGCTGCCATCTTCATACCATACTTTCGGATCTCTCACATGACAGCTGTAATCTGCCGGGAAATCAGCGTTCGTCAGGATACATTTTTTTTCAGAGAAATGCATGCCATCAGTACTGGTCACCAATACTGTATTGGATTCCCTGCCGCTGTAAGTATAATCGTGATCTCCGGGAATTTTCACGTTTCCGGTACAGTACAGGTACATGGTATCATCCCGGATGCAGGCACTGCCGGAATACACGCCGTCCCAGTCAAAGGGCTGATCGGGCAAAAGAGGGATTCCCACATATTCCCAATGGATCAGATCTTCTGATACGAAATGTCCCCAGGCTTTGAATCCGCCCTCGGCATCTGCGGGGGAATATTGGAAGAATACATGGTATTTCCCCTGAAAATAGCAAAGTCCGTTGGGATCATTAAGCCATCCCTGCGGTGGCATCAAATGAAACTGCAGGCGATTGGGGTCCTGTTTTATTTTTTCCAGATAAGCTTCTGCAAAATCATCTGCCTGTTGCAAAAGCTGACGTTGTCTTTTCTTCATTAAGACACCACCATTACTTTCTCACCAGCCTCCATGGCTCCGGTGCGCTCCAGCTTCTTTTCGTTTACGGTCTGAGACGGATCAATCAAAACAGTGACAGTCATGTCATATCCTGCTTTGCCGATTTCTTCCATATCAAAGGTTAACAATGGCTGTCCTTTTTTCATCATGTCTCCGTCAGCCACTTCTGCGGTGAAGAATTTTCCGCCCAGTTCCACAGTATTGATACCCACATGCACCAGGTAAATCATTCCTTTGCTGTCGGAGATACCAACAACGTGTTTGGTCTTAAATACCATTTCTACTTTGCCGTCAAAGGGAGCATATACTATTCCTTCTGACGGAATGATACCGAAACCTTTTCCCATGATACCGCTGGAGAAGACTTCGTCCTGTACTTCTTCCAGGGGGATGATGTTTCCCTTCACAGGATTGTAGACTACATGTGATATGGTTAGCTTGTTTTCTGTCGTGCTTTGATAATCTGTCTGGTCGGCTATAGCTTCCTTTTTTTCTTCTTTGAATAAAATCCAGGAAATAGCAAATGCCACGCCTGCGGCCACCAGCATTTCAATGGCGTACCACATGGCATATCTGGTGGTAATCAAAAATCCAAAGATACCGGTGATGCCATAAGCTGTTGCACCGATTCCAAAGATACCGGCCAGCAGACCACCTGCGGCACCGCCTACACAGCCGGCCACAAATGGTGTCATGTAACGAATATTTACTCCAAAGATAGCAGGTTCTGTGATCCCCAGGAATGCAGAAAGGGATGCGGGAAGTGCCAGCGCCTTGGTTTTATTATTTCCGGTTTTCACAGCAACTGCCAGCGCTGCCGCGCCCTGTGCCACATTCGGTGCAGTGGCAATAGGCATCCAGGTATTGACGCCGCTTTGACTTAAGAGTCCGGCTTCCAACGCGTTATACATATGGTGAAGTCCGGCGACTACGGTTGGTGCATAGAATGCGCCTGCAAAAGCACTGCCTAATCCAAAAGGAATGGTGATAAGTGCTGCCGCTGCCGCCAGTACCCAGTTTTCCACGGTGGAAAAAACAGGTCCGATCACGGTTAATGTCACATATCCTGTCACCAGAACCGTACACAGTGGTGTAACAAACAGATCGATGATAACCGGAATGACGTGACCCTGATAGCCTACCAGGTTAATATCGTATAAACCAAACCAGGCGGAAGCCGTTGGAATATCAGCTGCATTCATGCCGGATACAGACCATGCATTGAGCAGATCAGAGTGGATCATGATCATACCGATAACTGCACCCAGGAACAGATTACCACCAAATGCTTTTGCTGCAGAAATTGCAATCAAAATCGGCAGATACACAAAAGCCGCATTACTGAACAAATGAATAATCGTGTAAGTACCTGATTCTGCCATGGCTGGCCATACATTGCAAAGACCTTCCAACAGACCCATGAGCAAGCCACTTGCTACGATTGCCGGAATAATCGGTACAAAAATATCTCCCAGGGTATTGATCGCTCTTTTAAAAGGATTCTGCTTCGCCGCGGCTGTCTGCTTTACCTCTTCCTTTGTGGCACCGGTGATATGTCCCAAGTCCATCATTTCATCATATACTTTATTCACAGTGCCTGTTCCGAAGATCACCTGGAGCTGTCCGGAAGCTTCAAAGGTTCCCTTGACCCCTTCTATGTTCTCCAGTTTTTCCTTCTGTACCTTACTGTTATCTGCAATGACCAGTCTCAATCGGGTGGCACAATGGGCTGCTGATACGATATTCTCGGTTCCACCGATATATTGAAGTACTTCCTTTGCTGCGCTGCGGTAATCCATGATGTTTTTCTCCTTTTAATGACGCTTCCATATATTTTATAAATATCATTCCTCATTTTCAGCAAAATTACACAAAAAGGCTTTCTGAATTATAGTTTTAATCCAGACAGCCTTTGTCATTCATTTCATATTGCTCTTGTGGAATCATGCTCCGCAAGTTCATACCCCATCTCCACTGTCTTACGAAGATTCACGCCGTTCTCTAATATTTCCAGTAAAAGTCTGGCCGCCTCTGCTCCTGTCTCCTGATAATAATAATGCACCGTTGTCAGTGCCGGCGTCACTACACTTGCCACTTCTGTGTCACCGAATCCGATGATCTGCACCTGCTCCGGTACAGAAATTTTTTGTTCATGAAGATATTTTAAAGCACCAATTGCGATATTATCGGTTGCACAGAATAAAGCATCCGTCTCCGGTACTTTGGAAAGCAGCTCTGCCGCTTTTTCGTATCCCGACCGAATACCCATTTCCGCAATTTTCATCTGTTCCTGCGTTATGGTTAATCCTGCTTCCTCAACAGCCTCCAAGAAGCCTCTTTTCCGATCTCTGCCTACCGCCACATCATCTTCCTTTGTCCCCAGATACCCTGGCATCCGACTGCTCTGTAGCAGTTTTCGAGAAATTTCCCTGGCTGCATGATAATCATCCTGGTAGACACTGGGGTAACCATCCAAACGCTGTCCGATGATTACAATGGGCACTTCCAAATTTTTCAGCTGATGCATATGTTCTTTTGTAAAAGTAGTCCCCATGAAAAGAATCCCATCCACCTGACTCTTATTAAAGGTTTTCAGATATTTGATCTCTTCCTTGGGATTACCCATGGTATTAGCCAGTAACAGCTGATAATCCTTATCCGCCAGCACACTGCTGATCCCGCTTACCATACGGCTTACGGATTCTGACTGTGTCTTGGGAATAACCAATCCGATGATTCCGGTTTTCTGCAGTCGCAGTTTCCTCGCCTGGGTAGAAGGCTTATATCCTGTTTTCTCAATAACCTTCCTGACCGCCTCTTTTTTATCATTACCTACATAACCATTATTCAAATACCGGGATACCGTCGCCCGGGATACATTTGCCATTTTAGCAATTTCATTAATGTTCATGAAGTTGTCGAGTTCCTTTCTGCGCAGGAAAGCCGGGGGCTTAACCGGGCAGTTTGTTATAGTACAATTGTAGGATCAAATTTGGATTAAAGCAAGAAATCGTTCTCATATTTTTCTTAAAATTTATTTATATTTGAGTAGAGATTGTGATCGGGGAGATATAAGGGAGTGGAAGGGATCAGTTTCATTCAGTGGAATGGTGGGGGATTTTCTAAGAGGGTGTGTAAAAGTAGCAGAACAACCACAAGATTCGTAAACTCGCTTCGCTCAAACAGGTACGAATCTTGCGGTTACGCCACTTTTACCCCCTCCAAGAAAATCTCCCCGCCATTCCAATTCATGAAACCAATCCCTCCCCCTCTTTATATCCACCCTATCGCAATTTCTACTCAAATATTGCATGATGTGGAAAACTGTTTGCTGCTCATTCCCCGAATGGCAGCATAGGGAATTGGTGGGAAACTGGTAGAGAGCAATTTGGTAAATAGTCAAGAAGTATTTTGATTTGTTTTTCATACAGAAGGGTAACTTTAATAGACCTACGGCTTTCATAACAAAAAACGTAGATTAGGAATGCGATATGGATTACCTACTCTTT
>JAQUUB010000009.1 GCA_028694115.1 Lachnospiraceae bacterium
CAATTAATTTCAAAAAAATCTTCAACAGCAAAATGCACCCATTTTTAGTTGCAAAGTAAGTGCGCCAAACCATTACTTTTTTAATTTCTACTTAGTTTTATATAGCAGACAGCACGTCTCCACATGTCCCGTCATCGGAAACATGTCCACAGGACATATCCTCTTAACCTCATACTTATTAAACTTTGTCAAGAACTTCAAATCTCTCGCCAATGTTGTAGGGCCACAGGATATATATACAATTTTCTTTGGTCCTACATTTAATAAGGATCTTAAAAATGCCTCATCACTTCCAGAACGAGGGGGATCCATTAGGACAACATCAATTTGCTTTCCCTGTGCAGATAGTTCTTCCATAAATTTTCCAGAATCATTGTTATAGAAAGAGATGTTGGTTATTTCATTTCGTTTGGCATTGATGTTTGCATCTTTTACGGCATCTTTATTTAATTCTACACCGATAACTTCTTTTGCTTTGGCAGCTGCGATGATACCAATCGTACCGATCCCACAATAGGCATCAAGAACGACTTCTTTTCCCGTTAAGCCAGCCATAGTAATGGCTAATTGATAGAGTACCTCCGTCTGTACTGGATTTACTTGATAAAATGATTTTGCTGATAGTCGAAAGACTTTCTCACATAATGTATCTTCGATATAGCCTTTGCCATAGAGGACCTGTTCTCGTTGTCCTAGTACCATACTGGTTTGTCTGTCATTGATATTTTGAACAATGGTCGTGATTTCAGGATGTTCTTTTCTTAATGCCTTTACAAAATTGTTTTTCGAAGGAAAGATTGGTGATGTTGTGACAATCACTACCATAATTTGTCCCGTATGGGATCCGGTTCTCACTAACAGTTGACGTACTAATCCAAAATCGGTATCTTCATTATATATTTTGATCTTAAACGATTGAAAGAGCTTTGCCATGGTACGAATAATTTCATCTGCTTTTTTATTCTCAATGAAGCATTGCTCAACAGCAACAACGTTATGGGTTCCTTTCTCATAGTTGCCCGTTAAGATCGTTCCATCTTTTTTGCGGCTCAATACCGCATGAACTTTATTCCGATAATGAAATGGATCTTTCATTGCCCGAATTGGTTCTACTTTTCCAAATTCGCCAAGTAAGAGTTTCATATTCTTTTGTTTTGCAGCAAGCTGTTCTTCATAGGGAGTGTCTATATACTGACAACCTCCACATCGTTCAAAGACAGGGCACATGCTCTGTTTCTTTGTTTCTAAATCTTTCTTTCTAATAGGACTGTTTCTATCCTTTTTATCAGTAAATTTCCGATTCTTTTCATCATCATATTTTTTCTTATAATCATTCTTGTATTCATTCTTGTATTCATTCTTGTATTCATTCTTGTATTCATTCTTTTGCTCATTCTTATTTTCTTTTCTATAATCAGCTTTCTTATCCGCCTTGTAATCTTTTTTAAAATTGCTTCTCTTGTGAGATTTCGTATCTCCATGAACAGCTACTTTTTGTTGACTCTGTTTTGTTTTATTCTTTTCCATTCTCTATCCTATCTACATGCTCTGACAATCTCATTTGTCTTCATGTCCCTGATATATATCCAACTCATTGTAACATGAATTTATTTCTTTTCCTATTTTTTAATTAAAAAAACAGAAATCTTACAGTTTGCACTGTTGGATTTCTGTTTTATGTATTTACTGGTTTAGTTTAGAACAAATATGGTTTCTCCCAAAGATTTAATTTGGTACCAATCCCCTTGGCCAGAGCATTCTCATATACCTTCTTGCCCCATGCAACATCCTCTACTGGCATTCCGCCAACTGAATAAATGATTACTTCATCATCATCTTTACGACCCGGCTCTTTACCTGCCAGTATGGCGCCAAGATTTACGATTTTATCCTTTGAAAGTTTTCCGTCATGAACCAGGTCCAGCCATAAACAACCCGGAATATAAATCTGATTATAGGTAGGATAAGGATATTCCTCTTCCCATGCTTCATAAAGCTTAATATTATCGCATACCAATTTAGGCTTACCACTACAGATATAATCATCTGAAAAATCACCAGATCCAGGAATACAGAATAGAGCACCTGGTTTAATCCACTTTTCTTCAATAAATGGGTATTGGCTTCTATCCATTCCCATTGAAGTTGAGGTCGCAAAACTTAAAATATCACAATCACGCACACATTCCTCCAATGTTTCAACCACCTGGATTGTAGTAAACTGTGGTAAATGTTCCTTAACAAAATTAACACAGCGATCAATCGACGCTTTTCCTCGTCCTTTAATTTTTAAAGTATCCAGTGTGGGACGGAGAGCTGCAAAGGTTTCAATCGCAGTGATGTTAATAACACCGGGTCCAATAATACCAAGTACTTTTGCATTTTTTACAGCTAGATTCTTAACACCCGCGCCAGGAATTGCTGCTGTACGATATGCTGATATTAAGTTTGCAGACATTAAGGATAATGGAGCACCTGTATCCTTATCATTTAACATTACCATAAGAATTGATCTTGGAAGACCCTTATCCCTATTTTCAACATTAGAACCATACCACTTCATGCCTGCCATATCTGTTGCCCCACCGACATATGCTGGCATTGCCATAAATCTTCTGTCCGGCCCTGCTTTTGGCATATTAGGAAATGGGGGATTTTCAGGGAAGGTAATCATGGTTCCGTGTGAGTTTGCATTTTCACCACCCATAAGGTAATCACCTTTGTCCATGGTCACCAATAATTCTTCCATACATTCTGTACATGCAACTACATCATTTACACCTGCTGCAAGCATATCCGGCTCGCTTAAATAAAGTAAATCTAATCTTGTATCATTCATAACTTTCCTCCTCTGCCACATAAAACATGTGGTCTTTATTTATTGACTTATGAAACTTTTGGTATCGTTCATTTTCCATAGCCATGACCTCTTTTACGGGATATGGTTTAAATAATGGTCTTTTTACTTTGAATTTCACCCAGAAGAATGCATAGATTGTAAGCAACAGAATCATAATTCCACAGACTTTATACAATTCCAGCTTAATTGCCCAATTGGGGTCAATGTTGTAAATCATCCAAGCGGTTCCCACGATCCCAATGATTGGAATAACTGGTCCAAATGGTACTTTAAAGGTACGTGGTGCATTAGGAAGACGTTTGCGCAACAACAGCACATTCAAATTTGATACGATATAACTTAACATCCAGAGCAGCGCCAACACAGAAATCAGAAAAGAAAGTGAATCTGTTGTGGAAAGTCCTGTAATGTTGATAATACAAAATGCCAATGATTGTATTATGATTCCGACATAAGGTGCACCTTTTTTATTTTTTTTCTGAAAAAAGTCCGGTAAAAGTTCAATCTTTGACATTCCCATTAATATATAGGATAAGGACGCCATAATTGTATTTACGGAACTGATTACTGCTAGTAATGATGCAATGACCATCCAATATTTTCCTATCGGTCCAAGTAATAACTGGCCGTACAATACATGTGGTGTTGTACTTGCCCCCAATTCACCCCATTCAGTATAGTTCTTAAACCCAAGTGTTAAAAACGTCTGCATACAGAAAATAATAATCATACTGAGTATCATTCCAAGCGGAATATTTCTTTTTGCATTTTTAACCTCATTGGTCAGAGGTACTACATATTCTCCTCCTATAAACAGGAAGAATGCTAAACCACATAATCCTGTTACATTTGAAAAATCAGAAGCAAGTACAGCCGGCTGCTCTACGATTTCACCAACACCAATGCCAAGAGCACCAAATACTCCCATTATTATGAGTGAAATAATCAATGCGTAAGCAACAAAATTTTGAACCTTTATAAACACATCCACACCATTCAGGTTTGCAATCATTAAGACAATTACCAGAATGACACAATAAATCCAGCTTGGAATAGGGCTACCCGGAATTAAAGCGGCTATCGTATTTCCAAACATTGCTCCTTCTACAGAGCCTGCTATCGTGTTACATAAAGCATACCCGCCAACCATACAGATGATTGTAATAAATGGTCCAATACTTGCCAGCGAATATTGTGCAAGTCCACCGGTCAAGTCCGGCATTAGCGCATTCAGTTCTGCTATTGATAACAGCGTGACGATATTCAGTATGCAGGCAATCGCCATTGAAATTATAAAAGTTACTCCTATCGCAGACGAACCAATTCCAATGGATAATAGACAGCTTGATGCAACTACAAGACCCACACCGGTAGCTATCACACTTCCAAGACCTAATTTTTTCTCTTCCATTTTTCCATCTCCTTTCCTATTTTTATTAGAACACTAGTCTATTTCGCCTTCTTTGATTGCATCTTTTCCTTCTTCACCCGTACGGATACGAATCACATTCGTCACTGGTGAAACAATAATTTTTCCATCACCAATATGACCTGTATACAATGTCTTTGCCACAAAATCTAAGAACTTGTCTACCTCTGCGGTCGGAAGGATAATCATAATCACCTGCTTTTTTAAAAGTACCGGTGTCTCCAATTTTTCTGTCTCATATTCCTGAGTACCTAGCTGAACACCACAACCTTTTGCTTCATAAACAGTCATTCCTGAGATTCCAAATTTACCGGACTCCTTTGTAAGCAGATCTACCTTTGTTTCCCTTGTAATAATCTCAACTCTTGATAGTTCTTCAATTGCTACTTTCATAATGATCCTCCTCTTTCTGTTTTTTATATTTTTGCTTTAAATCTATCATATCTCAGTTTACTTATGTCAACCAGTGTTCTGCCTGTCGTAATAAGCATCGCCAACTGTTCTCCAACGGCTGGAGCAATTCCAAATCCATGTCCCGTGAATGCGCAGGCCACAACCAATCCTGGAACTTCTTCTACCATTCCAAGTACCGGTACTCCATCCTGACAGACATCGATATATCCTGCCCAGGATCTAACAATTTTGGCATCCATAAGATCTGGAAAGTATTTCATAATACCTCTGCAAATACAGGATGCCGTAATCGCACTATTTCCTGGTGAATTAACTGTCCCTCCGTCTTTATTGTTCATTTCAAGTCCGGAAGAACCACCAAATACAAAGGAACCATGATCTGACTGATGACCATAAAAATCTGCTTCTGCAGTTCCGAGCATCTGGTTAAACATATGTGGTTCCGCCTCAGTTACTAGGCATTCCATTAATTCCTTATGTACCGGTATATCAATTCCCACTGTAGCCAGAATTTCTCTAGACTCATAACCTGCCGCCACCAATATATAGTCGCCTTCATATACATTGGATTGTGTATATACCTCTCTCAGTCTGCCTTTCACCTTTCTAAGTTTTGTGACTTTTTCTCCCGTGATGAAATGGACACCCTGCTCTCTCGCCTTCTTATAGAATGCTAAAGTAGTAATCATTGGATTGGCATGTCCATCCGTCGGACACCAGCTTGCACCGATTACTTCATCTGATAGAAATGGATTGATTTCCTTGATTTCCATACCATCAATCATTCGAACATCCAGTCCACAGGCTACTGCTCTATCTGTAAGACCCTGAAGAATTTCCAGATGTTTTGGTGTTTTCCCGAGACGAAGGTTTCCTTCTTTATGATATTCACATTCAGTTCCTAATTCTTGTGAAAGCTTGGGCCAAAGCTTCTCGATTCCATACATGGCAAGTGGCAGTTCTCTTGGATCTCGCCCTGACTGTCGTACCCCGCCACCATTTCTGGATGATCCACCATTTCCAATATGGTCACTAGCCTCAAGCACTATGACGGATTTTCCTTCCTTCGACAAGTAATAGGCGGTAGCGCAACCAATAATTCCACCTCCAACGATTACTACGTCTACTTTGTTTTTCATGTTTCATTCACCTCCTCATTTCCAAGAATCTTCATTTCTGTTGGCCTCATAGGGGCTCTTGCTGATGCTGGTTCGAGTTCTGCCGGTGATATGGATAGTTCTCTTGCTACAATACTTTTTATTAGTTTTGAACATGTTTGACCTTGACATAATCCCATACCGGTACGAAGATATCTTCTAATTTCAGTAAGTGTCCACATACCATCATGTACTGCTTTTCGTATTTCTCCCTTCGTGATCTCCTCACATCTGCAAATCAAAATATCATCATCTGGATAAGAAACGAAAGGTCCTATATCTCTTGATCTGTCATTGATTGAATTCACAATGCTCCCTCCCTTCAAAAAATCTTGCTTTCATTGCATATTCCTTTGGAATGCGCATGGTCAGAAGATTGGTATGGTCAAATGCCATTATCTTCTTCATAGACACGACTTCTGCTTCGCAAATAATCTCACCATTTCTACCAAGACCCACTCCCTTCGTTCCCACTTGTGGAAGCGGAAGGAATTCATACGGCATCGTCACTGTTGCAGTATTATCACCGCAGTCCTCATCGACAAGAAAGATTGCCTGACCCGAGCAGTTCGCAACACACATTCCACAATTAATACATTGACTTCCATCAACCGCAATCGGAAGATCCGTAATGTTCTCACCAATTGATATACAGCCCTTAGGACATGCATCCTGGCATGGGTTACAAGGAATATTCTGGGTACATTCGATAACTGGATGTATTCCCGCCCTACGAGTCACTCCAGGATATCGCTCAATTTCATCATCCGATACAAAACCCTTTTCAAGAAGTGATATTGAAATATCAATCCCCTCGTCAGTCTTCAGGATTTTTTTGCCCCTGTTTGATGGCGCAAACATACCCTGTCTTAATCTATCTAAATCTTTTTCTAATATGGAAAGTGCCTCTTCTTTTTCCTTCTTCGAACAGTATCCAAGGTAATCTGCCACACAAACACCTGCCATTTTTCCTTCAATCATAGCGGAAGAGGCTTCTTCGATTCCAGATACATCACCTACCGCAAACACTCCAGAATTAGAGGTTTCTCCATATTCATTGATAATTGGAACTACTCCTCCACGTTTCGGATCATCCTCCATTTTACAACCGGACATCTTTAACAATTGAGACATTGGTGATAAACCAACAGCAAGACAAATTGTGTCCACTTCAAAAGTCTTTTCCGTTCCTTCAATCGGTGTAAAACATTCATCAACTTGAATAATGGTAACACCGGTAATATGTTCTGTTCCATGAGCCCTCAAAATAGTATGCGATAAATAAAAGGGAACTCCGGTTCTTGCCACTTTCGCTGCGTGAACACCATAACCGCCAATCTTTGGTGCGGCATCAACCAATGCAACTACTTCACAACCCGCCTGAATCAGTTGAAAGGAAACGACCAATCCAACATTTCCACTTCCAAGTATCAGTATTTTATTCCCTGGTTGGATTCCATGGAGATTCATCATAGTTTGTGCTGCTCCTGCACCAATCACACCCGGTAATGTCCATCCAGGAAAGGTTACCATATTTTCCGCTGCTCCTGTCGCCACGATAATGGTATCTCCTTTATAGTGATGAATCGCATCTTTGATTTTGACAGTGACCTCTTTATCTTGATAAAGACCAATCACGGTTGCATTTAGCACCACCTCAACCCCTGCATCATAGGCTTCCTTTAAAAGTTCCTCACCTATATTAAAACCTCTTATCTTCGCATGATGTTCTTTGGATCCAAAAAACTTATGGATCTGTTTGAATAGCTGTCCACCAGGTCTTGCATTCTCATCAAAGACGATAACTTTTATTCCTCGTTTCGTTGCTTCAATTGCAGCCGATAGACCTGCGGGACCTGATCCGATTACAATGACTTCATATCTTTTCATATCCCTAACCCTCCTTTGCTATTACGCCATCCTGAGTTTGAACATTCATGCCTTCCAAAAGAGGCGTCACACAGGTTCTGATATTTGGTTTTCCATTTACTACCATGACGCAATCTGTACATCTTCCTATTGCACAAAAGAGGCCTCTCGGTTTATGTTCTTTTTTGGTATATCGATAAATTTCCACTCCATTCGCCTTTAATGCAATTGCGATTGGTTCCCCTTCAAATCCCTTCATCGTCTGTCCATCATATGTAAATGAAACCATTTTTCTTTTTTTTTCTTTTCCCAATATTGGATGTTCCTCAATTCTACTCATTCTAACTTTCCTCCCTCTATTTAAAAATCATAGGATTCTATCACTGCCTCTAACTCGATTTCAACTAACTGTGTAGGTCTGTTAAGTGCAGTTGTACCTACCACTGTGTTAAGAGGTTTTATATCGTGAAAGATCTCAGAATAAGCCTCGCATATTTTACTTGTCTGACTCATGTCGGTTGTGTAAACCTTCACGCTAATTACTTCTGAGGCTTTAGCACCTGCCTGTTCTAACAACTTGATTTGTTTTTCGAAAACATATTTTGTCTGCTCATAGGCATCTTCTCCATAAACAGTACCATCCGGTCTTACTGAAGTAGTTCCGCCTATCTTCACAAACGGTCCGACCTTGACCATTCTTGAATAACCAACTTTCTCTTCTAACGGGGCACCTGAGCTATAATTTACTCTTTCTAATTTCATTCTTACTCCCATCTGCATGCTTCGAGCATGCACTTAAATCAATAGTTGAACACGTTTTTTGTTCAACCTTTTCTCCTCCAAGTTTGTTTTCAAAAAAAACGAAGGCAGTTCATACTATATATGAACTCCTTCGTTTCAGTGTTTCTTTTTAATTATCATAGGAAAGTTATAACACGATTCATTAAGAACGAAAAGCAGAAAAATGTTTAATGTGTTCAACTCTTTGGTTTAACTACTCTTGACAAAAATCTTTTGTTTTCCTATAATTATGCCATGCAAAGAGGCACGCAGATTTGATTTCTGTGTGTCTCTTTATTTTTTCCGATACCAAAAGGAGGGAAACCGATGAATCAAAGACAACTAGGATATTTTTTGGAAGTATACAAAACGAAAAGTATTTCTCAAGCTGCGGAAGCTCTCTTCCTATCACCACAGGCATTGAGTAAAACAATTTCAGCCCTTGAGCTTGAACTTGCTGTGCCACTTTTCATACATAAAAGCAATCGTATTATTCCAACAAGTGCCGCTGCTAATCTCGCAACACATGCAAAAAATATTATTGCTGAATATGATATTATAGAAAATCGATTATTTAAGGATAAGAATATCCAAAAAATTTTGTCTTTATCCTGTTCCTATGATGTTCCGCAGATGTTAAATGCCGATTTTTTCTACAGTTTCTTTACAGAGCACTCTGAAATCAGAGTCCAGTTAAGAGAATATCCAGACAGCTATATTTTGCATCAGTTAGAAAATAATGATATAGAACTAGCCATTATTCCAGGACCAATCGATTCGCAAAAGTTTACTATGGAACCCTTATTCACGGATTCCTTTTGTCTGGTTGTAAATAAGAATCATCCTTTAGCAGATAAAGAAAGCATATCACCATCTGATTTACATCAGGAAAACCTTGTGGTTAAAGATTTAAGCAGTGCAATAAGTGAAACTCAGTTCAGTAGTTTTCTTGAAGACGGTGTTCTTCCTCAATTTGTTTTAGAAACCACCGACTCTCATCTGATCCATCAAATGGCGGAGAAAAATTATGCAATTGGTATGACATTGACTTACCTTGCTGAAAAAATAAAATCAGATAATATTGTAATTATTCCTTTTACATACAAATGGATTAAAAAAACGTTGTATCTGATACACAAAAAAGAGCTGATTTTAAGTAATGAGGCCGCACTTTTCAGGAAAAAACTTCTTTTTAACCCGATTCAATAAGTCTGCAAATAAGTTCTAATACAATACATTTTAAATATAAAAAGACCTTGCAGTATTTCTACCACAAGGTCTATTCATTCTTTTATTTTTTACTTCGCATAGTCAGTTACGCGACTTTCACGGATAAGATTAACTTTAATCTGTCCAGGGTATTCCATTTCCGCTTCGATTTTCTTCGAAATATCTCTAGCTAGTAATACCATGTCTGCGTCTGTAACATGCTCAGGAACTACAATTACACGAATCTCTCTACCCGCTTGAATAGCAAAAGATTTGTCAACACCCTTAAAGGTGTTTGTAATATCTTCTAATTGTTTTAATCTGTTTGTATATGTTTCAAGAGTCTCACGACGAGCTCCTGGTCTTGCAGCGGAAATTGTATCTGCTGCTTGGACAATACAAGCAATAAGTGACTGCGGCTCAACGTCACCATGATGTGACTCTACTGAATTAATTACAATAGCTGATTCTTTGTATTTTCTACATAAATCAACACCTAGTTGAATATGTGATCCTTCCATTTCATGATCAACAGCTTTACCGATATCATGAAGTAATCCGGCTCTCTTAGCCATTCTTACATCTACACCGATTTCCGCTGCTAATAATCCGGATAACTGTGCTACTTCGATGGAATGCTTTAATGCATTCTGACCGTAACTTGTTCTAAACTTCATCTTACCAAGTAATCTTACAAGTTCAGGGTGAATTCCGTGAACACCAACTTCTAAGCTTGCTGCTTCACCTTCTTCACGAATCATGACTTCAACTTCTTTTTGCGCCTTTTCAACCATCTCTTCAATTCTTGCTGGATGGATACGTCCATCAACAATCAATTTTTCAAGAGCGATTCTGGCAACTTCTCTTCTAATTGGATCAAATCCAGATAAAATAACTGCTTCTGGTGTATCATCAATAATAAGATCGACACCCGTCATTGTTTCAAGAGTTCTAATATTTCTTCCCTCTCTACCAATAATTCTTCCCTTCATTTCATCATTAGGAAGCTGTACTACTGAAATAGTTGTTTCTGCCACGTGATCAGCCGCACACTTTTGAATAGCTGTAACAACATATTCCTTTGCTTTTTTGTCTGCTTCTTCTTTGGCTCTGGTTTCTAATTCCTTTACCATAACAGCAGTTTCATGCTTTACTTCGTCTTCAACAATTTTTAAAAGATATTCTTTTGCTTGTTCGGAGGTTAAACCTGAGATTCTTTCTAGTTCCTGTACTCTTTGTTCATTTAATTTAGCAACTTCTTCTTTCTGTTTTGCCAATGCTTCTTCTTTTACTGTAAATCCAGCTTCACGTTTCTCAATAGCATCTGCCTTTTTATCAACACTTTCTTCCTTTTGTTGAACTCTTCTCTCAAGTCTTTGCAACTCAGCTCTACGTTCTTTGGTTTCTTTTTCAAGTTCATTTTTTGTACGAATGGACTCTTCTTTTACTTCCAACAGACCTTCACGCTTTTTCGTTTCTGCACTCTTGAGGGCTTCGTCTATGATTTCTCTTGCTTTAGTTTCTGCATTTCCAATCTTTTCTTCAACACTCTTTTTGTAATTTGCAGAGTAGAAAAAAGCTCCGAGAATAGCTAACACTGAAATCACAATTCCAATTATGATTGCTAGCACAGGAGCACCTCCTTATTTAATTTTCATTGTACTATTATTCATAGAATGATATGTAATGCGCTATCATTAAAACACACCGTTACATTCTAATTAACGAAATTACAACACTTCAATTTTAAACGAAAAATGAAGTTATGTCAAGCATTCTAATGCATCTCTGATTTGTTCATAAGTAAAACCTTTTGCCATCAAAAAACGACATATTTTTTGTTTCTCCTTTAAATCGCTCAAATCCTTGTTTCTACATTTCTTTTGCACTAATTTCACAATGATATTCGTTTCATCAAAAGGAATATCTTCTAATACTTCTTGTACAATTTCTTTTGAAATACCTTTTTTTACTAGATCTAAAGTGATCTGTATTTTACTTTTTTCCAAAGCACGATATTCTGCATAGCGCCTTGCATATTCTCTATCATCCACATAATGATATGATTTTACATACTCTATTGCTGCCTCAATTACTTCTGTGGGATAACCATTATCCTTTAATTTATCATATAATTGTTTCTCTGAACGATCCATATCCTTTAATAAATACATCGCACGTAGCTTTGCTCTTTTTAAAAGAGTCTCTTCTACTATCATCTGATATTGCTCTTCTGATAAGACTTCGTCTACATCCAAATGGTATTTTTTAAGTTCGCCTTTGTATAATACAAAAGCGAACTCATCATTCAAATAAATTTTATATTTTCCTTTTTGATATAATTCTATTTTTGTAACAGTCATGATGATCTGGTATCACGCTCCCGCTTTATTCTCCAGCTTCTTGTTTTTTCGCTGTCTTACCTTTACTTTTTTCTGGCTCTGTTTCCTGGGCTCCATCAATCAGTCCAAAATGGATACGCACTTTTTTTTCAATCTCTGTACATAATTCAGGATTTGCTTTTAAGAACTGCTTTGCATTTTCTCTACCCTGACCAATTTTATCCCCATTATAAGCATACCAGGCACCACTCTTATTTACTATATTCACATTAGAAGCTAAATCAAGAATATCACCCTCAACTGAAATACCTTCTCCAAACATAATATCAAATTCTGCTTCCTTAAATGGAGGTGCAATTTTATTCTTTACAACTTTTACTCTTGTTCTATTACCAATGACTTCTCCACCTTGCTTTAACGATTCAATTCTTCGAACATCCAAACGCACAGAAGAATAGAATTTCAATGCACGCCCTCCCGTTGTTGTCTCTGGACTACCAAACATAACTCCAACCTTTTCACGGAGCTGATTGATAAACACTACGGTACAATTAGATTTACTAATAATCGCTGTTAGTTTACGCAAAGCCTGGGACATTAATCTAGCCTGCAATCCCACATGACTATCACCCATATCACCATCGATTTCAGCTCTTGGCACAAGTGCAGCAACCGAATCGACAACTACAATATCAACAGCTCCTGAACGTACCATCGTCTCCGTAATTTCTAGAGCCTGTTCTCCGTTATCTGGCTGGGAGATATATAAATTATCAATATCAACTCCTATATTCTTCGCATAGGCTGGATCTAATGCATGCTCTGCATCAATAAATCCTGCGATGCCGCCTCTTTTTTGTATTTCTGCAATCATATGTAAAGTGACGGTTGTTTTACCAGAGGATTCTGGTCCATATATTTCGATTACTCGACCCTTTGGAATTCCACCGAGGCCTAATGCAATATCTAAACTCAAAGAACCTGTAGGTACTGTTTCTACACTCATCTGGCAACTGTTATCACCTAGCTTCATAACAGAACCTTTTCCAAACTGCTTCTCAATTTGAGACAATGCCGCATCCAGGGCTTTTAACTTTTCATCTTTTTCCATTATTAATTCTCCTTTAATTCAGAACATTCGTTCTACTAATCTGATAGTAAAACATTTGTTCGGTTTTGTCAACTTGTTTTTCTATTTTTCTGTTTTTAAAATTAGCCTGATAGACCTCTATAAAATTTTTATATACTTCACCATCTTTCTATAATAAATTTTAATTTCTAATATTCTGCTTGAAAAAATTGGCGAATTGCCTGAAGATGATAGTAGATTTGAATTGTTACTACCTATGATTATCATAATACATGATTTAAAATTTAAAATCAAGCAATCTTTTTCCAAAACTCTGTCCTAATGACCTGTTTGTAACATGCAGAAATACCTCTGAAATTCACATTTCAGAGGTATCTCGCTATCGTTTACGTTTTTTTTTACTCAAGTATTCAAGTAAACATTCTCTTAAAAGCGTGAGTGCCGCTGTGGTAGAAGATTCACGAATCTTCATACGCTCCCCACTAAACCGATACTCTTTTACAGTCGTTTTTTTGCAAACACAGCAGGCAATATAAACAAGTCCTACTGGTTTTTCTTTTGTTCCTCCGTCAGGTCCTGCAATCCCAGTAACTGCAATACTCGCATCTGCTTTCGTAAAAATGCAGGCACCCTTTGCCATCTCTTTTGCCACTGTTTCGCTAACTGCACCGTATTTCTGCAAAGAGTTCTTTTTTACTCCTAAGTATTTCCGCTTTGCCTTGTTAGAATACGTAACAAATCCTTCATTTAGAACATCTGATACTCCTGCTACATTGACAAGTCTTGCAGTAACCATACCACCTGTACAAGATTCTGCCGTAGCAAGAGTTAATTTATTCTCTTTCAATAAAGTAACAACGGCTGTTTCTAAATTAATTACTTCCTTTTCATCTTCTGCTGTTGTAATTGTTCCTGACATAATGGTCTCCATTCTCTCATCTCAAGCCATTAAGACTGTTCTTTCATTACGTTCTTATTTTTTATTAGATAATCAATTAATGACACAATGGTCAATATTACTGCTATATAGGTAACAATCAGTGTTACAACATTTAATACTTGAATATCTGCAATAAGCAGGCAAATCATAACCATTTGAAAAACAGTTTTAAATTTTCCCCAGTAGCTTGCAGCAATTACAACGCCATTATCCGCTGCAATTAGACGAAAACCACTAATGATAAATTCGCGGCTGATAATAACAATTACCATCCATGCTGGTAAATATCCTGTTTCTACTAAGCAAATCATTGCCGAACATACCAACAACTTGTCCGCTAGTGGATCCATAAACTTACCAAAATTTGTGACTAAATTGTACTTTCTTGCTATATGACCATCTAGTAAATCTGTTAAACTTGCTGTAATAAAAATGACTAGTGCAATCCATTTACTAGCTGGCAAGGATATGTCTGCTAACATAAAGAATATAAAAAATGGAATCATGCATACTCTTAAAAGGGTTAATTTATTCGGTAAATTCATTCTGTTATCTCTCCTATCAAATCATATTCGTAAGCGCCTGTTACCCGCACTTTTACAAAATCACCTGTCATTAGCTCTAAATCTGTATTGACAAATAAAAAGCCATCCACATTTGGCGCATCCTTATACGTTCTTGAGACATAAGCATTCTCATCAGCCACTTTACCTTCGATAAAAACATATAATTCTCTGCCTATCATGTTTTCCGCTTTTTCAAAGGCGATTTCCTGCTGAAGTTCCATGATCTCTGCCTGGCGATCTTTCTTTATTTCCTCATCTACCTGATCAGCAAATGTTTCTGCTTTCGTACCCTCTTCTGGTGAGTAGGTAAATACTCCAAGGCGGTCAAATTCTAATTCATCTACAAAACACATGACTTCTTCTTGATCTTCCTCTGTTTCCCCTGGGAATCCCGTTATCAATGTCGTTCGCAGGCAGATATCTGGAATTTCCTTACGAAGTTTTGCTACGATCGCGCGAAGCTCTTCCTGTGAAGTTCTCCTACCCATTTGCTTTAGTATTTTGTCTGATGCATGCTGTATTGGTAAATCTAAATAATTACAGATTTTCTTTTCTTCTTTCATCACCTGTATCAGCTCATCCGTGATTTCTTCTGGATAACAATACAGAATACGAATCCAGACAAATCCAGTGATTTTGCATAGTTCTTTTAAAAGCTCTGGCAACATTTTTTTGCCGTATAAATCAGTCCCATAGACCGTTGTTTCCTGGGCCACAAGGATTAATTCTTTTACTCCATTTCTGGCTAACTGCTCTGCATCTGCAAGCAAGTCCTCCATTGGAACACTTCGAAAATTACCTCTGATTTTAGGAATAATACAATACGTACAATGCTTATTGCATCCTTCTGCTATCTTTAAGTAAGCATAATGTCCACCTGTTGTGACACTTCGATGGCCCTTTAAATACGTTAATGTATGAATATCTTTTTTCACATTTTTCTTTTGACCACCTATTACACCTGAAACTACTTTTGTAATTTCATCAAAAGCGGTGGTCCCGATAATGGCATCCACTTCTGGGATTTCTTCCTGAATCTCATCATAGTAACGCTGTGCCAGGCATCCAGTTACAATAAGTGCCTTACAATTTCCACTCTTCTTATATTCTGCCATATCGAGGATCGTTGTAATACTTTCCTCCTTCGCATCATGGATAAAGCAACACGTATTAATAACAATTACCGTTGCTTCTGATTCACTGTCAGTAAATTCATAGCCCTCTTCTGAAAGCATTCCTAACATCTGTTCAGAATCTACAAGATTCTTGTCACAGCCTAACGATACAAATAATATTTTTTCCATATAGTAACCAAAATGGGAAATGCCAACGGCATTTCCCCCCTTTATTTATTCTTCTTCATCATCGCCTACAATTTTTACTTTACTTTTATTCAATTCTTCAATTGCAATTGATAAAGGTTTTTTTCCTCTACCATCTATCATTGGTTCTTCTCCGCCAATAATCTGTCTTGCTCTTTTAGAAGTTGCTATTACGATTGAGTAACGGCTATTAACTACGGGATGTTCTCCCTCTTCTACCTCGCTATTTACTACTTTCATTAAATCTGTGTAAGATGGATGTAACATTTTTTATTCTCCTTTCGAAAACATCTTCAATTCTGATCTTAATTGATTAATAAACTCTTTTTGTCTGATTGGTGTATAATGAGCTGCACAAATAATACTATGCAATTCCTCTGTACATTCATTTAAACAATCATTAATTACAATGTAATCGTACTTTTCGATTCCGTCTGCCTCTTCCACCGCTCTGGAAAGTCTTTTATCAATCACTTCGGGTGTCTCTGTTCCCCTTGTAACTAATCGTTTTTTAAGTTCCATAGCACTTGGTGGCATAATAAACAGTAATAATGCTTCCGGAAATTTTTCTTTTATTTTAAGTGCTCCTTGAATTTCTATTTCAAGAATAACGTCCCTTCCAAGCTGCAGCTGTCTTTCAACATAGGACTTTGGAGTACCATAATAATTCTCTACGTAACAAGCGTATTCCAAAAGTTCATCCTTTTCTATCATATCCTCAAAATGAGTTCTGTCAAGGAAAAAATATTGGACACCGTCTTCCTCTCCTGGTCTTGGAGCTCTAGTCGTCGCTGAAACTGACAATGCATACTTATCATATTTGTTCAGCAATTCTTTCATTAATGTACCTTTACCGGTACCAGCAAATCCTGACACAACTATTAAAATGCCCTTATTCTCCATGTTCTTCACCGCTTTCCGAATAAAATCTGTTATAAATTGTTTCCGGTAGCAATGCAGATAGTACCAGCTGATTGTTTTCCATTACAATGACTGCCTTCGTTTTTCTTCCCTGCGTACAATCAATTGTTGTACCCATTTCCTTCGCTTTTTGAACCATTCGTTTGGTAGGCGCAGAATCTGGGCTTACCACTGCAACGATTTTTTCTGTATTTACAATATTTCCAAAACCTACGTTAATCAATTTGCCCATCATTTCATCCTACTATTCTATATTTTGAATCTGTTCACGGACCTTTTCAATTTCCGTTTTTAATTCAATTGCAATATTCGATAATATCAGGTCGTTTGCTTTTGATAATGTAGTATTTGCTTCACGATTCATTTCCTGGGCAATAAAATCAAGCTTCCTACCAATCCCGCCACCTTCTATCAAGCAGGCTTTCATGCTCTCGATATGACTCTTGAGACGCACAATCTCTTCATCAACGCAAATTTTATCAGCAAAAATCGTTACCTCTGTTACAATGCGACTTTCATCAAACTTGGTATCCCCAAGCATCTCCTGTACCTTTTCTTCTAACTTCTTGCGATAAGCAGCAACAATTTCTGGTGAACGTTCTGCAATAACATCCACATGTCTTAACATGTTATTTAATTTTACAAGAATATCTGTTCTAAGATTTTCGCCTTCTGTAATTCTTGCCTGTACAAATTGTTCACAAGCACCACAAATAGCCTGCTCAAGAAGCTTCCAGATTTCTGACTCATCGACGGTTTGTTCCTCCATTGTGAGAACCTCTGGATAACGTGAAATAGAAGAGACTCTTGCATCATTTTCCATTCCAAATTCCTCTGCAATTTGATTCAAGTATTTCATGTATTCCTTTGCCAAATCACTATTATACTTTACACAAAGATTGTTTTCTGTATAGTCTTCATAAGTAATAAAGACATCAACCTTTCCTCTTTGAATATAATTTTTCAAAAGGTTTCTAATCGAAGATTCAAAAAATCCCAGTTTTTTAGGCATTTTCATGTTGACATCCAAATACCTGTGATTGACTGCTTTCATTTCTACAGTAAATTTTCGGTTTTCGTCGGAGATCTCACATCTTCCAAAACCAGTCATACTTTTAATCATGTGCTTTGATTCCTCTCAATATTCTAGTCGCAACTCGTTTCCATTCATTATGGTTGCATACTATCTTTAATTATAGGCTAATAGAAACACTTCGTCAAGGATTTGATATTTTACATTATTTGTGGTAAAGTTTTTCATAACTCAGAACCGTCCCGCTTTAGAAAGGTAAACCAATGGCATTTGATGGAATTACAATCGCCTGTATCAGGGCAGAATTAGATAGAACATTAAAGGATGGGCGAATCTACAAAATAGCCCAGCCAGAAGCAGATGAATTATTATTAACAATTAAGGTGGGTGGCTCACAGAAAAGACTTCTTATTTCTGCTGGTGCCAGTCTTCCTTTAGTATACCTGACAGATACAAACAAACAGAGCCCTATGACTGCTCCTAATTTTTGTATGCTCTTAAGAAAGCACATTCAAAATGGACGTATCCTATCTATTACGCAGCCTGGATTAGAGCGTATTCTCCATATTGATATCGAACACTTGAATGAGCTGGGAGACCTATGCAAGAAAATACTTGTAATTGAGATTATGGGAAAACACAGTAATATTATCTTTTGCGATGATCATTATCATATTATCGATAGCATCAAGCATATTTCTAATGCAGTAAGTTCCGTTCGTGAAGTCTTACCCGGCAGGGATTATTTTATCCCTCCTACACAGGATAAACGTGATCCATTATTGGCAATTACCGAGCAGGAATTTCATGATGAAGTCCTTAAAAAGCCACTTTCTCTATGCAAGGCGATCTATATGAGTTTCATTGGATTCTCACCAGTTATGGCGATGGAGCTTTGTCATCGCGCATCCTTAGATGGAAATCAAGCAACAGATGCAGTAACGAGCGAGCAGGCCACTCATCTATTTCATAATTTCACATGGATGGTTTCCGATATTAAGGAGGGTTCTTTTCATCCTGAAATTACATCCGAAAAAGGGGTTCCTGTAGAATTTAGTGCTCTTCCAATGACAATGTATTCTGACATGGATGTCACAAAGTACGATACTATTTCAGAGGTGCTAGAATACTACTATGCAAGGAAAAATGCAGTAACTAGAATCCGTCAGCGTTCCGTTGATTTAAGACGTATTGTTCAAACAGCACTTGAGCGGAATGTTAAAAAATATGATTTGCAATTAAAACAGTTACAAGATACAGAAAAAAAAGATAAGTATAAGATTTATGGAGAATTAATCAATACGTATGGGTATGGTCTAGCGCCTGCTTGCAAATCTTTTGAAGCCCTTAATTATTATACAAATGAAATGATAACTATACCTCTTGACCCTTTATTAAATGCCTCTGAAAATTCCAAGAAATATTTTGATAAATACCAGAAGTTAAAGCGTACGCATGAGGCTGTCAGCGAACTTATATTAACTACAAAATCTGAAATAGAACACTTAGAATCCATAAGCACGGCCCTGGATATTGCACTACTTGAAAATGATTTGGTTCAAATCAAGGAAGAGCTCGTGGAAAGTGGCTATATCAAACGAAAAGGATTTCAGAAAAAAGTGAAAATTACTAGTAAACCCTTTCACTATGTATCCTCTGATGGGTTTGATATCTACGTAGGGAAGAACAATTTTCAGAATGATGAATTGACTTTCAAGTTTGCCATTGGAAATGATTGGTGGTTTCACGCAAAAGGGATTCCTGGTTCACACGTAGTTGTTAAAACAAATGGAAACACATTACCTGACCGTACCTTCGAAGAAGCAGGGAAATTGGCTGCCTATTATTCAAAAGGACGGGAACAGGATAAAGTAGAGATTGACTACACCGAGAAAAAGAACGTAAAGAAACCCGGTGGTAGTAAACCGGGCTTCGTTGTTTATTATACAAATTATTCTCTTACCATTGACTCTGATATATCTGGAATCAAATTACTTGATTAATACGTTATTCATACGCTTAAGGACACATCCAATCATACATTTCCGTATATTTGGCGGCTGAAACTTCCCACGAGAAATCGGCTGCCATCGCACGGTCAATGATTTTATTCCATTCCCTCTTTCTCTCCCCATAGATTCGTTTTGCATAACGAATTGTAGCAAGCATTTCATGCGCATTATAATTTACAAAGCTAAATCCTGTTCCGGTGCACTCATACTCATTATAAGGTTGTACGGTATCTTTCAATCCCCCAGTTTCCCTTACAATAGGAACCGTACCATAGTGAAGACTCATAAGCTGGCTAAGTCCACATGGCTCAAATAGTGATGGCATTAGGAATGCGTCACATGCTCCGTAGATTTTATGTGACAAAGCTTCTGAATAATAGATATTAGCAGCCACTTTATCATTATATTTCCATTGAAAGTGACGGAACATATTCTCATACTGTTCTTCTCCTGTTCCAAGAACTACAATCTGAACATCTTCCTGGCAAAGCTCATCCATAACACATTCAATCAAATCAAAGCCTTTTTGATCCGTGAGTCTACTCACAATTCCTATCATGAACTTCCTATCATCACGTTCTAAGCCCATTTCTTCCTGTAATGCACGCTTATTCTTAATTTTCTCTTTTCTAAAGTTCTTTATATTATACTTAAAATCCAAATAGATATCTGTTTCTGGATTGTATTCCTCATAGTCAATTCCATTTACGATTCCTCTTATGCTATTTCCTCTTGCATTGAGTAATCCATTTAGTTTTTCGCCATAAAAATCTGTCTTTATCTCTTCCGAATATGTATCACTTACGGTCGTAATTTGATCAGCATACACCAAACCACCTTTTAGCAGATTCGCATCCTTAAATGCCTCTAACTTGTCTGGCGTAAAGTAGTAATCCGGTAAGCCTGAAACTTGACGAATGGTCTTCACATCCCAAGTTCCCTGAAACTTAAGGTTGTGAATTGTCATGACTGATTTCATATTTCCGAAAAATTCGCCTTCTTTAAAACTGTCTTTCAAATACACAGGAATCAAGCCCGTCTGCCAATCATGGCAATGTACGATATCTGGCTTAAATCCAATCACGGGAAGCGCCGATAAGGCAGCTTTACTAAAGAAAATAAACTTTTCAATATCATCTCTTATATTTCCATATGGTCTGGAACCCGAAAAATAATATTCATTGTCAATAAAATAGAAAGTGATTCCCTTATACTCTGTTTTTAATACTCCTACATACTGACTCTTGTTATTAAAATCCATATAAAAATGAGCTACATATTCCATCATATCTTTGTGTTCTTGCTTCATGCACATATACTTCGGCATTATGACTCTGACATCAAAATACTTCGTATCAAAACATTTTGGTAGTGATCCTACGACATCTGCCAACCCTCCGGTCTTAATAAATGGTACACCCTCTGATGCCGCAAATAATATCTTCTTCATACCTAACCTCCGAATTTCTATAATTATGTAAGAAATCTTTGTTATATTATACATCAATTAGGTAATGAAGAAAAGAATTATCTTCTTAGTTTATATTCGATACGAATCTTGTCTGCAATCAAAGCAACAAATTCTGAGTTTGTAGGTTTTCCTTTTCCCATGTTAATCGTATATCCAAATAATGCATCAATGGTATCCATTTTTCCACGGCTCCAGGCAACTTCAATTGCATGTCTGATTGCACGCTCCACTCTGCTAGGAGTTGTCTGATATTTTTTTGCAATGGTAGGGTACAATACTTTTGTTATGGAATTAAGCATTTCCATATCCTCTACTGACATCATAATTGCATCTCTTAGATACTGATATCCCTTAATATGAGCTGGTACACCGATTTCATGAATAATATTTGTTACATCACTCTCTAAATTAGTTTCTACATTTTTTTTAACTTCTGGTACCTCAATTAATGTTTGATCTGCTGACATTTGGAAATTCAACATTCTGCTTTTCATTTGCTCCGGATTAAAAGGCTTTACCATAAAATAAAGCTCCATATTATCATCTGATTTGACAATATCATTAATCACCTCCAGCATTTTTTTGTTGTCATCGAAAATAGCAACGTTCATCTTTTCCATTCCAATCTTTCCTCCATTCGATAATTTCCAATTATTTCCAATTGGTACCCTTATAATTTATTCTTTTGACTCAATATTTGCAAGGGTGATTTTTCGCAAAAAAAGAAGGATATTCCACCCTTCTTTCATAATGTTCTATGATAATATACAATATATGGAAATAATCTATCTGGTTTTCATATATTTTGTAAATTTAACAATTTTTCTTCTCTACTTTTTTTTTAAAATAAAATGAAAATTAAACAATATTTTTTTCCCTAATCCTTTTCTTTACAAATTCTTTAAACAAAGAATAGAGAATGGAACATAATGGAATGAAAATTAATATTCCCAAAATTCCAAATAAATTTCCCCCAATCACAACTGCTGCCAATACCCAGATGGATGGAAGTCCTACCGAGCCTCCCACTACATAAGGGTAAATTAAATTTCCTTCCACTTGTTGTAATATTAAGAAAAGAATCAAGAACCATATTGCCTGTATAGGATTAACCATTACAATTAAAAACATACCTACTGCACAACCAACAAAAGAACCAACAACAGGAATTAAAGCCGTTAAGGCTATAACGATACCAATCAGCATTGCATAGGGTAATTGGAAGATGGTCATAGTGATTACAAACATAGATCCCAAAATTACCGCCTCGACACATTGTCCCGACAAAAAATTAGAAAAAATCTGGTTTGATAAACTTCCAATATAAATGCACCGCTCTGCTCTCTCTTTCGAAAGCAAAGCATACAAAACCTGTTTTCCCTGACGTATTAAATTTTCTTTTTGAAAAATCAAGTAGACAGAAAATGTAAATGCAATCACAAAATTAGTAACCCCACTTACTACCCCAGTAAAGATTCCTATTCCAGAGTCTAAAATACCAGCAGAAAGAGATTGTAAAAATTTAATTACATTGGTAGAAATTGTGGACCAATTCAAATTTAATTCATCTAAATAATCAGCTGATATCGACAATTCTTTTGTATATTGTTCTATTAATACCTGCATTGCATTAAAAGCAATCGGTATCTGATCTGTCAATAAATTAATTGTTTGAATCAGCTGGGGAATAATTACAAGTAAAGCCAAAGTAAGTACACCTATAATGCAGATAAGTGTTAACAAATATGCAATGACTCGTTGCAACTTTTCAAGTTTCTGATTCTTAAATTTAATTAGCTTTTCAAATTTCTTCATCGGAATATGTATGATAAATGCAATTGCACCCCCTACCAAAAAAGGAGAAAACAGATGAATGATTGCCTGAATTGTCCGAAATACAACATCCAAATTCTGTATACCGCAAAAAAGCAGAATTGCAAATGCGATGATTTGTACTAAGTAATTTCTGTTTTTTTTATTTATTTCCATCATTATAATATTTCCTTTCAAAATAACATTCATGAATGTAACATACACGAATTGTACCACAAAATATCAATCCCTCAAAGAATTTCTTTGAGTAGTTAATGAGAAGAAGGCGCTTGCGACTTCTTCCATGTGAAACTTAGATATACTTAGCATGGTTCTCTCATGCGTTAGTATATCTTTTCACATTCATCTCTCAAGCATACTTTCAATAAAAATACCAAATCCTTTCGTAGAATCCTGTACAAAAACATGGGTAACTGCTCCAATAATTTTACCATCCTGCAGAATCGGACTTCCACTCATTCCTTGAACAATTCCACCAGTTAATTGAATTAATTCTTTATCTGTCACTTTGAAAATAATCCCTTTATTAATACTTTGTGGATTATAATCTACTTTTAATATTTCTATTTGGTAGTCTTTCGCCTCACCCTCAATATAGGAACGAATGACCGCATCACCTATTTTAATATCCTGCTTTAATCCAATAGGTAACGCTTCCTTTTCCACTTCACTTTGAAGTTTTTCATTTCCTTTTCCAAAAATACCCCCTGATGTATTTTGTGTTATTTCACCTAATATATTCTCCTTATTATAATTGATCACACCGCTTAATTCTCCCGGACTTCCACTAGTTCCTTTAACTACTGATAAAATCTGCGTATTATATAAATTCCCACCATATAGCTCCATTAATCCAGTGGTATCTACATCATTAATTCCATGACCAAGAGCGCCAAATTCACCCTCCGAATTAATATAGGTTAACGTTCCAATTCCTTGAGTATTATCTCTTACCCATATTCCTATTTTATATTCCTCTGGTGCTGTCTGTGCTGGAAATATCTTAACTCGTAATTCCTCATTATTCCTTCTTATTCCTAAAATTACTTCCTTCCCATCACTTTCATTTAGTTCTTCTATCAATTGTGACTTACTGTTTATGAAAATACCATCCACTGACTCAATATAATCACCCGTAGACAATAGATACTTTGCTGGTTCTTGATCCATACCATCGATTCCTTTTACAGTACCTGTACCAATTACCAAAATGCCATTTGTTTTCATATAAATTCCAATTGGAATTCCACCTGGTGTTAATGTTGTATCCTCAATAACGGAAACTTGAACGGTCTTCATGGGAATGAAACCAAATAGCTTACATTCCATCTTATATGTTCCATTGCTTTTTGAATAAAAAACAACATTTTTTTGTAGGTTTATGTGAAGCGAATCAGATGGGATATTTGACTTTGTAAAATCACCAGCTTCCACGCTGTCAGCATACAGTTCACCACTTACAGGCACAAACAAATTCAAATTTTGTTCCTGACCGCCAAATATTTTTATTTCAGAAGGTACACGATTTAATGTGTCGAAATATAAAAACGACAACAGGATGCATAAGCTAAAGCCTATACATCCTATTAATATTCTTCTATATGCAATCTCTTTTTTATTCATCATTTCACATACCTCTTTACAGATTCTATTTTTTCTTTTATCTGCCTATAGTATGTGATGTTTTTCTTATTTCAAACTACTTGTTTTTGCCAATTCTTTCATTTCTCTTGCACTCTCACGCACGATGTCCGTTATTTCTGTACCACCGATTATCCTGGATAATTCTTCCACTATTTCTGTTTCATCTAATTCATGAATATCCGTTAATGTTGCTCCATTTTTTGTTTCTTTTTGAATTAAAAAATGATGATTTGCAAAGGCTGCTATCTGGGGCAGATGAGTGATACAGATAATCTGCGTTTTCTTCGAGAGCTCGGAAAGCTTTTGGGCTACTTTCTGAGCAGTTCTTCCACTAATCCCAGTATCAATTTCATCAAATATCATTGTGCTGATTTCATCCTTTGTGGCAATTACCGTTTTTAAGGCCAGCATGATTCTAGATAGTTCACCACCAGATGCAATTTCCGCTAATGGCTTTATTTTTTCTCCTGGATTTGTAGAAATCATAAATTCTACATCATCAAAGCCTTTTGCACTGAATTTTTCTAAGTTTGAATGAACAACAATTTCAAATTGAACATCCAGAAAATTCAAATCCACTAATGCATCTTTCATTTGTTTAGAAAGAATCACTGCATTTTTCTTTCGCAGGGAAGATAATTTTTCTGACTGTTTTATCATATTAGATTTTACTTCTTCTATTTCCTTTTGTAATGATTGAATGAACTCATCATAATCACTATATTTTAAAAGCTTTTCCGATTGAATAAGAAAGTATTCCTGGATTTTTTCATATGTATTCCCATATTTGCTCTTCAAATGATTGATTTCATTTAATCGTTCCTCCGTTGCAATAAATTCCTCCGATTTAAAGCTCATACCTTCCATATATTCTGCAAGTGACCGGTTAAAATCATTTAATAGATCATCAACTTCCGAAAGCTGATTGCTTAATTCATCCAATTCTTCATCAAGTCCTAATAGCGATTTCATATCACGTAGTGCTCTGCCTACTGCATCTCCTGCTCCATTCCCACTCGTATAAGATGTTTCTGCATAGACAGCATTCATTACTTCCATTATTTTTTTACTATTGCACATTTTACGATAAAGAGTTTCTAACTCTTCATCTTCGAAAGGTTTAAAATCAATCTTTTCTATTTCCTTAATTTCATATTGCAAAAGTTCTATTTCACGTTTCTTTTCACTTTCATCCATCACAGATTCTGAAAGCTGTTTTTGCAATTTTATATAATTATCATAAGATTCCTTGACCTGTTTACGAAGTTGTAATAAAGATTCTCCCACATAATTATCAAGAATCGATAAATGATTTTTTTTATAGAGTAATGACTGATGTTCATGTTGACCATGAATATCGATTAATAATTCCGCAACAGCCTTTAATGTAGTTGCCGTAACTGTTTCTCCGTTAATCTTTGCATAGCTGCGACCAGCCTGAATCCGTCTGCTAAGAATAAGCTGTCCAT
Source organism: Lachnospiraceae bacterium (assembly GCA_028694115.1). Next base: position 26,362 of record JAQUUB010000009.1, read on the forward strand.
CGCCCTCTACTTCAATGTCCATTTCTCTTAACATTTTAATTTGTTCATCAGAAGATATTTCAAACACTAATTCTACCAATGCATACTCTGCATCTTTACGTACCATATCCGTCTGGATTTTCCCACCTAATGCTAAATTGAGAGAACCAATAATGAGGGACTTACCTGCTCCGGTTTCGCCGGTCAAAATATTAAGTCCATTTTGAAAATAAACATCCGCCTCTTTGATTAACGCTAGATTTTTCACATGTAAATTTGATAACATTCTATGACCATTCCTTTCTCACTACCTTTATTGCTTCTCATACAAAAAGTGTCCCCACACCTATGCTGACATATTTAAAAGGTTAAAGAATATCATGTATTTTGTTCATTACGATAATGGTATCTTCTACACTTCGAACAGCACACATAATCGTATCATCACCTGCTATACAGCCTACAATTTCATGAAATTTCAAAGCATCGAGAGCTGCTGCAACTGCCATTGCCATACCTGCAACCGTTTTAATCACAAGAATATTTTGAGCCATATCCATGGATACAAAACCATCCTTCAGTACACGTACATATTTATCTCCTAAATGCTGTTCATTATGGGCCATCTGAGCATAACGCTGTCTGCTCCCTTGAAACGGCACCTTGGATAACTTTAGTTGACGAATGTCTCTTGATACGGTAGCTTGCGTTACTAAGAATCCTGCTTCATTCAGACGATCTGCAAGCTCCTCCTGCGTTTCAATATTATAATTTTTCACAAGCTCTAAGATTTTTTCATGTCTGTCCTTTTTCATAACGCTCCCCTCAGTCCTTGAATTTTTTGCTTAGGACTGTCAAAAAACTCTCTTCATTAATTCTCATGATCTTGGTTGTTTTCTCAGATTTTGAAATTTCCACAAAATCAGATGGTACTAGACGCACATTTGCAGTTCCATCAAAAGTGACCTCTGCCATATCGTCTTTTCTCTGTCCACTTTCTCTTGTTTCAATACAAATCACATCATCATCCGACAATACAACGCTCCTTGTGTTTAGGGTATGTGGACAAATAGGCGTAATTACCATCATTCTCGCCTTGGGCTCAATGATAGGGCCTCCCGCTGACAGGCTATACCCCGTTGATCCTGTCGGTGTGGATACTATTATTCCATCTGCTCGATACGTATTTAGATATTTACCATTTACATAGATATTGTACTCCATAATCCGAAGAGATCCATATCGGTTAATTACAATATCGTTAAGTGCAATTGCCTCTGTCTTTTTTGACTGGGTTGTTACTCTTCCCTTTAGCATCATGCGCTCTTCAATCTCATATTTACCTTCCATCAAGCGATCAAGTGAATCTAATAGCGTATCTTTCTCAACATCAGCAAGAAATCCTAGTGTACCCAGATTAATACCAAGGAAAGGAATATCCCGATTTACCATATCCCTTGCTGCCTGAATCAAGGTACCGTCGCCGCCAAGAACAATCACACATTCCACATGATCTGGTACATGTTCCTCTCTCGTGTAAGATCCAGTTGAATTACTGTTTGTGGCATGTACAAAGCACTGCTTTCCATGGCTACAAAGATACTCCTTAACTTTGTTCGTAACACTAAGGTCTTGATCCTTTATGCTATTTGTAATTATATAAAAAGAATTCATCACTTATCCAACGCCCCATGTGCTTCCAAAACTATTCCACAGCTTTCGATCCCTTCATCTCTAATTGCTGAGTCAACCGTAGCTTTTCTAATGTGAAGTAGATATTCAATGTTGCCCTCAGGACCTTTTACAGGTGAATAATCAAGTCCCAGTATTGAAAAACCAATTGACAGACTGTAGTTTATCACCTTTTCAATCACTTCAACATGTACTTCTTTTTCTCTTACAACACCCTTTTTCCCTACCTTTTCGCGTCCTGCTTCAAACTGTGGTTTAATAAGACATACCATTTCCCCATCTGTTTTTAATAATTGATATGCTGGAAATAGAATCTTGGTTAAGGAAATAAAAGATACGTCTACAGAAGAAAATGTAATTTCATCCGGAATATCTTCTTTTACCACATATCGAAAGTTCGTTTTTTCCATACAGACAACTCGCTCATCCTGACGCAATTTCCATGCCAATTGTCCGTGTCCTACATCAATCGCATATACCTTTATGGCCCCATTTTGTAACATACAGTCTGTAAATCCACCCGTAGAGGCTCCAATATCCATGCAAATTGTCCCTTCTAAATCAATGGGAAATTTCTGCATCGCCTTTTCTAACTTTAATCCTCCACGGCTTACATATTTTAAGGTATTTCCCTTCACCTCTATGACTGAGGCTTCATCAAAGGTAGTACCTGGCTTATCTTCTCTTTGTCCCTTTACAAATACATTTCCTGACATAATCAGTGCTTTTGCTTTCTCTCTTGATTCACAAAGCCCCTGCTTACATAGAAGTACATCAAGTCTTTCTTTCATGTAATCAACTACCTATCTGCTTTCTATTTTCCTGATCGGAAGAATTTTGACTTACTCTTCGTTGGTGTATAGACTGCTGTAATTTTCTCAACAATGGTTTCCTTGTCTATTCCAACTTCCTTTTTCAAGATATCAACATTCCCATGTTCTACATATTCATCAGGTAATGCAATTGAGACTAATTTAATAGATAGCCTATCACGACAAATATACTCCCTGACCTTTTCCCCATATCCACCAATCGCAACATTTTCTTCCATGGTTACAAGTACTTTATGTTTTTCACACGATACGCGCACTGCCTCTTCATCAATTGGCTTAACAAACCTTGCATTACAAATACTGCAAGGGATTCCCTTGTTCTTTAATTCTTCGCGTACCTCTACTGCAGTTTTTACCATACTGCCTACTGCAAAAAGTATGATTTCAGACTCATCAAAAATCAGTTCACTCTTACCATATACAATTGGATCTCGATATTCTTCTAATCCATCATAAGCTTCCCCTCTCGGGTATCGAACGGCAATGGGAGCATTAAAATCTACTGCAAATTTCATCATATCAGACAATTCCCATTTATTCTTAGGTGCCATAATATGCATATTAGGTATCGAAGATAAAAAGGATAAATCGAAAATACCCTGATGTGTCTCTCCATCACTCCCTACAAGTCCCGCGCGGTCAATCGCAAATACAACAGGGAGATTCTGGATGCATACATCATGCAAAACCTGGTCATATGCTCTTTGTAAAAAGGAAGAATAAATAGCTACAATCGGATGTAATCCACCTGCTGCCATGCCGGCCGCAAAGGTAACTGCATGTTCTTCTGCTATGCCTACATCAAAAAATCGTTCAGGATACATATTATGAAAACGTTTTAAGCCTGTTCCGTCTGGCATTGCGGCTGTGATTGCTACAACATCCTCGTTTCTTGCTGCTAATTTTATCATAACCGTTGCAAACACATCCGTATAATTCGCTTTAATTCGATTTTTGAGCGGAAGTCCTGTCTCTAAATCAAATGGTTCTGCGCCATGAAATCTGGCTGGGTGTCGTTCTGCTGGTCCAAATCCTTTTCCCTTTTTTGTGATCACATGAATCAAAACGGCATGATCGATTTTTTTAGCCTCCCGAATCATCTTTGAACAGGCTGTAATATCATGACCATCCACAGGCCCCAAATAGGTGATGCCCATATCCTCAAAGAACATTCCTGGCACAACTAATTGTTTTAATCCACTTTTATATTTTTTCAAAGTGTCTACTACCGTGTCACCATATTTTGGTATCTTCAAAAGAGATTTTTCCAAATTAATTTTGAATTCTCTATAATTATCTGCCGTACGAATACTTCTTAAGTATTTTGAAACTCCACCAACATTTTCTGAAATAGACATATTATTATCATTTAATATAATGATAAAATTCGTTTTCAAGCGCGCGGCATTATTGAGTGCCTCATATGCCATACCACCCGTTAAGGCTCCATCACCGATTACTGAAATAACTGTATGCTTTTCGTTCTTTATATCTCTTGCTTTTACAAGACCCAAACCTGCCGAAATAGAGGTAGAACTGTGACCGGTATCAAAACAGTCGCAATCGCTTTCCTTACGTTTTGGGAAACCACTCATTCCACCATATTTACGCAATCCATCAAATCCATCTTTTCTACCCGTTAATATCTTATGCGTGTAGGATTGATGACCTACATCCCAAACAATTTTATCCTTTGGAAAATTTAAAGAAAGATGCATCGCCATGGTAAGTTCTACAGCACCCAGATTGGAACCAAGATGACCACCGGACACACTAATTTTTTGAATTAAAAACTTTCTAATTTCTTCAGCTAAGGTATTATAATCTGCTGGTGAAACTTTTTTAATATCATTTTCTTGATTAATCGCTTCTAATATCATGAAGAAATACCCCTATTTTTCCCTATTAATTAAAGACTTGATCAGTTCCATTAGAAATTCATTTTGGACAGGAAGTGTTCCAAATAAATCCATCGCTTCTTTCGATAATTTCAAAACGTCCTCTTTTGATTTCTCCATTCCATTCATTGTTACATAGGTACTTTTATTATTTTTTTCATCACTACCAACTGGTTTTCCAAGGAGTCTTTCATCCCCTTCTACATCAAGAATATCATCTTGAATCTGAAATGCAACCCCAATACAGCAGGCAGCTCTCTCTACAAGCTCTATCTGTTCTTCTTCTGCACCAGCCAGAATTGCACCAATCATCATAGAGCTCTGTAAGAGTGCACCTGTCTTTTTTTCATGGATAAAGAGTAATTCTTCACCCGATAGCAAAAGGTTTTTTTTCTCTGCCTCTACATCTACCACTTGTCCACCAAGCATTCCATAAATGCCTGCTTTATTAGCAAGCACTTGTAGCGCTGTAACAATTCTATCATTGGTTGGCTCGTAGTTAAATGCTTTGAGCGCTGTTTCAAATGCATAATTTAACAGTGCATCCCCAGTAAGTACCGCCATTCCATCACCATATACAACATGAGTTGTTTTTCTGCCTCGCCGATACTCATCATTATCCATTGCAGGTAGATCATCATGTACCAAAGAGTAGGTATGTATCATTTCCTGCGCTGCCATAAAGGGCTCAATAACAGAAGTATTCCCACCAAACAGTGAATAAACTTCCTTCATCAATATTGGCCGTAATCTTTTTCCGCCCGCCTGAAAGCTATAGTTCATTGCTTCCATAACAATCCTTTGATAGCCCTCTTCCTTGGGGAGATATGCAAAAATAATTTGTTCTGTTTCTTTTACTTTCTCCTGCAATGTATCCTTAAAATTCATTTAATTCACCTTTTTCATTTATGGTTAATACTTTCTTTTCTACTCGATCTATTTTCTCATTACACAATTTGAGGATTTTCATTCCCTCCTGGTACACCTTAAATGAATCATCCAGAGAAATGTTCTCATCTTCTAATTGTTCAATCGCCTCTTCAATTTTATCAAATGCCTCCTCAATGGATAATTCCTTTTTCTCACTCATTTCTTATATGCTCCTTAGAATTACTTCTCACACTTTCCACTCTTGCTTCTATTGTTCCATTTTTTACATGCATCAATACTTCTTCTCCAACACAAACCTTATGAACATCATTAATGGTATCTCCCTTCTGATTTTCAATCAAAGCAAATCCTTGATTCAGTTTTTCTAAAGGAGACAGACCCTTCATTCTTTCAATATAGATTTCTAATTGATGACGTCTGTTTCTAATTTTTTCTGCGATTGCATTCGAGATTCGTTCCTCCAAATCTACCGACTGCATTCTTTTTTCACGAATTTGGTTTTCTGGACTCAGATGAACCAACCGCATCTGATATTTTTCATAAATACTTTTATATAATTGTATCTCCTGACGGATTAAATGATTCAATTTACTGTTGTAGTCAAAACACTTACCAGCAAATTCTCCATAATGAAATACCGCTAATTCTGCTGCTGCCGATGGGGTTGGTGCCCGAAGGTCTGATACCCAGTCTGCAATCGTTGTATCCGTTTCATGTCCTACTGCCGAAATAATAGGAATGGTACAATCAAAGATGGCCCTTGCAACCATCTCTTCGTTAAAGGCCCATAAATCCTCAATGGATCCACCACCCCTACCTACGATTATAGTATCTACCTGCATCTGTTCTAATGCATAAATCCCATCCACAATGCTTTGTGCTGAGCCTTCACCCTGCACTTTTGCAGGATATAAGATGATTTGAATAAACGGATTTCTCCGTTTAGATATATTGATGATGTCTTGAACTGCAGCACCGGTCTTAGCCGTTACGACTCCCAATGTTTTAATATATTTAGGAATTGGGCGCTTATATTCTTTTGCAAACATCCCCATTTCCTCTAATTCCATTTTTAACTTTTCATACTTTTCAAATAAAATACCTGCTCCATCAAGTAGAATCTCAGTTGCGTAAATCTGATATTTTCCATCACGCTCATAGACGCTGATTGACCCCGTCACCAGAACTTGTTGCCCCTCTTTCATTTGAAAAGACAGACCACTTCTATTCCCAGCAAACATCACAGCTGTTAGCGTACTTCTCTGGTCCTTTAACGTAAAGTAAATATGACCTGATGTATGGTACTTTACATTTGATAATTCTCCTTTAATACAGACTTCACGGAGTCTATCATCTTGTTCAAATTTCCCTCGGATATAGGCATTGATTTGAGCCACACTAAATATTTGCATGGATACACCTACTTCTATTCTAAACTAATTTTGCTAAAATTCCATTTACAAAAGAACCTGATTCCTCTTGGCCATATTTTTTAGCTAATTCTACTGCTTCATTAATTGCAACACCTGTTGGAACTTCATCGTCATATTTCATTTCAAAGATGGCTAAACGTATAATAGCAAGCTCTATTTTCCCCATTCTGGAAATGTTCCAGCCTTCTGCTTTATCATTAATGAATTCATCTAGTTCAGGAAGTTTGTCAAATACTTTTTTTGCTTTTTCCTGAATATAATTTTCGTCCTTCTCTTTCGCAGGCTGGTCTATTTCTTCAAAATACATTTTCATCTGATCTGGCATTTCTTCTATCGAATTAAATTCCACTCGGAATAATAGGATAAATATATGTTCTCTTAGTTCTCTTCTTGTCATTCCTCTTGCTCCTTCTTGGTTACTCACGTAAAATAGTCGAAATGTCGCCCGCGGAAACGGACGACATATATTGGTTTTATCTAGTGTTTTTCCATATCAACCCCAGCGATTCTAATATTCACATCAGAAACCTCAAGTCCTGTCATATTTTCAATTGCAACCTTTACTTTATCCTGTACCTTTTTACTTGTAATTGGGATGCTGTATCCATATTCAATAAATATGGCAAGATCACAACGTACAACACCATCTTCTACAATTACTTTAACACCCTTATTTAAATTTTTAACTCCAACTTTACTCATAAGTTCATTTGTTATGTTTCCTGCCATTGCAGAAACACCTTCCACTTCTGTGGCTGCATAGCCAGCAATGACTGCTACCACATCATCAGCTATTTTTACTTCACCAAAATTATCTGAACCTAACGTATAAGTATTTCTATCCTGCTCTCTTATCATATTAATCTCCATTCTGCCACCGACCCATAAATTTAAGCGTCAGCACAAATTTGATGTGTGTAAAATCTTGATTTTTCACACTATGCTCCATTCTACCACAAACCCACTAATTTGGTCTGCAATATCTAGTTGTTAAATACAATATTATTCTAAATTATAACAAATCTGTCTACATTTGCATAGACCTTTATAAATAAAACATCAGTGTCAGGTTTTCTTCCATTCTCACGTATTTTACACGAGTTCCATCTTCGATTAGTCTGAAAATCCTCTCATTATCAATTAAATCTGCAAGGATTGCATCATATACTTCCTTGGAATCACACTTTATCGTAAGCACCGTCTCATCTTTTTCATAAGATTTCTTAAAAAGTTCTACAACTTTGTCTTCATCGTATTCCGTAAAATACTTTCCTTCTCTCACAAAATAATAGGAATTCAGTGAGTGGCATAGCGGTAATTCCAAAGTAGTATTTACATGATGTGTCTTTGACAGTACTTCTTCATTCGCACCCAGATAATCATAATTGATCCCATTCAAAGTTTCCTCTGATACTTCGGATTGATAAGATGCGTCTCCCCATGTTGTATCAAGATAACACCAATTCCCATCAATATAAGCCAGATTCCATGCATGACCCTCTCCATTTTTCACGGTACCAGATAAAAGGGTTGCAAATATTCCTGCTCGCTTAAGCAAATACTGCGTTGCTTTTGCATATCCCTGGCAAACACTTCTTCCATTCAGGAATACACTACAAATATTTTGATTATCAGTGGAATTTATATCATACTCTGTATGGTTAATCAGGTACTCATAGATATATTTTGCTTTTTTATATTCATCCCCGTCCATTGGCAGATTCAGAAAGCATTGCACTACATAATTTTCAATTTGAGGGTCAATCAATTCACGCTGTTCTTTTGTTTTTGTGTATTTTCCGCTTAATGTTAAGTAAGAAACTACTCCATTCGTCGTATATTTTGTTATGGAATAACCTTCCACAAAATACAATTCTGGATGATCATCCATCACATACTGAAAAATTCGATCCACATCATCTACATTAAGAGAGCTAATCGTAATATCTTGATTCATATTGTTTAACACCGTATAAATTTCAATATATAGCTTATGCTCCTCTTCTTCTAAAGACTCATATGCAAAATTATCCGTCTGATAATTCATAGCATCTGCTATTTCAGCTTCCGATATTTTTGTCTGCGGCTGTTCTTTTTCATCCTCTATGGTAGAATCTTCCACATCGCGTTTCTCATTTGAATCCGCCAAGTCCTCTTGCTTCACATTACCCGAACCATTGATAATTGTACGAACCTCATCAAGATCCAGACTGCATCCTGTGAGCATAAAGCTAGAAGCCAGAATAACAAAAAACAGTATTCTCTTATTTTTCAATTAATCACGTCCAAACTCTTCTAGAATAAGACCTTTATTTCTATCAAGTGTCATACCAATACTCCATGCATTAATAAACAAAAGTAACGGTCTATCTTTTAAATCCTTGATTTTCTTCATATCTGATGTACCAACGATTTTATCTAAATCAATTTCTTTATTTTCAATCCAGCGAATATGCTCATAAGGTAATTTTTCTAGTTTAATCTCCACATTATACTCATTTTCCAATCGATATTTCAAAACTTCAAATTGAAGGACACCTACTACACCTACAATAATCTCTTCCATACCCGTATTATACTCTTGAAATATCTGAATTGCTCCTTCTTGTGCAATCTGATTGATTCCCTTCACAAATTGCTTTCTCTTCATGGTATCAATTTGACGAACCCTTGCAAAATGCTCTGGTGCAAAGGTGGGAATTCCTTCATAAATAAATTTATCATTCGTCATGCAGATGGTATCTCCAATCGAAAAAATACCTGGATCAAACACTCCAATAATATCACCTGCATAAGCTTCTTCTACAATATGTCTGTCCGAAGCCATCATTTGCTGTGGCTGGGATAAACGGATTACCTTTCCGCCCTGAACATGGAAGACCTCCATTCCAGCTTCGAATTTACCTGAACAAATTCGCATAAATGCAATTCGATCACGATGATTCTTATTCATATTTGCCTGTATTTTAAACACAAAAGCAGAAAATTCTTTTTCTAGTGGATTAATGACACCAATGTCAGCTTTTCTAGGAAGGGGTGATGTTGTCATTTTGAGAAAATGCTGCAAAAAGATTTCTACACCAAAGTTTGTTAATGCAGAGCCAAAAAATACTGGAGACAATACTCCCTTATTAACAAGCTCCTGATCAAATTCTGCACTTGCCCCATCTAAAAGCTCGATTTCCTCAAATAGTTGTTCTTTATATTTCTGTCCAATATATTGTGTTAATTTTGCTTCGTCATTTAAAGAAATAACCGTTGTTTCTCCTTCTTTTGTACCTTTTTCGGTATCTGAATAAGTTACAACACATTGGTTTTCCCTGTCGTAAACACCTTTAAAATTTTTACCTGATCCAATTGGCCAATTCATTGGACAAGTTGCAATTCCTAACTCTTTTTCAATTTCATCAATCAATTCAAAAGTATCACCCGCATCACGATCCATTTTATTTATAAATGTAAAAATTGGGATTTTTCTCATCACACATACTTTAAAGAGCTTTCTAGTTTGTGCTTCAACACCCTTGCTTGCATCAATGACCATAACTGCAGAATCTGCTGCCATCAAAGTACGGTACGTATCTTCTGAGAAATCCTGATGTCCTGGAGTGTCCAGAATATTAATGCAACAATCATCATAGTTAAACTGCAACACGGAAGATGTAACAGAAATACCCCTTTCCTTTTCAATTTCCATCCAATCGGAAACTGCATGACGGGCAGTTGCTTTTCCTTTTACACTTCCTGCTAGATTAATTGCTCCACCATATAATAAAAACTTTTCCGTCAATGTCGTCTTACCCGCATCAGGATGGGATATGATTGCAAAGGTTCTTCTCTTGTTTATTTCCTGTGTATAATTGGGCACTTCTTTCTTCTCGCTTTCTATTTCTACTTAATAATCTTACATTCAATTTTATAGTTCAACTGCCTCACCTGTGATTTTCTGTGGCACATCGAAATATTTTAACACAGTTGCACCTATATCTGCAAATGAATTCCGAGTCCCCAGATTCTTAGGCACAATATTTTTTCCATACATGATAAAAGGTACGTACTCTCTTGTATGATCCGTTGTAGCAAGATATCCTGGATCGCATCCGTGATCTGCAGTAATCATCAGAATATCCTCTTCCTTCATTTTACCTATCATCTCAGGAAGCTTTTCATCAAAGTAAGCAAGTGCTTTTGCATATCCATCGATATCTCTGCGATGACCATAAAGCATATCATAGTCTACCAGATTTACAAAACAAAGTCCTTCGAAATCTTTATCCATCCATTCAAGGGTCTTTTGAATCCCATCTTCATTGCTTTTTGTATACGTAAATTCCGTAATTCCTTTCCCAACAAAAATATCATTGATTTTGCCGATTGCTAATACATCTTTTCCTGCATCCTTTAACTGATCAAGCATTGTAACCTGAGGCGGCAATAAAGAATAGTCGTGACGGTTCGATGTCCTTGTATAATTACCTGAAGTTCCTATAAATGGACGCGCAATCACTCTTCCAACGCCATGCTTACCTTGCAACATCTTTCTAGCCATATGACAATATTCATAAAGAGTATCAAGCGGTACGATCTCTTCATGAGCCGCAATCTGAAAAACACTGTCAGCAGATGTGTAGACAATCAAATCCCCTGTCTTAACATGTTCATCACCATAATCATTAATTACCTGCGTTCCAGAATAGGGTTTGTTGCATAACACACCTCTTCCTGTCAATTGGCTAAATTCATCAAGTACTTCCTTAGGAAATCCTTCTGGATATGTGGGAAGTGGATTATCCGAACGAATCCCCGCAATTTCCCAATGGCCAATCGTCGTGTCTTTTCCCTGTGAAATCTCTTTCAACCGTGCTACCGTTGCTTTATGATTTTCCACACTGGTACCGCAAGTGACACCCTCTATATTAAAAAGTCCCAAATCAGCCAATTGTGGCAGTTTAAAATATTCACTTTTTGAACAGGAATCAATGGTATTCACTTTAAAATCTCCAAATTTCTCTGCATCTGGCATTGCTCCTATTCCAAAACTATCTAAAACAATTAAAAATACACGTTTCCCCATGATGATTAATTCCTTTCCGATTCATTCACTTATTTTGTTATTATATCTGTTTTATATGGGATTCGCAAGAGAAAGCAGGTTATCATAAGAATAGTATATCCAATAAAAAAGGGCTGCTCTGTCAAAAGCAACCTTTTTCTGATTAATTTTATTTTCCTATTAACTTATCAAGCTTTAAAATATGATTAAAGAGCCAATTTGTTAAAAATGTTAACATCTGCTCAATCATTTCATCTTGATTTTCATCAACCACATCAAGATTCACTTCCCCTAATTTTTCAATAAACATTTTATGCTGTGCCTTTTGAATGAAAATAGCTTCATAATCAATTGATTCCATATATTCTTCTTCATCCCTGAAATGGGTCTTTGTATATTCCTTTAATTCCTCTAAGATTGCAATAATTTGGTCATACTTATCTGATAAGTATTCTTCCTTTAGTAGTGAATATGCCTGATTTGCAAGTTCAAATAGATGTGCATGCTCCTCATCAACTAAAGCAATTCCTGTAAGATAATCTGATGTAAAATTGTACATTATGCTTCCTCCATTCGTATTTTGTTTATAATAGTAATGATTACCATTATTGTAATATAGAATATCTAAATTGTAAAGAAAAAATATTATTAAGCAACCCTAATAATACTTGCATTCGTTTTCTCTTTATTTAAAATATATGACCACATTATACCATGCATTAAAATTTAATAAAAGTAGAATAAAAAAATTCCTCCAAGCACAAATGCAGATTGCTTAGAGGAATTATCATTAACTTAATGGTGTAATTACGAGGTTTTCTGCGCTTACTCCCGTTTTTCTTTTTACGATATCTTCTATCTGTGCACGTTGTGCATCTGTCAATTCCGTTGAATTTACAACGACATCTGCAGAATCTCCTGTAATGGATACGATAGAATCGGTAAATCCTTTGGCTGCCAAAAGTATTTCTGCTGCTGTTTCTCTTTCTGAAATATCTGTCATTGAAATCATTTCATTGATTGCTGTCTGTTTCTGGTCATCGCCAATGCTTGCATTATTAATTACGTCCAGCAGGGTTTCTTTATTTTTTGCCCTTGTCTGTTCCTTCATTAGCTTTGCATTTGCCACGACACCAACACCAACCTTACTGCTATTTGTCAAAATAGCTTCTCCTGGGGTCGATGGTACTGTTTCGTCTGTGTCGTTTGATGCGGTAAATGCATCTGAGTCCGAATCAAGACTTTCTATTTCCGTATACTCAGTGTATGTACCATCTGAGGCATCCGTCACATCTGTCACTGAACCATCATCTTTCATTTCTGCTGAATACATATCTTCATCAGAAATATCAGAAACATTTAATTCATCCTGTACTGCAGTACTTCCTGTTTTTTTCACTAATTCTTCGTCATTTACTTTTGACCCGGCGAAATTTAAATATCCGGCAACAGCAATCATAATTGCGAGGGCTGTTATAATCACCTGATTCTTCTTTACCATAACACTGCTCCTATCTTATTTCTGGTTTTTCATCTTCATTACTTTTATTTTATGCGACTCTATTTGAAATAATGCCTCTGTAGACTCAGTAATTGCATTCACAACAATAGGATTATTTCCGCCCTCTGCAACCACCACTACACCCTTTACGATTGGCTCTATTTCTTTTGTAACATAAGGGCTCTGATGTCCTTCTGAATCCGTAGTGTAAATGGTACTTTCTGTCATTTCTACATCCATGGATGTTCTTGTACCTCCAGCACTATCCGCCTCTGATGTCGTGTTTCTAGTATTCGGAACATCTTTTTCTACTACGCTTTCTGATGAGTTTTGTAAGGTTACCATGACTTTAACTCTACCCACTCCTTCAACCATAGAAAGCGTTTCTGAAAGTTTTTTTTCCATTTTTTCTTCATAATCTATCGTTTCTTCTATATTTTCTGATGTGACCTGTACTTCTTTCTCCTGCTTACCATCATTTGACTCTTTTGATTTTTTCTCAGTTGGTATGGAAATAACGATAAGTAGAACTCCTATCAATACAAAAATTAGTAATTGATCTTTTTTCAAGTTCTTTATTTTTTCTATCATAGAATTTTCTAATTTCATCCATTCACCTCCCTGATTGTATCAATATTATGATAAATAAATCGTTATTTTTTCTTCCGAAAGATTTAATAATTGAGCAATCTCAGTTCGGTACTCTTCTGCTTGTAAATTTCCCTCATCTTTTGTCAATTGTCTGATAATTATCTTGTTGACAGAGATATTAGCAGTCTTATCCACATTTTTACTTATATATACTTCCAAATATGAAATCTTTCCATATTCATTATCGTTAACGTCCTCACAAACCCCCAATTTTACAGTGTTTACCATCATTTCCTCTCCAAATAATTCTTTATTAAGTTGTGTTTTAATTTCTTCTTCGTATGTGGATAACACAGTTGAATGCATGATATTTTGCGAGCTTTCCAGATCAAATGTATCTTGATTTAATTTTTTCTCGTACTCTAGAATTTGATGTTCAAGATTCAATCCAATGTCATTATGTAAACCAATCGAAACCTGTTGTAAGAGACTCAACAGAATCAGAAAACTTCCAAATAATTTTACATATTTACGATATTTTGTACCAGGTATTACCTCTAATAGAATTCTCAGTACTAAATAGCAAGCAACAATATTTTTAATGATATTATAAATGAACTCCATCTTTCTCTTACTCCCATTTGCACACTACAGGCATGGACTTGTTATGAGATCCCTCTGTTTGTCGTCATCATAATAATTGCTAAAGTTATAATAAAGAGTATCAATGCCGTCATGACTGCCCGTAGCAAAAGAATTGTTCCATCTCCTACTTCACTGATTCCTTCCGTAATGTTTTTATGAGCGATAGGACTTAAAACTGCAGCTGTCCCTTTATACATCAAATAGAAAACAAGTAATTTTAATACTGGAGACATGCAGGCTAATACAAGTATAATGAGCCCTGCAATTCCTATTCCATTTTTTACAAGTATTGCTGATCCTAGCACTACTTCAGTAACCGAATCCGTGATTCCACCCATCCCTGGTATCAGGGAAACTGCTCTTGTTAATACACCTTTCTTTACCGAATCAATAACAGGTGCTATCATACCTTGAATAAAATTAATTCCTACTGCAACTCCTATCATTGTTTTAGAAAGAAACAAAATAATTGATTTTAAAAGTTCTGTTATCTGTTTTAAATATTCTCCACCAGCTAAATGATTTACTAAGGACAGGACAATAAATATCTGAATCATAGGAAGCATGATTTTCAATATGCATTCTGTTGCAAATGAAATCATAAAAATAGCAATTGCCGAAAATGCAGCCGCTCCCGATGCCCCTGAGGCCATTCCTACACTTAAAGAATAGGCTGGTATTAAAGCTCTCATAAAATCCACTAAATTGTTGATTGTATCATATGCTACCTTTGATGTCACAGAAAACGTCTGGATCAGTAAGGTAAATAGCAGAAGAAACATTGCATAATAGCTCATATCTGCAATCTGATGGCTTTCAAAAATACTACCCATTGCACTAAAAATTGCTGTGAAGATTGCAATCGTAAAAATTGCTAATAGTGCATATCTATGAGATTCAAATTCCGAAAGTACGGTCTCTTTTAATAGGTTGATAACAAACGATTGATTAATAATAGTATCGCCACTTATAATTCCTTTTACCATCTCTGTAAAACTAAAGTTTTGTTTTGGAAAAATGGAATCCATTACTTCTTGAATTTGAGACATATCAAATTGCTGCCAAATCATGTCCTCCATAAGCTACCCCAAAAAGCCATTCAAAGTATCCAAAAGTGAAAGGATCACTGGAAGGCTTAAAATTAGAACCGATAATTTTCCAAACACTTCGATTTGACCTGCAATTGCTCCAAAACCAGCATCCTTGCAGATATTAGACGAAAATTCGGAGAGATAGGTAACACCAACCATCTTAAATAATGTCTCCATATAAATATTTCCAACCGTCAGATAACTGTTGATTCCAGTAATTACTTGTTTCACTTCTGTAATTGCTGATACTACGTATGCAAATATAACAACACCCGTTATTAGACATATATAGGTACCATACTCTTGCTTTCCATTCTTAAAAAAGATTGCAAGAAACATTCCTATCAGTCCCAAAATACTAACTCTTAGAATATCCATAGTTACACCCACCCGCATGCTTTAGCATGCATTTAAATCAATAGTAAATACATTTTTACAAAGCAAATAGTTTTCTAATTGTCTCAAATAAATCATATATGTATGGCAAAATCCATGATAGTACCAAAATCAATCCGGCAAGACTTGTTAAATATGCCTGTTCTTCTCTCCCGCTATGTTTCAGTACCTGGTTCAGAATTGAAACAAGGATACCTACTGCTGCTATCTTAAATATTAAATTTACACCCATAGTTTACCGTCTCCCAAGGAATGAACCTTTCTTTCTATAGTAATATGATTATTAAAAATAACCCCCCAACAATGCCAAGGCAGTTGCACAATTTCATCTTGTCTTTTGATTCTTTCTTCAATCGGCTGATTTTATCTTCTAATTCCATGCCATAATGTTCTAGATTATGAATCTGCATTTCCTTATCCAGATATCCCAGTTGTTCTCCAATCAATCCTAATTGTTCTTTATCATCATTCTTAAGTAACACGTGATTTAATTCTTTTTGGATGCATCTCATAAATATTTCACTAAATGAACATCCTGTACCGTCTTCAATCTGTTGATAAATGCCTCTGCAAAATTGGTTATAGGGTTTCTTGACCTTTTTTTCTACCCCATGAAATGCTTCGGCCAGAGAACAATTACGATAGTTAATTTCGCCTTTTATATATTCAATCATACGTCGTAATTCTTGCAGACTTTCAATATATTCCCTAATTTCATTTGAGTATTTCAATCCTGTGCCAGCCGCTCCTAACAAGATCATAAGAATCCCCAAAATTTTTACCATTTTGAACTCCCACCTAGCAGATCCATTTTTGAATTATAGATTGCATAATTTTTTTTCCCTGATTGCGGAGATCTCAGGATAATGTATCTTTCGAAGATATTTTCTTCAAGTATTCCCTTTAGTCTTCTATTATGAGATAATTCTTCTACATTTTCCCCATGTATTGTGGCAATTATTTTACACCCACTTCTCAAAATATGATCAACTGCTTTGATATCATCCTCTCCACCAAGCTCATCGACCGCAATTACTTTAGGTGACATGGAACGTACTAAAAGAATCATTCCTTCCGCCTTGGGACATGCATCTAGCAGATCCGTTCTACTTCCTAAGTCATTTTGTGGTATTCCAAGATAAGAACCACCTATTTCACTTCTTTCATCAACTACTCCTACAGTTTGTCCCTCTCCATATGTAGTTCCATCAGAAATCATACGAATAATATCCCTTAGCATTGTCGTTTTACCAAATCCAGGTGGTGATATAATTAAAGTATTCCGAACTCCATTTGAACCATATAAATGGCGAATCAGTTCGCTTGCTACACCCTTTATTTCATGAGAAATTCGAAAATTAAGACCTATAATGTACTGAAATGTTTTAATTTTTCCATTCTCAATCACAGGTTTTCCTACAATTCCTACTCTATGACCACCTCTTAAGGTGAGGAACCCTTGTTTTATCTCCTCTTCAAATGCATAGATAGAAAACTCGCTAATATAGGATAGGATTTCTTCTAAATCTTCCTTTGTTGGCTTATAGGACTCATTGATCTCTTTACAAACCTGTCCATTTTTATCCATCATTACTTCTTTTCCATCCAGGTATAAAAAGATAGGATTTTGAATTCGAAATCTAATTTCTCTTACCTCATCTGCACGAATCGGCAACTTATCAATCATTGTACGAATCTTCTCTGGAAATAATCTGCACAGTTCATTTTTTTCCATACATACCTCCCATTTCTTTCTCCCTTCAAGATAAGTCCTTAAAATAATATATGAGACAAGACCTATTTTATTCCCACATTTTGTATTTATAAAAAAACATAGTTTTCTATTTACAAAATATCATTTCAATGGTATATTATGAATATAAACAATAATAATTACTATTATTAATTAAGGAGGTTTTTATATGAATACAAATCAAGCACAGGTAGAAAATTTAGTAAGTTTATTAGATGGTTATGCTACAAAAGGTGGTCATCACTTAAATGTAAACGTTTTAAACAGAGATACTCTTTTAGATGCACAGGCTCATCCAGAAAATTATCCACAGCTTACAATCCGCGTATCAGGATATGCAGTTAATTTCGTAAAGCTTACTCCCGAACAACAGACAGATGTTATTAACCGTACCTTCCATGAAAATATGTAACGCTCCTCCATTTTATTCCTTAATTTATATAGAAAGAGGCACTAGGATAAAAATCCTAGTGCCTCTTTCTATATAAAAACTATTCTACATCTTTAATTGAAAAACTAATTCTGCCCATCTTATCTTTTCCAAGACATTTAACAGTAACAACATCGCCTAACGTTAATACATCTTCCACATGATTGATACGTTCTTTAGAAATTTTAGAAATGTGAACCATTCCCTCTTTTCCTGGAGCAAATTCTACAAATGCGCCAAAATCTTTCATACTAATTACCGTACCTGTATATTTGTCACCTTCTTTAAATTCTGTAACAATCATCTTAACCATATCAATTGCTTTTTGCATAGCTTCTGCATCTGTACCACAGATTGAAACTGCTCCCTCATCAGAAATATCCATTTTAACACCAGTTTGATCAATAATTGCATTAATTGTTTTTCCACGTTGTCCTACAACATCACCAATTTTTTCTGGGTTGATTTTTATCTGAATAATCTTAGGTGCATATTTTCCAACTTCTTCTCTTGGTTCTCTGATGCATGGAAGCATAACATCATTTAAAATTGTCATTCTTGCTTCTTTTGTTTTTGCAATGGCTTCTTCAACGATTGGTCTTGTCAAACCGTGAATCTTAATATCCATCTGAATTGCTGTAATACCATCTGGTGTACCAGCAACTTTAAAGTCCATATCTCCAAAGAAATCTTCAAGTCCCTGAATATCTGTTAATACAATATAATCATCATCCGCATCTCCTGTAACCAAACCGCATGAAATACCAGCAACAGGTTTCTTAATTGGAACACCTGCAGCCATAAGTGACATCGTCGATGCACAAATAGATGCCTGAGAAGTAGATCCATTTGATTCAAAGGTTTCTGATACTGTACGAATTGCATATGGAAACTCTTCTTCGGTAGGAAGTACTGGAACAAGTGCCTTTTCTGCTAATGCACCATGTCCGATTTCACGGCGTCCTGGTCCTCTGCTAGGTTTTGTTTCCCCAACAGAATAGGATGGGAAATTATAATGATGCATATATCTTTTATTCAACTCATTATCATCTAAGCCATCAATTCTCTGCGCTTCTGATAAAGGCGCAAGTGTCGTAATGGTACAAATCTGTGTTTGTCCACGTGTAAACATTGCTGATCCATGAACTCTTGGAATGATATCTGTTTCAGCAGCTAATGGTCTGATTTGTGATATCTGACGACCATCTGGACGTTTATGATCTTTTAAAATCATCTTACGTACTGTCTTTTTCTGATATTGATAAAGAGCCTCTCCAATTAATGGTAACCATTCTTCTTTGTCCGCAAATGCTTCTTGCATTTTATCACGGATTTGACGAATATTTTCTTCACGAATCTGTTTTTCATCTGTGAATACTGCAACTTCCATTTCTTCTGGAGTTGTTATTTCTTTCATTGCTGCAAACATTTCTTCTGGAATTGCACAGCTTGTATATGCGTGTTTTTCTTTCCCGATTTCAGCAACCATCTTGTTGATAAACTCAATTACCGTTTGGTTAATCTCATGTGCCTTATAAATAGCCTCTATCATTTTTGATTCTGAAATTTCATTTGCTCCAGCTTCAATCATAATAACTTTTTCACTTGTAGATGCAACCGTTAAGTTCAAATCTCCATTTTTCCACTGTTCCTGATTTGGATTAATGACAAATTCTCCATTTAACATACCAATCTGTGTTGTTGCACAAGGTCCGCAGAAAGGAATATCTGAAATACTAGTTGCAATTGCTGATCCAATCATAGCAACAAGCTCTGGTCTGCAATCTGGATCAACAGACATAACTAAATTGTTAAGAGTTACATCATTTCTATAATCTTTAGGAAATAATGGACGCATTGGTCTATCAATAACACGTGATGTTAATACTGAATTTTCTGATGCTTTTCCCTCTCTTTTATTAAATCCTCCTGGGATTTTTCCAACTGCATATAATTTTTCTTCAAATTCAACGCTTAATGGAAAGAAATCGATTCCCTCTCTTGGTTTCTCTGAAGCAGTAGCTGTACATAATACAGTTGTATCTCCATAATGCATCAAAACGCATCCATTTGCCTGCTTTCCAACTCTTCCAACATCTACAATAAGTGTTCTACCAGCAAGTTCCATTGTAAAACTTTTGTAATTACTCATAAATTAATCTCCTTTTCTTATTAGGATAGAGATTTCAAGTTGTTGCGCTTTGCCTGTCATAACAATTCATATACCATTCTGCCATTGCCAAATGCCATATGAATCGCCATGACTATGAAGCATTAACCTACAACTCTTACCCTATTCGTTTTTTTACTCCAGTATCTTTAAAATGGGGCGGATATCAATCCGCCCCAAATGTGCCCGGTTTACCGAACATATTATTTTCTGATTCCTAATTTTTCAATTAAAGTACGATATCTCTCAATATCTTTTTTCTTTAAATAATCAAGTAATCCTCTTCTTTGTCCAACCATTTTGAAAAGTCCTCTTCTTGAATGATGATCCTTCTGATTTATTTTCAAATGCTCAGTAAGTTCCTGAATTCTTTCAGTTAACACTGCAATTTGTACTTCTGGTGAGCCTGTATCACCAGGTGTTCTTGCATACTCATTAATAATAGCGGTTTTCTTTTCTTTAGAAATCATGATAATTTCCTCCTAATATTTTTATTTCTTCCCATCAGATTATCTGATTCTACACTAAGATATGGCTGGAGTTTCCAAAACCTGAGTGTGGGCAATTTCATACTTTTATAGTATAGCACAGTTGTGCATCTCTGTAAACAATATATATAATAAAATATAATATGAATTATTCCATTTTAATCATTAATTATTCTGCGAATAGCAAGAGGCGTTCTATAGTAAACATTTGAAATCTTTATTCCTGTCTTACGACTACTTGCATGGATAACCTGTCCATTACCAATATAGAGTGCTACGTGATTAATTGTTCCACCTTTTCCATAAAATACCAAGTCTCCAGGTTTCAATTCCGAAGCACTGATTTTCGTACCAACAGTTGCCTGGCTTCTAGATACACGTGGTAAAGAAATTCCAAATTCTTTATAAACACCCATAGTGAATCCTGAACAGTCCGTGCCATTGGTAAGACTAGTTCCACCCCAAACGTAACTATTTCCCAAAAATTGTTTTGCAAATGCTACCATCGAAATACGAACATCGGATACCCCTTCTCCATAACGTAATTCTTCTAAAGTAACAGCTTTATCAAGCTCTTCTGCTATATCTACATACTCTTTATTAATATATCCTTCTTCATCATCAATCTCAATTTTGCACCATTCCTCTGAATCTTCAACTACTTCTAATTCTTCTCCAAGAGGAACCATCGTAATGACAGAAGAATCTGTTGAAGGCTGTTCTCTTACAAAAAGAGTGGTTGTATTTACAGTAGCCATTGATCGAATACACTCTGCTGCTTTTTCTTTTGCTTCTTCACCCATATATAAAAATTCAGTATTTACGTATCCTTCTACTTTTCCGGATTTGATTTTTGCCCAATCTCCATCGACAGAAAGGATTTCGCATCCTGCATTCTTTGTCATCTTACCAACTAATTTACCATCTTCTAATGGTTCTTCTCTAACATTCAAATGGTTTTCAACGTTTGCAATACCAAGGTTTGTATATCCTGCGATTGTCTCTTGACTTTCTGTTTCTTCTACTTCCGGAGCACTTACACTTTTCTCATTTATCTCTTCTGATTCAACATCTTCTCCTATTGTAACATCGGATGAATCTTGTTCAATAAATTTCGCAACTCCTGCTGTAATTAATCCTTGGCTTGCAGCATATACATCAATTCCCCAAAAATATGTTAGCATAGTAATGCAAACACCAACTAATAAACCATTTGTTACGTTTAATTCTTTTTTCAGTATGTTCTTCTTTAAAAATTTCATTATGTGCTCCTAATAATCTATTAATTGTTACATTTATGTTACGTTTTATTACATGGTTATTATAACAATCTAATTCATGCCTTGTCAACCATATACAAAAACTGTAGATTATTACCAATTGTCATTTATAAACATACTATTTTTTTCTTAGACGGAATTCTTCACCCTTTTGTAAGTCTTCTTTTAATTTCTCTTTTAGTTCCTGCACGGATGCAAATTTCTGTTCAGACCTTGCAAAGGAAAGTAATTCTACACGTATCTGTTCTCCATATAAATCATCACTAAAATCATATAAATAAGTTTCTACGCTGATTTTTTCTGAATCTGATATGGTTGGCTTTCTGCCAATATTAGAAATACCATCATATCGCCTGGTACCAACAATCACTTCTGAATAGTAAACGCCGAAGGGTGGCAGTAACTTTACCTCGTCCGGTAACAAGTTCACTGTTGGCATATTCAATTGTCGCCCAAGCTTACGTCCATGCATTACTTTTCCACTTACAGAATAAGGTCTTCCTAAAAGGTTAGAAGTCATTTCCATTCTTCCCGCTTCGACTTCTTCTCTTACAAATGTTGAGCTGATTTCCCGTTCTTCATAGTAAACCTTATCAACCATCACTGCCTTAAAGCCTAATTGTTTCCCATATTCTTTTAAAAGAGCAAAATTACCTCTCCCCTTATATCCGAAACTACAGTCAGGTCCTGCAACTAGTATTTTAGCATGCAGTTTATCAACTAGAACATCCTTGATAAATGCTTCTGGCTCTATCACTACGGTTTCTCCATTCACAGGATATTCTATTAAGTAATGAACGCCTAAATCAGCAAGATACTCTTCTTTTTCTATGTTTGTGGTTAACACCTGTCCTTTTACTCCAGTAAAAAAAGAAGAAATTGGCATATGGAAGGTAAATACTGCAATCTTCAGTCCCAATTTCTTATACTTTTTAACTTCTTCTAACAATTTCTGATGACCTCTATGGATTCCATCAAACTTACCTAACACTACAGCTGTATCTCCATTTATATTAAATTCTGTTGTATTACAAAATTTTATCACAAGAATGACCATGCCTTTCTCAAACATAAATAATAGATTAATTATTAGAAAGAAACATTTTGAAAGGAGAAAATCCCTCGGTAGTATCCGTATAGTCATAAATACCTACAAACGTGGCTTTACTATCGTAAACTAGAACCCTGTTATTTTTTTGATAATCTCCTTCTATTTGTTTCAGCTGATTTAAATAGAAAGAATTTCCATTATAAATTAACCGATCAAATTTTTCATCTATAAAAGCTTTCGGATAAGTTGGAAACATTTCATCAACTAATCTGCACTTTTTTTCAAGAACGCCCTCTTTCATCATTTCTTCAATCTCACTTAATGAAATGCTGTCTTCTATCTCAAATACGCCTGCTTTTACGCGTTTTAAATCAATCATGGTAGCTCCACAACCAAGTTTATTTCCAATATCATGGCACAGTGTACGTATGTATGTCCCTTTTGAACAATCTACTGACAGGCTAATGAAAGGAAGGTTTATATCTATCACCTTAATTTCAGATATGATGATAGGACAAGGCTTTCTCTCAATCACTTTCCCCTCTCTGGCAAGTTCATAAAGTTTTTTCCCATTTACTTTCTTGGCAGAGTACATAGGTGGAATCTGCTCATAACCACCTAAAAACGAAAAAATTACCTTTTCTGCTTCTTCCGAAGTTATGTTAACCTCATGTTCTTCCAAAATAGCTCCAGAATTATCCTGGGTATCCGTTACAATACCAAGCTGAAAGGTGACCTCATATGCTTTATTAGTATCAATTAAAATATCACACAATTTGGTGGCATTTCCAAGACATACTGGGAGTACCCCAACAGCATCCGGATCAAGTGTCCCTGTATGACCTATTTTCCTTTGTCTACAGATTCCTCTTAATTTTGCTACTACATCATGTGATGTAAATCCCTTTTCTTTATAAACATTTAGGATTCCATTCATCATGCTTTGTATTCCTCAAATTGCTTTTCTATATGATACGAAATATTATTAATTACATCATGGAAGGTACCACGCATGGTACAACCTGCAGCTTTCTTGTGACCGCCACCACTGAATACCGATGCTATTTTTGCCACATCTACTTTTTCATTTGAACGCATACTCACTTTATATTCCTGTGGACCCACTTCATACAAAAAGATTGCACAATGCACACCCTTTGTAACTCTCAACTGATTTACAATACCGTCTAAATCTTTTGAAGTAACATGATAAAAATTCATCGTCCTTTGATCGACTACACTGGCAATACATCTTCCGTCCATAAATACAATACTTTCTAAGATTGCTCTACCTAATATTTGATTTTGCACATACGTTTTTGCATAAAAAGTTTCATCAATAATCGTAGAAAAATCAAATCCATAGGAAATTAAATCACCTGCAATTTGCAACGTCTTTTTTGAAGTATTCGAATATTGAAATACACCTGTATCATGGATGATTCCTGTATATAGTGATTTAGCAATCTCCTCATCCATATATTCTTTATCTAATACATCGTAAACAAGTTCACATGTCGAGCTTGCATCCTTTACAATATAGCTTTCCTTAGAAAAGCCCTGATTACTGATGTGATGATCGATACATACCGTAGTTTTTGCTCCATCAAAATATTTAATTGCTTCCCCTAGACGCTCTTTATCTGAAATGTCTAATGCAAAAAATACATCGTAATTTTCTTTTTTATCAAAAGCAGAATTAATCTCATCAAATCCCTTTAAATAACTAAATACCTGCGAGGGTTCTTCCAAAAAGACTGTTACTTCTGCTTCCTTATAAATTTTCGAAAGATACAGGTATAAAGCCAGAGTGGAGCCTACGCAGTCTCCATCCGGCCTAACATGCCCACCAATTGCAATCTTTTTTGCATCCTTACAAATTTCCGTTAGATTTATCATACTAACTCCATTCTATATTTTATTCAACCTGCCTAACATGCCGCTTCATGCGAAACAAATAATCAGTGAGAAGAAGGCGCTTGCGGCTTCTTCAGGTGTGAGATTTAGTAATTCTTAGGAGTGGTATTTTTACTCCTTAGAATTAGTTCTCACACTTTCCTCTGATTCTTTCGTGATAATATCACTAATCATCTTTGACATATGAACTCCATACTCAATAGAAGAATCTAATACAAATTGTATCTCTGGCGTATTTCTTAAATTTATTGACCTTGCCAGCTGTTTTCTTATAAATCCTTCTGCACGTTTCAGTGCCTGAATCGTAGCTTCTCCTGCTTCACTATCCCCCAAGACACTAATATATGCCTTACAGGTCTTTAAATCAGGAGAAACTTCAACTGCAGTTACAGATGTCAGTGTCCCTACTCTTGGATCTTTAATTTCACTACGGATAATGTTGGCGAGTTCTCTTTGAACTTCGCCATTTATTCTAGTGTTTTTAATACTATTTTTTCTCATTATTTTCTCTCTACCTGCACCATCTTATATGCTTCTACAACATCAAGCTCTTCCATTTCACCAAATCCTTCAAATACAAGACCACATTCAAATCCTGTTTTAACTTCTTTTACATCATCTTTAAAACGTTTTAATGATGCTAACGGTCCTTCAAATACCTGTTCTCCAGCACGTGTGATTCGAACAGAACATCCTCTTTCAAAAGTACCATCTAATACATAGGAACCCGCAATATTTCCAATATCAGAAGCTTTGAAAATCTGTCTGATTTCTGCATGACCAATTACTTTCTCTTCGAAAATAGGATCAAGCATACCTTTCATAGCTGCCTCTACATCTTCAATCGCTTGATAAATAACCTTGTATAGTCTTACGTCAACGCCTTCTGTCTCCGCAGTATTTTTAGCCGTTACATCTGGTCTAACATTAAATCCGATAATGATTGCATTTGATGCAGACGCTAAAATAACATCAGATTCATTAATCGCACCAACACCACTATGAATCACTTTTACAATTACTTCTTCATTCGATAGCTTTGATAAGCTCTGTTTTACAGCTTCTACAGATCCTTGTACATCTGCCTTTACAATTAAATTGAGCTCTTTTAAATTACCCTCTTTGATTTGAGAGAATAAATCATCTAATGACATCTTTTGTTTTGTATCATCTAATAATTTTACTTTATTTTGAGAAATAAAGGTTGCTGCAAAGTTCTTTGCTTCCCTGTCATTATCAGGAGCGACAAAAATTTCACCTGCATTTGGAACATCATTTAATCCAAGAATTTCAACTGGTGTTGATGGTCCTGCTTCTTTTACTCTCTTACCTTTATCATCAATCATTGCTCTGACTTTACCATGACAAGCACCAGCTGCAATGAAATCACCAACATGCAAGGTACCTTTTTGTACAAGTACCGTAGCTACTGGTCCACGTCCTTTATCAAGTTCAGCTTCTATTACAAGACCTCTTGCCTGTCTATCTGTATTTGCTTTTAATTCCAACATTTCTGATGTTAATAAAATCATCTCAAGAAGCTGCTCAATTCCTTCTCCTGATTTTGCTGAAACTGGAGCAAATACTGTGCTTCCGCCCCAATCTTCCGAAATTAATTCATATTCCGTTAATTCCTGTTTTACACGTTCAATATTTGCATTGGGTTTATCAATTTTATTTACTGCAACAATAATTTCAATTCCAGCTGCTTTTGCATGATTAATTGCTTCTACCGTCTGAGGCATTACCCCATCATCTGCAGCAACTACTAGAATTGCAATATCTGTTGAATTTGCACCACGCATACGCATAGAAGTAAATGCTTCATGCCCTGGAGTATCAAGGAAGGTAATCTTTTCTCCATTTGTATTAACAACGTAAGCACCAATGTGCTGTGTGATTCCACCTGCTTCACGGTCTGTTACATTTGTTTTACGAATTGCATCAAGTAATGATGTTTTACCATGATCAACATGACCCATAACACAAATTACAGGTGGTCTTTTTGACATATCTGTTGTATCTTCTTCTTCCTCTTTTAGGAGTTCCTCAATGACATCGACTTTTACTTCCTGCTCACATATAATTTCATATTCAATTGCAATTTCCTCTGCCTGCTCATAAGAAATTTCCTGATTTACAGTAACAACAGTCCCCTGAAGGAATAGTTTCTTTACAATTGCAGATGGCTGCATCTTCATTTTTTCTGCTAATTCTTTTATTGTAAGTGAATCTGGAAGTGTAATAACTTTAATCTTTTCTTCTGGAGTTGTTTCCACCTTTTCAGGTTTGATAAATCCATGAGGATTGAACTTCTTGGTTTTTGCCTCTAAATCTCTTTCATAAGCAATATCCCTTTTACGCTTATCTTGACTCAGACGTCGTCTATCTTGATTTCCTTTGTACTTTTCCTGCTCTTTAATTGGACTTTCTGAAACAAATCCTTGCGGCTTTCCTCCAGCTTGTGGACGAGCTTGGGATCTAAATCCCGGTCTGTCATTACTTCTTTGACCCTGTGAACGATTGTCATTATTCCTAGGATCCCTGTTACCACCTTGACTAGTGCCACGATTATTCTGATAGTTACCTTGACCTGGTGTGTAAGGTCTGCTACCCGGCTGTCGATTGTCTGTACCACCCGTTCTTTGTCCTTGGCCATTGTTGTTATAACCTCCTGGTCTTGTATTCTGACCATTTCTGTTATCATTATTATAAGGTCTTCTTTCCCCATTCGTCTGAGTATTATTGTTATTATAAGGTCTTCTTTCCCCATTCATTTGAGTATTATTGTTGTTATTATAAGGTCTTCTTTCCCCATTCGTCTGAGTATTATTGTTGTTATTATAAGGTCTTCTTTCCCCATTCGTCTGAGTATTATTGTTGTTATTATAAGGTCTTCTTTCCCCACTGTTCTGACTATTCCTATTGTCATTATTATAGGGTCTTCTCTCTCCACTATTTTGGCGATTATTATTATTATAGCTATTATAAATTTTTCTCTCACCATTTGCATTATTGCTAGTAGGAGTAGCATTTGTAGCATTACCTTCAGCAGTCTGTGGTTTGTTTTCCATCATTTTTTCTTTCGTATGCTCTGTCACTATCGGTTTTGCCATTTCTTTTGTCTCAATTATTTTTATTTGTTCCTGCATATTCTCCGATTCTTTTCTGTCCACTGGTTTATTTTCCATTGGTTTGCTATCTATTAGTTTGTTTTCCATTGGTTTTTCCTGAGTTTGCTTACTATCCTTACCGATTGCTCTGGCAAAAGCCTCACTCACATCTGATGCTTTGATAGGTTCTCTTGAAGGAATAGCTGTGGTACTTTTCGTTGTATTTCCGTTGGTATTACCATTACTATTTCCACCAATCTGTCCGACTTGTCTTCCACGTCCTTGATTCGTTTGTCTATTTCCCTTTTCATTACTTCTACTATTATATGGATTATTAACAAATATAATATTGGGCTTTTTCTTTTTTACAGGTATTTCATCCTGCTTTGTTTCTACCGGTGTGGTTGCTTCTACATTTTGTGCAGTCACTTCCTTCGGTGGTTTATTATCTGCACTTCCAGCCATCGATTTTTTAATCATAGATACCTGTTCATCTTCTAAAGAAGACATATGACTTTTTAATTCAATCCCCTTCTCTGATAAAAAGCTGATAACTTCTTTGCTCGATTTATTTATTTCTTTTGCTAACTCATGAACCTTCACTTTAGCCATCTATTCTATTACCTCCAAATTATTCTTCTGATGCAGAGCCCAAAGCATCGAGATGTTTTCTTATGGAATCTGCAAACCCTTGATTCGTAATGGCAAGAGATGCTCTTAATTCTTTTCCCATAGCATGCCCAAGTTCTTCTTTTGTTCCATATTCATACATTGGAACTTTATAAAAACTGCACATATTAGAAAACATTTTTTTTGTATTATCTGAGGCATCAATGCTTATAAGAACTAAAAAGGTCTTGTAAGACTTTATTGCTTTTTCTGTACTAAATTCTCCACTTTTCACACATCCTGCTTTTGTAGCAAGACCAAGCATGGAATATACTTTATTCGGTTTCATTAGCCTCAAACTCCCTATTAAGGTTTTCATATACTTCCTTTTGAATTGTCATTTTAAAGGAACGTTCCAACCCTCTTTGCTTTATGGCTTTCTTTAGGCACTCTTTATTGTTACAAATATAAGCACCCCTGCCATTCTTTTTTCCTGTTACGTCTAATAAAATTTCATTTTCTGCAGTTTTTAGAATCCGAACCATTTCTTTTTTGCTCTTCATCTCACCACATCCAATACACTGTCTCATAGGAATTTTCTTAATACTCATGATAACAGCTCCTCGTTCTATTCTTCTGAAGAGTTTGCCTCAGCTAAAGAGTTTTCCTCTTCATATTCGCCATCATACTCTTCATCATCATAATCTTCGTCGTCGTAATAATCCTCCATACGGAACCCTTTCGCATCTTTCGCCTGAGTCTCACTCTTGATGTCGATTTTGAATCCAGTAAGTCTTGCTGCCAGCCTTGCGTTCTGTCCTTCTTTTCCGATAGCAAGCGATAATTGATAATCAGGAACAACGACTTTTGCAGTTTTTTCATCCCCATCAGCAATTACAGAAATAACCTTTGCTGGTGATAATGCATTTTCAATTAAGATCGCTGGATTTTCATCCCAATTAATAATATCAATTTTTTCACCACGGAGTTCATCAACTATCATATTTACTCTTGCGCCGTTAATTCCTACGCATGCACCAACTGGATCAACATCTGGATTATTAGACCATACTGCAATCTTTGTTCTGCTTCCTGCTTCACGACTGATACTCTTAATTTCTACTGTACCATCTTGAACTTCTGCGACTTCTGCTTCAAAAAGGCGTTTTACCAATTCTGGATGCGTTCTACTTACTAAAATCTTAGGTCCCTTTGTCGTATTCTTAACTTCTAAGATATATACCTTAATTCTTTCCGTTGGTTTATATATCTCACCTTTAACCTGCTCATTCTCACCAAGAAGAGCATCTACTTTTCCAAGATTTACGCTTACATTCTTACCAGCGTTTCTTTGAATAATTCCTGTTACAACGTCCTTCTCTTTTCCATAGAATTGATTAAATAATACATTTCTTTCTTCTTCACGGATTTTTTGTAAGATAACATTTTTTGCATTCTGTGTAGCAATACGTCCAAATTCTTTACTCTTAATCTCAACTTTAACAACTCCGCCGATTTCAGCTTTCTTACTAATTTCTCTTGCATCCTCTAATGTGATTTCCATACAAGGATCTTCTACTTCTTCTACAACAGTTTTTTCGGCATAAACCATGAAATCACATGTTTCTCTATTAATTTCTACCTGTATATTATCAGATTTTCCAAAGTGATTTTTACATGCAGTTATCAAGGAATTTTCAATCGCCTCAAACAAGGTTTCTTTACTAATATCCTTTTCCTTTTCGAGAATATTAAGTGCTTCCATTAATTCTTTATTCATTTTCTTCAAGACTCCTTTTCTTTAGGGAGGTGTCCTCCTATTTTATGTTTTGTTAAAAATCAAATGCTAATCTTATTAATGAAATTTCAGACTTTTCAAATGTAATTACTACCTGTTCCTCTGTTTCAATGGTAACTCTTTCATTTTCATAATTCGTTAGAATTCCTGTGAATTCCTTTTGTTTTCTTTTTTGACCTTCTACTTCCTTCATGGCATAGGTTTTCACTTCTACTTCTTCTCCCATACTCCTCAGAAAATCTTTTTCCTTTTTCAATGGTCTGCCTAATCCTGGTGAACTTACTTCTAATATATAAGCTTCACTAATAAAATCTTTCGCATCCATTAATTCGGATAATGCTCTGCTTACTATTTCACAGTCATCAATAGTTATTCCCCCGGGTTTATCTATATACGCTCTCAAATAGTAATTTGATGCCTCTTTCACATATTCAATATCTACTAGTTCAAATTTATGTTCTGTTATCATAGGTAGCAATAACTCTTCTGTCTTTCTTTCTATGTCTTCTCTCTTTGACATATTCCCATATTTCTCCTCTCATCATTCTATCGCAAAATTAAGGAGTGGACCTCCGCCCACTCCTTATCATCTAGCATTATTTATATCATCTTTCGTATTGTAACACTTCTCATTGATTTTTGCAAGTTTATTTAAACATTTAATTTCATATCGCCAAATTTTATAAGTCCTTTTTTTCTCATGAATTCAGAAAAAAGTAATGTTAGTATTGCTGGTAAAAGAATTTGCATGATTAATATTTCTAGTAAAGCGGCAGCTGGACTCATGCTCTCTACCATTGTTTGATAAGATGCAATCTGCCCCACAAGCCCAGAAGAGCCCATTCCAGATCCTACAGGAGTACTTTGCATTTTCAATACAGCAGCAGCAATAGGTCCAAGGATTGCGCTAGACAAAATAGAAGGAATCCAAATAATCGGATTCTTTACAATATTAGGAATTTGCAACATAGAAGTTCCAACACCTTGTGCAATCAATCCACCCACTTTGTTTTCTCTAAAGCTCGCAACAGCAAATCCAATCATTTGACAACAGCACCCAATCGTAGCTGCCCCTGCTGCCAATCCTGTAATACCCATTGATATTCCTATTGCAGCGGAGCTAATCGGCAATGTAAGTACAATACCCATTAATACAGAAACGATGATACCACCTAAAATTGGATGTAACTCTACATTAAAATTAATAACGGCGCCAAGCCAAGTCATAAACGATGTGATAGGAGGTCCAGCTATCACCCCTGCAACAGCGCCAGTACAAATTGCTACAAATGGAGTAACAATAATATCTACTTTTGTCTTACCTGCAACAAGTCTTCCAATTTCAATCGCCACAAGTGCTGCAATAAACGCGCCCAATGGTTCACCAGGTTTTCCAATTGTATATCCTTCTAGAGCAGTAATAGTTGGAAAAGCTCCAATCATACCGGTAACTGCAGCAGAAACGGATACAAGTGGACTTTGTTTAAATTTGCATGCAACTCCAATACCTATTCCTGCACCAGTTAACGTCTTTGCCACATTCGCCATAGCAATTAGATAAGTACCAATTGTCCCTCCAATTAAAGTTCCAAGTTGGGCAATAATTGTTCCAATAATTAATGTCGAAAATAAACCAAGTGCCATTCCACTTAAACCATCAATAAAAATCTCCTGCATAACCTTCTTGAATTTTTCCATTTTTATTCTCCA
This sequence comes from Lachnospiraceae bacterium, assembly GCA_028694115.1. Next base: position 58,684 of record JAQUUB010000009.1, read on the forward strand.
TTCTTTTGTAAAAGTGCTTTGTATCTGTAGTATGTATTAATAATAATCTATGTATACACATTAACAATGACAAATACTATAGCATTTACAGCTGTCTTGTCAGTTTATCCTTTAAAAAAATCTTAAGTCTTAACAGACCTAAGATATTCGGGTTAGACTATATGAAACAGTCAACAGCTCGTAGGGGAATCGAACCCCTGTTTCCGCCGTGAGAGGGCGGCGTCTTAACCGCTTGACCAACGAGCCAAAAGTGTCACTCACAAGTGACACTATTGTATTTTAATATATAACTTATAAAATTGCAAGATATTTTTTTATTAAGCAACAAATATTTTATTAAACACCTATTAGGCGCCAAAATCAAACAGTGAAAGTTGATTTGATTCTGGAATTTTTCCTAACAGATGCATCTCATCAAGTAAATCCACTACTGTTTTTGAGACTTTTGTTCTTTGTCTAAAATCATCCTTTGATAAAAAAGGTCCCTTGTGTGCTTCTTCAACAATTGCATCCGCAGCTTTCTCACCTAGCCCATCAATACTACTTAAGGATGGCATGATTTTATCATCGATTATTTTAAAATACTTTGCATCCACTACCTCAAGATCAATTTTTAAGAATTCGAATCCTCTTGCATATAACTCTTGGACAATTTTCATATCTTTCATGGTATCTTGCTCTTTATTTGTAAGTGTATCCGATCGTTTTCTATAATCATCCATATAATATTCTAATTTTTCGCGTCCCTGACACATAATGACATAGGAAAATCCCGATGCACGGATACTAAAATATGCACAATAGTAAGCAAGTGGATAATTCACTTTACAATAAGCAATTCTCCAGGCCATCATTACATAGGCAGCTGCATGAGCCTTGGGAAACATGTACTTAATCTTTTTACAAGACCATATGTACCAATCAGGAACGCCTTCCTTTTTCATTGCTTCTTCCCACTCTGGTTTTAATCCTTTTCCTTTACGGACTGATTCCATAATAGTAAATGAAAGACTGCTCTCCACCCCTTGATTAATCAAATAAGTCATAATATCATCACGCGTACAGATTGCCGTTGAAATTGTGGCTTTCCCTTCTTCAATTAGTGTCTGCGCATTGCCAAGCCAAACATCGGTACCATGTGAAAGTCCAGAAATACGTATCAAATCAGAAAAAGTGTTAGGTTTGGTATCCACAAGCATCTGAATTACAAAATCTGTTCCAAATTCTGGTATCCCGAGTGCTCCTAAAGGGCAGCCTCCAATGTCCTCTGGTTTAATTCCAAGTGCTTCCGTGCTCCGAAACAACGACATAACACCTTGATCATCCAATGGTATCTTTTGTGGATCAATACCCGTCAAATCCTGTAGCATACGTATCATGGTTGGATCGTCATGTCCTAGAATATCTAGCTTTAATAAGTTGTGATCAATTGAGTGATAATCAAAATGTGTTGTAATAATATCCGTTGTCATATCATTCGCAGGATGTTGAACCGGCGTAAAGCTATTGATTTCCTCACCATGCGGCAATACAATAATACCTCCCGGGTGCTGGCCCGAGGTACGTCTTACACCCGTACATCCTTTTACAATACGATTGATTTCACAATTTCTTTTTCGTTCTCCATGCTCCTCGAAATAATTCTTAACATATCCAAAAGCAGTTTTATCTGCCAAGGTTCCTATTGTTCCTGCACGAAATGTATGTCCTGCTCCAAAAATAACCTCTGTATATTTGTGTGCTTTTGACTGATAATCTCCCGAAAAGTTCAGATCAATATCAGGCTCCTTATCTCCTTTAAATCCAAGAAATGTTTCAAACGGAATGTCAAACCCATCCTTTTGGAGTTTTGTCCCACACTTCGGACAAACTTTATCAGGCATATCACAGCCTGCCATACCTGAATATGATTTCACTTCTTCTGAATCAAAATCATAGTAATGGCACTCATTACAATAATAGTGTGGAGATAATGAATTAACCTCTGTAATACCCGCCATATTTGCAACAAAAGAAGATCCAACAGAACCTCTTGATCCCACTAGATACCCATCCTCCATGGACTTCCATACGAGCTTCTGTGCAATAATATACATAACTGCAAATCCATTTGTGATAATTGAGTGTAATTCCTTTTCTAATCGGTCCTCCACTGGTTTTGGTAATACCTCACCATAAACCTCATGTGCCTTATTGTAACAAATTTCACGAAGCGTCTGATCTGAGTTTTCAATGACTGGAGGACATTTATCAGGCCGCACTGGTGTAATTCTCTCAATCATGTCTGAAATTAGATTTGTATTTTTTATAACCACTTCTTCTGCTTTTTCAGAACCAAGATATTGAAATTCTGCCAACATTTCATCTGTTGTTCTAAGGTATAGCGGTGCCTGGTCATCTGCATCTTTAAAACCTTTACCAGTCATAATAATTCTTCGGTAAATCTCATCCTCAGGATCTAAAAAATGAACATCACAAGTAGCCACTACTGGCTTTTTAAATTCCTCTCCATACTTTACAATCCGACGATTACAGTTTCTTAAATCCTCCACTGTTTTAATATCAGTTCTCTCTTGGCGAATTAAAAATTCATTGTTTCCAGTTGGTTGGATTTCCAAATAGTCATAGAAGTTTATAATTCTTGCAATCTCCTCCTGAGATTTCCCATCAAGCATCGCTCGAAATAGTTCCCCCGCCTCACAGGCTGATCCTATAATTAATCCCTCTCTATAGTATTTTAACCGACTCTTAGGAATTCGCGGTCTCTGATGATAATACTCTAAATGAGATTCTGATATCAATCGGTAGAGATTCACCCTGCCTGTTTCATTTTTTGCTAATATAATCACGTGATAGGAAGGCATCTTTTTAATCGCATTTTTAGATTGTGCCCCCAGAGAATTAACCATATCCAAATTGGTAATCTGGTCAGCCTTTAATTGTTCTACCAGTTTCAGAAAGATATTCGCTGTTGCTTCTGCATCATCCACTGCCCTATGGTGGTTCTGAAGTGATACTCCCAAGGCTTTTGCAACATGATCCAGTTTGTATTTTGATATGTCTGGAAGCATAACTCTAGATAAAGCAACCGTATCTAAAACCGTATATTCAGATTCATACCCGAGATCTTTTGCATTTTTATAAATGAAACTCATATCAAATCCAGCATTATGAGCTACCATAATTGCACCTTCACAAAAGGCTAAAAATCTTATTAATACTTTTTCTATGATATCTGCCTCCATAACCATTGCATCATTGATCCCAGTCAGATTTTCAATATGAAACGGAATTGGTGTTAAAGGATTTACAAATTCAGAGAATCTATCTATTATTTTCCCGTTTTCGACCTTAACTGCACCAATTTCAATAATCTTATTTTTAACAGCAGAAAATCCTGTAGTTTCTAAATCAAAGATAACATAAGTATCATCTAAACTCTGCCCTTTGGAATTCTCAACTACTTGCTTTAGATCATCCACTAAATATCCTTCTAATCCATAAATAATCTTAAACGGATCATCCTTCTCAATGGCATGGTTAGCCTCTGTGAATCCTTGCACTACACCATGATCTGTAATAGCAATGGCTTCGTGCCCCCATGCTTTCGCACGCCTAATGATATCTTTTGCCTCTGCAACACCATCCATTTCACTCATCTTCGTATGACAGTGAAGCTCTACCCTCTTAATTGGACTATGATCCATCCTTGAAGTTGTGAAATCTGGTATTTTCTTTACTCCAGCAATTGATGCAACAGTTAACTCATGATCAAATTTATCAATCGTTGTAACGCCCTTTAACTTAACAAATGCCCCTTCCTTAATTTTATCAGTCACCTCTGGTAATTGTTCATTTTTCATAAACATTTTAACTGTAATCGTATCTGTAAAGTCAGTAAGGTCGAAAATTAGTATTGTTTTATCTGAGCGAATTGCTCTTGAATCAAAGAAAATGATTTTACCGCGGATAACAATCTCTCCCATCTCCCCTTGAATATTATCAATAGTAATCGGTTCCTCTTCAAAATCTCTTCCATAAATAACATCTGGATTATCCGATTTTTTAAATTTACCGTATCCTACATTTCCTTTGAATGCAGGTTTACCTGATTCTTTCTTTTCAAAGGAAACTTTTTCCTTTTCATCCTTCTTTTCCTTTTTCTCATCATCTGTATGTTCTACTATTGCATCTTCATTTGTTGCAAGAAAAGCACGATCAACAATTGCTTTTATTTCTTGTTGAACTCGAATTTCTGTGTGATTGTTTAATTTTTCTTTCTTCTCTTCGCTATAAGCAATCTGAATATCCGTTGATAAATTGCAGCGCTCATTTATAATTTTATTCAAAATTCTAAGTAATTCTTTAGATAAATTTTTAGCAACAATAGTTTCTTCCATCGTAAGTAACATGCTTTTAGGTTCTGGAAAAGTTATGTTGGCATGACGAAATAAATTATAAATGATTTGATTATACTCTTTTATTTCCATCATGATACTATCTTTATAAATATCCAAAATACTCTCTGGCGTATATTGTCCCGAAAGCTCGAAAGATTCATAAATTGTGAATTTAATATTGCGATTATCAAATAACTGCTTTCCCAATTCCTCTTCTATTTTTTTGATATCCGGTTTTTGAATAAGTCTATTACAAAATAGATAGACTTTTATATGATTCTTATTTTCAGTTGTAGTAATTCTTCGAACCTCTGCTTCTTTTAATAAGCTTCCTAACTCATTCTCTAAATGAAAGGTCGGAAAAACATCAAAAAATAGTTTAGACATTACTTACCCCAGTTTTCTAATTCATATTTTAACGTGGAAAGGAGTTCCGATTCCGGAACCTTCTTAATAATTTCACCTTTTTTAATTAATAATCCTTCCGAAACACCACCAGCTATTCCTATATCTGCTTCTTTGGCTTCTCCTGGACCATTTACAGCGCAGCCCATTACGGCTACCTTAATGTCTAAATCAAATTCTTCCACCAGTTTTTCAGTCTGTTTTGCAAGATTGATCAGATTGATTTTTGTTCTCCCGCATGTGGGACAAGAAACTACTTCTATGCCACCTTTTCTCAGTCCTAACGTTCTAAGAATTAATTTAGCTGAGCGGATTTCCTCAACGGGATCATCCGTAAGGGAAACACGTATGGTATCACCAATCCCCTGATGTAATATAATTCCTAGTCCAATACCTGATTTAATATTACCAGACGTAATGGTTCCCGATTCTGTGATTCCAACATGTAATGGGTAATTCATTTTTGGTGCCAGTAATTCGTGAGCCTTTACACACATTAAAACATCGGAAGATTTGATACTGACTACCAAATTATCATAACCTAAATCCTCTATTATTTTAACCTTATCAAGAGCGCTTTCCAGGATTCCCTCTGCAGTCACTCCACCATATTTTTCTACTAGATTTTTTTCAAGTGAACCGCTATTCACTCCGACTCTGATGGGTATATTTTTATCCTTAGCAACCTTAACAACTGCTGCAACTTTATCTATCCCTCCAATATTTCCTGGATTAATTCTAATTTTATCTGCACCAAATTCCATTGATGCAATTGCCATTTTATAATCAAAGTGAATATCTGCAACAATTGGTATATGAATTTGCTTTTTTATTTCTGCAATTGCTTTTGCCGCTTCCATAGTCGGAACTGTACACCGAATAATTTCGCAGCCTGCCTGCTCTAGTTTTATAATCTGTTCTACTGTAGCATTTACATCTTCCGTAGGAGTATTTGTCATAGACTGAATTAGAATAGGGTTCCCGCCACCGATACAACGATTACCTATTTGTACAACCTTTGTATAATCTCTATACATAATTTTGCCTCATCTTTCTATCATTCTAAATTTTTCAAATAAATTAAAATACACTTATATCAGTCTATCATACCATTTTTTCAGTGTCAATTTGCACTAAATCGCAGAAAATAATTATAGTTCTTTCCATTTATGTATCTGGTTAGATGCTTGATCTGTAGCTTCTACATATACAGTCACTTTATCCAAATTCTTTACTACATATGAAAAAGTATGTTTTTTTTGGGCTGACATAACTTCTTTTCCATCGATTATTACAGAGCTGATAATATCTTGTTTATTTTCTAAATTAATAAAAATTTCCTTTCCCTTTCTAGAAATAGAAATGGTTGGTGGAATTCGATCAATTATAAATTCTGCTTTCTCCACTTTCTCATTTCCCATTTGATCCACCGCCTCTATTTTTAATAGATATTTCCCCTGTTCTGTTACAATGAATTTTTCATCAAAATCCTTTCCATTTAAATATGCTCGATAGCGAATCATAGAATAGTCCGCTAACATGCTCTGTAGACTATTAGCAAGAGAAAATTCCTTTAAATATTTTCCTTGATATTGTGAAAGACCCGAAATAGTAGGTGCTGATAAATCAATCGTAAAATTAATACAAGCATTTGATTGGTTTTGATAAGTATCTTTTGCTTTTACTAAAACAGAATAATTTCCTTCTTCTTTTAAAGTAATAAGATTATTTTGAAAAGGAACTATGCTTTTAATGTTTCCATATTCGTCCATTCTGATTACTTGTTTTTGTATTGATGAGTTATCAAGGTGTTTATCTGATATAAGAATTTGTAAAGAAACTGGTTCTTGCTTTACTTCATAATTTGTGCAACCCGTAAATTGGATCATTGGTGCACGTTCATCGATTAGATAGAAATTAGTTTCACTTATTAATTGATTACCTGCCAGATCTGAAACAACTACCTTTAAGAGATTCCCCTCCTGTTTGAATTGTGTTCGTTCAAGTTTTAAATTTTGTAGAATACTTTCTAACCCCTCTTGTATTTTTTCTTCACTCTCAAATATTCTTTGATTGTTAAAATAACATTCCATCTTTTCAATACCTGATTCATCGTCCAATGCATGTAATTGAATATTGATGATATCCTCTTCTTCACTAGTAATCATAGTTACCTCTGGACTTTCATCCTCTACCATAAATGATTCTAAGCATTGTATCCAAGGAGATTCATTACCAGCCAGGTCGATTGCTTTCGCATAGACATTCCCCTTAAAGCCTTTTGATAAAAAAAGCGTATCTCCCTTTTCTTTCATTTTTCCTTCATACTTAAAAACTATTTTATCAATTCCGGACAAAGAATCTTCTGCTTTCACCTGTATTTCAATTTCATCATTTGACCTATATTGGTATTCACTAAATTCAGAATAATTTCCACCACCAGCTAATTTAACAAAAAAACTGGGATTCGTTGGTTCACTACAATCGTAGCAGATTTTCGCAGGATACCCCCCCACTAAAATCTTTTCATTAACTGAATTAATATAATAAACTTTAATACCATAATTACCTTCGTTAAAGTAGACAGTTTGACTTTTATTTCTAATATAGTACAATCGTTTTTCAATCTCATTTTCAATTTCAATATAGGTATCATATGCTTGTGCGGCTTTCACTGTTAATTTTGGTTTTTTACCCCTAATATAGGTAATCCCATCTACTACCTTACCACCATCAGATGCAAAGGTAGCCTTTGCATTTTGCTCTTCGAATATAACCGTATAGGCTCTTTCACCCTCGATTAGTGTTCTAATTTCCCCTGTTTGAATTTGATAACAATAAAAAAGTATTTGATTCACTTCATACTCCCCACTATTAGAGGGAACCATTTCATATATTCCATTGGACACCGGATTAAGTGTACTAAATGTGACCCCTCCGTCGGTACTTAATCGAAATACAAAGCATTCTCCTTCTCTAAGCTCCTCATTATTCAAATAGAAATAAAGGGAATTCATGGTTTGAATTATCTCATTCTCATCTTGAGTAATTACCATACCATTTTGATCTTTAATCACAACAGATGACTCTGTCGCATAAATTGTTTTTGTCTTAACTATCCCACAAAACAATGCAATACTTATTAAAAACATAAACTGATATTTTTTATTTTTCATACTTGTTTTTCTCCCTTTCCTTCATTCTACGACTAATTTTAAGAAAATTTTGATTATCCATAATATTCTCAAATTTTAGTAATTGAATATAAATCTTTTCAATTTCGCTTTCTCTAGCATTTTTATCTAATAAAAAATTTAAGTGTTCTATATAAAGATCTGCCCCACTTTCTGGATGTTCCTTTTCCCACTCTCTATAGCAGGCTTCTGCCTTTTCTTTTTCTCCCATTTCCTGATACATATATGCCATATCAGAAAGTTTTCTTTGATAAACAGACTCTTCCTTCACTCCTTCACAACTAAATAATTCTTTGCTATATTGGATTGATTTTCTATAATATTCATTCCTAAGCTTGCTATCTCTTTTACCAAGCATGCGATAAATCGTAGATAACATTGTTAATGATTCCTTTTGGTATATTTCTTTATCTTCCCCTTGATAAATTCCAAGCATTTTTTGTTGTTCCATAAGTAGTTCAATAGCCGTAAATAATCCTTTCGGCAATTCCTCCTCATACATCATGTATATATCTGCAATACTTTGACTGTTTTTGATTTTTTGCGAGAGATTCGCGAGATTTTGATTCATTTCACTGAATTCAATAAGAGTTTTTTGTAAATCTTGTTTCTCCCAATTAAAACTTAATAGGATTTCACAAATAGATTGATAATAATAAGCTTCTGCTTGATAGGCCTCCCCCGACTTTTCAAAAAATCCATTTGCTTTATAGTAATCTTTTAAATCATAAAAGCTCAAAATACCTAATTCATAAAAAATTTCAGGGTTTTTTTCTGATTCTAATAGTCCTCTATCTTCATACTCCTCCATTTTTTGAATTAGTTCCTTAAATTCATGTTCCCTTTGATAAAGTCTTATTAATTTCTGATATGCTAGTTTATTCGTTGAATCATATTCTGTAATCAGTATTTCATATCCCAAAGAAGCTTCAACAATATTACCATCCAGAAATTTTGCATCACTTTCTTCTAATAATCGTTGATACTCGACTTGCTTCATATCATCACGTTCTTTACTAATTTGAGATCCATAAAAAATGGAAATTGCAATTAAAATTGTAAGAAATGCAATTAAAAAAATTATCACTTTTTTCTTTTTATTAGTCTCTAAATTATTTAGCTCTTGCTGTAGCATTCTCATATCTTGTATTCTTTGATCTGGATTCTTTACGATACACTTCTTAATTACTTTTTCCCATGCTCCCATTCCTCTCCAATTAATGAACGTCTTTTTTTCAAGAAAACTTTTCTGCGGTCTTTCGCCAATTAAGCATTGATAAAGAGTAATTCCTAAACTATAAATATCACTTCTCTCGTCAACATAACCCTGATATTGTTCTGGCGCACAATATCCCTTTGTACCATAGGTAACGCATTTTTTATTCGATAACGTGCGTTCAATTGTTGATCCAAAATCAATTAATTGCACCTTACCGTCAGGTTTTATAATTACATTTGAAGGTTTCATATCGCCATAAATAATGGGTGGATCTAGATGATGTAAATAATTCAAAGTATCTACTAGTTCAAATGCAATCCTTAGCACTTCTTTTGCTGGAAGCTTCTGCTGTGTCTTTAGTAGCTCTTTCAGTGATGTCCCCTCAATATAATCCATAATAACAATTACAGCGTTTTTATCACAAAAAGCATCTACAATTCTTGGCAGATTTCTATGTTGGGCTCGTCTCAATAGCATGATTTCTGCTCTAATTGACTTCTTATCATAGATTTCCGTATCTTTGTGTATCCTGATTTCTTTCGCTGCCCACTTGATATGTAATTTTTGATCTATCGCCAGATAAACTGTACTCATACCACCACTACCAATCACTCTATCAAGCAGATATTTATCTCCCAATAGTCTCTTTTCTTCTTGCAATGACCCACCTGCCTATCCTATATGAAATTAAATTTTGGAAATATCGATGATGAATATCATCTCTTAGAATTGTGTAATAATCTTATATCAAATAAACTTACCTTGTCAATCACTATTTCTTAATAATAAAACAAAAAGTTTTGCAATTGTATACAAATCCTTACAACAATTGCAAAACCACTTTATCCTTAAACAGCAGTGTTTAACACTTTTTATCTAAAAAATTTCGAAATATCATTGAACATAATAAATACCATCAAAGCCATCAAGGCCATCAAGCCTACAAAATGTACCATTCCTTCTTTTTGAGGATCAACTCGCTTCCTTCTAATTGCCTCAATGATTAAAAATACAAGGCGCCCTCCATCTAAAGCTGGCAAAGGAAGTAAATTCATAACTCCAAGGTTGGCAGTTAACAAAATTGCAATATTCATCATGTTTAACCATACATAATATGCCCCGTCTGTCTTGGATGCATCATATACATCACCTACTACCTTTGCAACACCAACCGGACCTGAAATATCATCCCTGCTTACCTTTCCAGAGACTAACATTCCAAGACTTTTAAAGGTAATAGTAATCCAATACTTTACTTCATAAGCACTGTATTGAATTACTTGCAAAGGATTTCCCTTTACGCGTCCTATGGAACCATTAAACCCAAATAAATATCTTCCTTCTTCTTTATTATATTGAGGTGTCAAAGTTGTTTGATAGTTTTTCCCATCTCTTTTATAGGTTACTTCAACCGAATTTCCCTCATGAAATTGTGTATACATACTAATTTCACGATAAACATTAATTTTTGAATGATCTAATTTCACAATTTGATCCCCAGCCTGAATACCTGCTTGTGATGCTGGATATCCTTCCATCACATCTGCAATAATAGGAGCATCATAGCCCATGCTTCCAATCACAAAAAGAGATAGAAAAAAAGCTAAGATAAAATTGAAAATAGGTCCTGCTGCAACCGTTGCTATTCTTCCCCACACACTTACATTTGGAAATGCGGTAGAAGAATCTGAAATCCCATCCTCTCCCTCAAACATACACGCACCACCAAATGGTAATAATTTCAATGAATATTTCGTACCATTTCTTGTGAATCCACAAATTGTAGGACCTAACCCTAGACTAAATTCTACAACACCAATTCCATTCTTTTTTCCCAACAAAAAGTGTCCCATTTCATGCACTAATATAATTACAGTAAAAATAATTAGAAATAAAAAAATTTTCAAACTACCACCTACTCTCGATAAAATCGTATGTTTCCTTTTCTGTTGCAAGGATCTGTTCTATATTTGGATTAGCTGATACCTTATGGTTCTTCATTGCACCTTCTATAATTTCTGGTATTTGTAAGAACTTTATCTGATGCTTTAGCAATAATTTAACTGCCATTTCATTGGCTGCATTAAAGACAGTAGGCATTGTTCCACCAGTTCTAGCAGATTCATAAGCTAGTTTTAATCCGGTAAACGTTTCTATATCTGGTTTCTCAAAAGTTAAATTTGCCAAATCATAAAAATCAAGGCGCCTGCCCCTTAGAAATCTTCTGTCTGGGTAAAACAAAGCATACTGAATAGGAAGTTTCATATCTGGTACACCTAATTGAGCTATCACAGCCCCGTCCACATACTCAACCATAGAATGAATAATACTCTGAGGATGGACTACAACCTGAATATCCTCTAGTGACACATCAAAGAGCCACCTTGCTTCCATTACCTCAAGTCCCTTGTTAACAAGACTTGCAGAATCAATGGTCACCTTTTGGCCCATTGACCAGTTTGGATGTTTTAAGGCATCTTCTACACTCATTGTATCCAATTCTTTTCTCGTTCTTCCTCGAAATGGTCCACCTGAGGCAGTTAACAGTATTTTATTAATCTGTTGTCTATTTTCTCCATTCATTGATTGAAAAATAGCACTATGTTCACTATCTACCGGTAAAATAGATACTCCTTTTTCGGTTGCAAGCTTCATAATAATGTGTCCGGCCGTAACTAGTGTTTCTTTATTTGCAAGAGCAATATCTTTTCCAGCCTCAATCGCTGCAATCGTAGGTTTAATTCCTATCATTCCCACAATGGCAGTTACTAATACTTGTGAATCCTTATGCACACTTACTTCCGTTAAGCCTTCCATACCACTAACTACTTTCACTGAAAGATCTTTTACTCTTTCTTGCAAATCATGTGCAGCTTTCTCATCCCACATGGCCACAAGCTTTGGATGAAACTCTCTAATTTGCTCCTCCATCAATGTGACATTTGTTCCTGCTGCTAATGCAACAACCTGTAAATCACTATTCTCTCGAACAATATCAAGTGTCTGGGTTCCAATGGATCCTGTAGAACCTAGAATTGCAATTTTCTTCATAAGTCTCCTATCTAATTCAATCATGCCGCTACAGCAGGCACAAATAATTAATGAGAAGAAGGCGCTTGCGACTTCTTCAGGTGTGAGATTTAGTAATTCTTAGGAGCTGTATTTTTGCTCCTTAGAATTAGTTCTCACACTTCACATAAAAAGAACTGCCAAAATATATATCATAGGTGCAGTTACTATTACACTATCGAATCGGTCAAGTATCCCTCCATGACCCGGTATTAAGTTGCCAAAGTCTTTAATACTATGATTTCTTTTTAATGCCGATGCCGTCAAATCGCCAATCTGTGAAACAACTGCACCAATACCTCCTATACATACAAAGATACCAATAATAACAAAATCCAAAGATCTTATTTGCGTTAATGCGTACCCATATAAACCACCTACAAGTGCAGATCCAACTACCCCACCAATTGCTCCTTCTATTGATTTTTTTGGTGAGAGTTTTGGTGCAAGCTTGTGTTTACCAATAAGCATCCCTACACAATAAGCACAAGTGTCACAAATCCACGAGCTAATAAAGATAAGCCAAACAAGATAATTCCCATCTGTATACATTCTTGTTAAATAAATAAATGATAACATGACTGGAATATAGAGCACTCCAAAAACAGTTGACATCATATAACTGGAATGGAATCTAGGATAGTTAAACACATATACAAACATTGTAGCAATTAATATACCAATCAATAACAGAAATAATCTCTGCGCATCAAAATCAAGTAAAAGTAGTCCATAATAAATCATTGTACCTATATATCCTATAAATTCCAAACAATTAATTCTATTTTCTTTTTCTTCATCTGGTTTGACTGCACGATAAAATTCGAATTGACCTACTAATGAAATACCTAGAAGTAATCCCCACAATATCAAATCTCCCTGTAATAAGGAAAAAGCCAAAACAATTACCAGCACAATACTACTCATTAATCTGGTCTTAAACATAGGTATACTCCTTTACTATTTTACTCCGCCGTATCTTCTATCTCTATTATTATATGCTTCTACTGCCTTCATCAATTCATCTTTAGAAAAATCAGGCCAATGAACGTCACAAAAATAAAGTTCTGCATAAGCAAGCTGCCAGCATAAAAAATTTGATAATCTCTGTTCCCCACTAGTACGTATCAACAAATCCGGATCGGGCATTCCATTTGTATCTAAATATTCTTCAAACACTTCTTTTGTAATCGTATCACTTAAAAGCTTATTACTATTTTTATCAATAATTATATGATTCACTGCACGTAGAATTTCATCCCTACTTCCATAATTTAATGCTACCTGAAAATGTAATCCATCATTTTGTGCAGTTGCTTCTTCAAGTTCAGCAATTCTTAACTGTAAGTCCTCATCAAGCCCAGACTTATCTCCTATTACTTTCACACACATATTATTTTTTGCAGCTGTTTTTAAACATGTTTTCATATAACTTCTTAAAAGTTTCATAAGCGCTGATATTTCATCATCAGGTCTTGACCAATTCTCCGTTGAAAATGCATATACCGTCAGATAATTAATTCCCATTTTATAAGCTTCTTCACAAATGACTTCTACATTTTTACTACCGGCAGAATGTCCATAATTTCTAGGCATCCCCTTGGCTTTTGCCCACCTGCCATTTCCATCTAGAATTATCGCTACATGATTAGGAATTTTTAAATTCATTCCATCCATAAGATTCACTTCCTCCAAAACCACAAGAAACACGAAATTCGTGTTTCTCATCAGATCGCATTCTGCGTTTTATACAGTTAAGATTTCTTTTGACTTATCTTCAACAAGTTTATCGATATCCTTAATAAAGTTATCTGTTACTTTTTGAAGAATACCTTCTAATTCTTTTATTTCATCCTCAGAGACTTCTGATTTCGCAAGCTTTTTAAACGCATCATTTCCATCTCTTCTTGCATTTCGAATAGCAATTTTATTATTCTCGCCCTTCTTCTTAATTTCCTTTACTAATTCCCTTCTACGATCTTCCGTTAATTCTGGAAAAACTAATCTGATTGCTACTCCATCATTATTAGGATTAATGCCAATGTCAGAAGTCATAATTGCTTTTTCTATTTCTTTAATCAAGGATTTTTCCCAAGGTTGAATCAAAATAATTCTAGCTTCTGGAACTGAAATATTTCCTACCTGTTGGATGGGAGTTGGCGTTCCATAATAATCCACCTTGATTTTATCTAAAATATGAGGATTGGCACGTCCAGCTCGAATGGCCGCAAATTCTGCTACTAGATTATCATATGCTTTTTGCATTTTTGCTTCATATTGTGTTATTCTCTCGTCCATATTAATCTCCTAAACTATTATTTTTTTATACAGTTACTTTTGTACCACAAAAAGTTCCTTGAACTGTATTTACAATACTATTCTCATCATTTAAACAGAATACCCTCATTGGCATTCTATTTTCCATTGCTAAAATAGAGGCAGTTAAGTCTACTACTTGTAATTTTTTTTCAATTACTTCTTCAATAGAAACTTCATCGTATTTCTTAGCATTAGGATTTTTCTTTGGATCAGAATCATAAACGCCATCAATTGCTTTGGCTAATAAAATTTCATCCGCATCCACTTCAATTGCTCTGAGCAAAACTCCTGTATCAGTTGAGAAATAAGGGTGTCCAGTTCCTCCTGCAAAGAAAACAACCATTCCTTTATCAAAATATTTGTTTGCTCTGTCCTTAGAAAATAGTTTGGTAAATGATCCACACTCAAACGGTGTCAAAACATTTGTTTCCATTCCAACAGAACGAAAAATCTCAGATACATAAATACAATTCATAATTGTAGCCAGCATCCCAATCTGATCAGCCTTTGTACGATCAATGTTTTCACTAGAACGCCCTCTCCAAAAATTACCGCCACCTATCACAATACCTACTTGGATATTGCTATTCATGATTGTTTTTACTTGTAAAGCAACATTTCTTACCGTATCCTCGTCAAAACCTGTTTTTTTATCTCCTGCCAGAGCTTCTCCACTTAATTTCAATAAAATTCTTTTCATTGAATTATCACCTTTCTATGAACTGAAATTATTTTATATCACTGAAAAATGATGTTGGGCTAACTTCAGCGTAGCATTGTGAACAATGTCCCTCGATTACTGCACCATTATTGATTTGTACTGATTTCGATTTAATATTTCCCATTACAATTGCAGAGGTATCTAATATTACTGGTCCATGAACATCAATATCGCCCTTTACAGCACCTGCAATCACTGCTGAAGTAGCTGTAACATTTCCTACAATTACAGAACTCTGTCCAACCTTAACAGGTCCCTCACTTACGATTTCTCCCGTAATTTTAGCTGAATCCGCAAAAATCTCAGCAGCTTTAGAATTTCCATGTATAACACCAGAAATATTTAACTTACCTTTCAATTCTATATTACCAATAATACAACCAACTACATCCATTGAGCCTTTTGAAGTAATATCTCCATTAATGGTCATTCCTTCCGTAATGATACTGTTTTCATCTGTTGCTGGTCCATCCCCTAAGTTTGACATTTGTTCCTTATTCATTGTTTTGTCTTCCTTTTCTACATGTATTTTTTCAATTTGCTCTTCTAGTATTGCATATTCTTCAACAAATTCTTGTTCTGTCTCTATAGGAAATGCTTCTATAGGAAGCTCTTCTTGAGGTACTTCTTCTTGAGCTGATTCCTCATGCACCATTTCTTCTATTTTAATGTCTTCTTCAATAATCTCTTCCTCCATAGGTTCCTCTATTGAGAATTCTTCTTTATCCATTGTTATTTCCTCTGGAGCTTCAGTGAAAATGCTTTCCGCATTAGTACTGTCCTTTTCTGTAATGGTATCGACCATTTCTACTTCTTCAAATCCCTCTGTGTGTTCTTCTGGCAAGAGTTCACTTACTGCCTGTGACAAATCTTCTTTAAAATCCTTGAAAAAACTCATTTTATTATCCTCCGTTCTTTATCCCTCTATTTTAATATGTTGAACTAAATCAGTACTATCACTTATTGGCAAAAGTTCAACTCCAAGTTCCTGATATTTCTCAATAATCTGGGGCAATGCATCAACCGTCATTCTTCGATTTCCATTATCATGCATTAATAAAACTGTTGTATTGAACTGACCGTACGTTTTAAAGGTATTCTCCATAATTTCCTCAGTACTAAGGTTTGTACTCGTTGCATCTCCTGTGGAAGCATTCCAGTCAAAATACTCTACGTTTTCATGCTTTATATATTTTATGTATTCCCTCATATCTAATTTGCTAACCTGATTACTACTTCCTCCGGGAAACCGATAATACTTTGCCCTTATACCAGTTTCGTTATAAATTAAGTTATTTATCTTTTGAAAATCTTCTTGAAAACTTTCTACCGATTCATAAATATTCTGATACTGATGAGAATATGAATGCATCCCAATGGTATGTCCATTTTCAACAATCTCTTTATACATGGGTTTTAAGTTTTCGTCTTCTTTCCCTACCACAAAAAATGTTGCTTTCACATGATATCTATCCAAAATGGAAAGAATTTCCTCCGTCAAAAGGCTGGGTCCATCATCAAAGGTAATGTATACTTTTCTTACATTTCTATCTTGCCCTGCATCACTAATCAACTCTCCATCATCCATTGATACGATCTTTGACTCCTCAATATTTAAATTCTCCTGAGGCGGAATCGCTGCCAAAGTCTCCTGCTCGCTTCTTAGTACTTCAATCCTTGTCTGATACAAGTCTTTCATTTCTCGTTCCAGACTATATACTTTAATCAACAGAAATATACATAACACGATTGGAATTAATATAGCAATAATCAGAGTTAATATGATGGTTCTTTTTAACCGTTTCACACGGTCTTGACGATTCACACTCATAATTCCTCCGTTAAACCTTTTCTATTGTACCACATTTTTATCTATTTGTAACAGAGATTTTTTACTATTACATATACCATTTTATTTTACATCACACTACATAAAAAAGCGAGTACAAATGTTTCCATTTACTCGCTTTTCTCAAATTATTTATTTAGTATTTTTTCTATTGCAACTAACTCTTCTTCTGTGAATTCTAAATTTTCAATTATCTTTGCATTGTCTTCAATCTGTTCCACTTTACTAGCACCAATCAGCACTGTCGTTACTCTATCTCTTCTAAGCACCCAGCTAAGTGCCATTTCTGCAAGCGTCTGATTTCTACCTAATGCTATTTCATTTAGTTGTGAAACCTTTTCTAAAACTTCATTTGTAATACTTGATTCCTTTAAGAAATGATTTCTTGTTGCCCTGCTACCGTCTGGAATACCATGTAAATATCTATTCGTAAGCATTCCTTGTGCCAAGGGACTAAAACATATTGATCCAGCTCCTATTTCATCTAAGGTATCTAGTAAACCATCCTCCTCCACATAACGATCAAACATATTATATCTGCACTGGTGAATGAGCAACGGTGTACCATTTTCCTTTAATATCTTTGCTGCTGCTTTTGTCTGTTCGGAATTGTAATTTGATATTCCAACATATAATGCTTTTCCTTGCCGAACAATATCTGACAAAGCACCCATTGTTTCTTCTAATGGTGTATCTGGATCTGGTCTATGATGATAGAAAATATCTACATACTCTAAATTCATTCTTTTGAGGCTCTGATCAAGACTTGCCATCATGTACTTTCTAGAGCCATGATCACCATATGGTCCTGGCCACATATCATAACCTGCTTTTGTAGAAATAATCATTTCATCTCGATAGGAAAATAAATCGCTCTTCATAATTTTTCCAAAATTCTCTTCGGCTGATCCATAAACAGGTCCATAATTATTTGCCAAATCAAAATGCGTGATTCCCAAATCAAATGCACGAAAAGCCATATTTTTTTGGTTCTCATATGAATCAACGGAACCAAAGTTATGCCAGAATCCAAGCGCAACTCTTGGTAATAAAATCCCACTCTTCCCACATCTTAAATATTTCATATTCTCATATCGTTTGCTATCTGCTTGATACATACTTTTTCCCCATTCCTTTTTCTAAATTTGTTTTTTCCTTCGGAAAACTAATGGATAATTTTTTCATTATGATAACATACATTGGTATTAGTATCACATTAGCTGCAATCCATGCCGTAGGATTTGCAAAACAGATTGCTTGAAATCCGAAATATCCAACCGCTACAAAAGCGACCACTGATCGTCCCACCATTTCAAACAGACCTGCTCCCATTGCAATTACACTGTGTCCCAATCCTTGAAGTGTATTACGATAAACACTCAACGTTCCTAATGGAATATAGAGGCAGCTATTAATAAATAATAGTTGTTTAATACATGCTTTAATATATGGATTCATTTCCTCCTGCTTAATAAATAAGGCTGTCATTGGTATTGACAAAAAGTTGCTTACAATAAAAGCTATTAATGATCCAAACACGGAAATAATCAAAGCTACCTTTACTCCATCCTTTATTCGTTTTATTTTTCCAGCACCCAAATTTTGTCCAGCATAGGTAGCCATCGTGATTCCTAAAGAATCTAATGGTTGAATTGCCACCATTTGAATCTTCATAGCAGCATTGACAGCAGCCACAGTATCAGATCCCAATGTATTTACCGCACTTTGTAAAACAACACTTCCTATTGCAGTAATAGAAAATTGCAATCCCATGGGGGCACCAATTCCTAATGAGTGCTTACAGGAATTAGAATCATACTTCCATTCTTCTTTCTCAAATTGTAGAATTCTATATTTTTTCTTCATAAATAGAATACATAAAGCACCGGATACCACCTGCGAAATAACTGTTGCAATTGCGGTTCCTGACACTCCCATTGAGAATACAATTACAAATAGTAAATCTAGTATAACATTTAAAAGTGCTGATACAATTAAGAAATATAGAGGCGTCTTACTATCTCCTAGTGCTCTTGAAATATTGGCAGGCAAATTGTATAAAATTGTAGCTGGAATCCCCAAAAATATAATAAATATATAGGTATGTGCATCATAATATATAATTTCTGGTGTTTTCATAATACGAAGCAAGCTTCCAGAACCCCAGCTCGTAATAAATGCTAATGAAACCCCTAGTGCGATTGCTACATAAATGGCGGCAACAATTTTTTTCCTCATTCCTGATAAATCACCTGCTCCATATTTTTGTGCAACGGGAACTGTTAGTCCTGTACATAAACCTAATATAAAACCAATAATTAAAAAGTTCAAGGATCCTGTCGATCCAACGGCTGCAAATGCTTCCTTTCCTATAAATCTTCCAACAATCACACTATCAGCCATGCTATATAATTGTTGCAATAAGCTTGCCATAAAAACAGGAAATAGAAATGTCAATAATTTATTTGGAATGTTTCCTGATGTCATGTCTTTCGTCATTTTCCTGTCCTCCTTCTCTATATAGTACTTCCTATTTCAATTCACAAAATATATCATTTTCCACTATACAATAATAGTAGAATATGCTATATAAATTGTATATATCTATTTTATATATTAATTCTTCCCACATTAGTCATGTTTACATAATATGATTTCTATTGAAAGGAGCACTTATGAACTCTTTATATGAGGCAACCGATACCTTAGATACCCCCTATGAAGGATTTCTCATGGATAGCGAGACCATGGGGTTTCCTATTCGACCACATTGGCATTATTTTATGGAAATCATCTATATGCTAGAAGGTTCCGCACTTATTAATTGTGATAATAAAACCTATACCGTTGTTCCTAATGAAATGATTCTTTTTCATCCGCAATCAGTTCATTCCATTTTTAAAGCGGAAGAAAAACCATTAAAATATTATGTCCTGAAATTTGATATTAATCGCTTAAATATCACAAGTAACTATGCTCCTAAGTTCCGTACTATTTTTCATAACGCATATGGTCTTGAATCTGCTCCGATTCATTTCACTCACTCAACTTTAATTCCTACATCTGTTTCACATAATATTTCCTGCTATGTTGAAGAGTTAAAAAACAAACAATATGGCTATGATATGCTGGTCAATTCAGAGCTTTGTGCTTTACTTACTACCATGATACGAATATGGAAGAAAATGGGTTTTGATGTGGAAAAATCTCTTCCGCTTAATGCCGATGTCATTACGATATCTATGATTACAGAATATATAGATAAGCATTCTGATAGTCCAATTAAAGTTGGGGAGATTGCAAAGCTTTGTAATATGAGTTACTCGCATTTTGCCAAAAGTTTTCGTGAGATATATGGACAGTCCTGTAAAGACTTTATTGAATATATCCGAATCTGTAAGGTGGAAGACTTTTTATTATTTACAGAATGTGATCTGAATTACATAAGTCAGGAAACCGGATTTTCTGACTGTAGTCATTTAATCAAAACTTTTAAACGACTAAGGGGAATCACACCAAAGCAGTTTAAATTACAACGAAAAAACGAAAATCGTTTATAAAGATTTCCAAAAAACCGGTTCAAATATAGATTTTATTGATTTTACAACTAGATTATCATCTCCATTTTGAATAACAACATCATACGTTCCATCGATACTACCATACGTAATGATTTGACGTATTTTCAAGCAATCTGCTAAGTATCGGTTCATCTTACTTTTCATTGCTTTATTACTATATATCTTTAGATATGAGCTACCTGCATATTCTCGTTCTTCCCCATCTACAATTCGGATGTTCAATGATAAGTTTTCTAAGAGATTCTTCAATCGTTCTATTTTTTCTTTGCTATCTATTATATAAATATATACGGCTTCTAAATTCTCAGGAATCTCGCCACAAATATAATTTCTAAGTGGATTCTTTCTTAATTTCCTATAAACCTCTCTCATATTTTCATTGCAGAATTCTTCAAAATAAATCATTAACGTATCCTGAATAATAAAATTAAAAAAGCCTTGCATTTGTTCTTCTTTTAAAACTTCTCTAATTTTCTTAACGATAGGAATGGGAATCGTCTCTTTTTTAATATATTTATTATTTTCAATATCATAAAGCGCCGCACCATTCATTGTGATAACTGGTAAATTCATATGAATGTCTCTTAATGGCACTATTAAGGATGCTGGAGTTTGTTCTGTTGATACTGTAAAATGAATTCCTTGTTCTAACATCCGATTCATTTCCACAATGCTGTAAGCATTCAATTCCCCATTCCTATTAAGCAATGTATCATCAAGACCAGAAACAAAAAGAATATCTTTATTTTTCTTTCTAGGAAGATGAACCCAGTTTACAACAAGTGAGACAAACACACCAACCAGAGTATCAATTACTCGATTTGCCACAAATAGATATGGCACCTCATCAGTTCTATGATTCGAAACAATACTCAAAAAAACAACACATGAGAAATAAGCGATTGCAGATTTATTAAAATCGACTGCAGTCTTTATAACAGGAATAACAAAAATAGAAATCAGGATTAAAATTGTAAATTCAGAAAAATCTAAATAGTGACAAAGTAAAAGCACTACTAATCCATATATGGCACCTATCAAGGTTCCTATGACCCGATTCTTAGCGACTTTTCCACTATGTCCTACATATGGCTGCATACAAAGAATTGCAGCAATTGCTGAATAGAATGGAATTCCTTGCTTGCCTCTTAACAAATAAATAATAAAGCAAATTAGAACTGCTACAGCTGTTTTTACCATACGCTGTCCTATATGCATTTGCATTTTTAAGTTATTCTTTATCATATATAGGATCCTTTCAGTTAATTGAGTAAGAAAAGGAGATTGCTTGTAAGCAATCCCCTACGTATTTAAAATTGTAACATTTAATTCTTTCATTAAATCTAAATCATATAATTTAACAGGTTCTCCATTTCTGTCGTCAATAACACGTATCAGAGGACGAAATGGCATGGAAGAATTTTGTGATTTAACGATTCCTCTCGTTCCATTTGATAACTTAACCGTCATTCCATTTGGATATATTGCTATATTCTTAAGAAAAATTGTTAAAAGCTCTTTATCTACCTTTTCACCAGCATCCTCCATTAAAATTTTGTATGCTTCATAATTAGACAAACTACTTCTATAACATCTCTCCGCAGTTAATGCATCATACATATCCGCAATTGCTACGATTCTAGAAAACAAATGAATTTCACTTCCAACCAATCCATAGGGATAACCCGACCCATCATTCCTTTCATGATGTTGTAAGGCAATCAATCGCGTCAACTCTGTAAAATGTACATTTTTCTTTAAAGCCGCATATCCTACAACGGTATGCTTTTTAATATAATTATATTCTTCATCCGTAAGACGATCTTTTTTATATAATATTTCAGGTCTAATTAAAGTTTTTCCAATATCATGCAGTAAAGCACCCTCAGCAAGTTTCTTTAATTTCAATTTTGTAAAATTTAATTTATTTGCAATCATAAGTGAAAAAACAGTTGTATTGACTGAATGAACTAAGGTACTATCATCTGTAGTTCCAATATCATTTAAACTAACAAGAATATCTTCACTCTTTAGTATATCTTGCAATAAGATTTCTACAGTTTCGGATAACTCACCAACATCTACATTTCCTTGAGAAGATATACTACGGATTGTATTCTGTAATGTAACCTTACATTTTGAACGAGTCTCCTGGGTAATCGCATCCTGAATTTCAATATCCTCGGATATTCCATCATCAACATACACAAACGGAATCCCCAAATTTTTAAAATTAGAGATATATCTGTTTAAATTATCTGTTCCCTCCGCTAAAAGCAGGCTGTTAAAATGATATAAAGATTTTCCCAACCTCATGGAAGGGGTCAAATCCTCAATTCGTACTCTTCTCATAGTTTATCCTACGTTTCAAATTGATGTATTCCGTTATATTATGTTAACACAATGCGTATTCTTAGGCAACTATTAATTTATCAATATTCAACAAAAAAGCTCCATAAAACCTGCACTTTTAAACAATCATAATCGCAAGTCCTACAGAGCCTAATATTAAAAAAATAAATTTTGGAATTAATTGCCCATCTGTTTTGCAACTTCTGCTGCAAAATCTTCACTCTTTTTCTCCATACCTTCGCCAGTTTCAAAACGAACGAATTTTTTAATTACAATTTTTGCATTGTTAGCTTTTGCTACTTCTTCTACATATTTAGAAACAACCTGTTTTCCATCCTCAGCTTTTACATAAATCTGATCTAATAAACAGATTTCTTTTAATTCTTTGTTGATACGTCCCATTACCATACCATCAATAATCTTATCATTTGCATCTGGCTTTTCATTTTTAGCCTGAACTGTTAAGATTTCCTTTTCTTTGGCAATATAATCTGCATCAACTTCATTTCTACTTGTGTATAAAGGCTTTAAAGCAGCTGCCTGCATAGCTACATTTTTACCCATCTCTTTAATATCATCATTTACTACATCAGATTCAACATCAATTAAAACACCGATTTTTCCACCAGCATGAATATAAGAAGCAACAAATCCATTTTCTTCTTCTATCTGTTCAAATCGTCTGATATTCATATTTTCGCCAATAATTGAAATCTGGGAAGCTAAAGCTTCTTTCACTGTGAGAGAAGAATCTTTATCCCACTTTTCAGCAAAAAACTCATCCATATCTTTTGCAGTTGTTTTCACCGCCTGTGCTGCAACATCTGCAACATAAGTCTGAAACTTTTCATTCTTAGCAACGAAATCTGTTTCTGCATTAACTTCAACAACTACTGCTTTTTTATCATCATTAACCAAGCAAGTTGCAACAATACCTTCTGCCGCAATACGTCCAGCTTTTTTAGCTGCTCCAGCAAGACCTTTTTCTCTCAAAAAATCAATTGCTGCCTCCATATTTCCGTCAGTTTCTGCAAGTGCCTTTTTACAATCCATCATACCGGCTCCGGTTGTTTCACGTAATTCTTTTACCATTGCTGCTGTAATAGCCATCTTCATTTCCTCCAAATCTATAATTATTCTGCCTGAGCTTCTTCTGCTTCAGCTGCTTCTACATCATAAGCTTCGCCTGTCTGTCCCTGATTTGCTTCAATAACAGCATCTGCCATTTTAGCAACAATTAATTTAACAGCTCTAATAGCATCATCATTACCAGGAATTACAAAATCAAGTTCTTCTGGATCACAGTTCGTATCAGCGATACCAATAAGAGGAATTCCAAGTGTGTGTGCTTCCTGAACACAAATTCTTTCCTTTTTAGGATCAACAACAAAAATTGCATCAGGAATTTTTTTCATATCTTTAATTCCACCTAAGTTTTTCTCAAGTTTATCCCATTCTTTCTTTAACTGGATAACTTCTTTCTTAGGAAGAACATCAAATGTTCCATCTTGTGACATTGTTTCGATTTGTTTTAATCTAGCAACTCTTGATTTAATGGTTTTGAAGTTTGTAAGCATACCACCTAACCATCTTTCATTTACATAATACATTCCGCAACGTTCAGCTTCTGATTTTACAGCATCCTGAGCCTGCTTTTTTGTTCCAACAAAAAGAACAGTTCCGCCATTCTGAGCAATATCAGAAATTGCATTATAAGCATCATCAACTTTACCTACCGATTTCTGTAAATCGATAATGTAAATACCGTTTCTTTCTGTGTAAATATAAGGAGCCATTTTAGGGTTCCATCTTCTTGTCTGATGTCCAAAATGAACACCTGCTTCTAATAATTGTTTCATTGAAATAACGCTCATGTTTTTACCTCCATTTGGTTTGTTTCTTCCATATGCTTCCTCTTTGCGGGTTACCTGAAATCTTATAGAAGCATTTCTGAGCCTGGCACCATCCACAAATCCACATATGTGCAATTTTTTTAATTAGTCAACTATGGTAGTTTAACACAAAACCCTTGCCAAAGCAAGGGTTTCTTAGAGAATTTCATTTTCTAAATTTCATTATTTCGTTACTTCTTTGTAATTGCTTGGCCAATTTCATCCTCTGTAGCTCCAATAGTAATCTCATGAGTTCCTGCAACAATTCTTCTATCATATCCCTTTGAGCATAAAAAACGATCGAATTCAGCTGCATCTTTAATTAATCCAAGTTCTTTGCATGCCTTTGCAACACTTACGGAACTTTGACCTGATGCAATCACAATTGAAACCGTATTGTCTGTTTGATCCGTTTTTTCTTTGTTTTCATCCTTACTTGCCTGGCCGTCCTCTGCCTCATCCTCTTTATTTCCTATTTCAGGTAGTTCTAGCTTCTTATCTGTATCTAAGCCATTAGAATTGTTCTGTGATAACGCATCTGCCTTTTGATTAGAGGATATACTATTTGTTGATACTATCTGTTTCTCCTGCTTTGTACTGTTAGGTGATATTTCTTTTATTTCTTCTGTATTAGAATCATGCTCTACCAGAACACTATTTTCTGAAACCATACCCAATTGTATTGCTCGTTCTTTAATCTCTGCATCTGTTAAATGTTCTTTTTTTCCTAATACGATTCCTAAAACCAGAGTTGCTACAAAAATTCCTATTCCCAATCCTCTCAGATAATATTTCAATTTCATTTCTGTACTCCTTCAAATAAATCAATGACTAGCTTTACTTCTCCGACACCTAATCCAAGTTCTTTTGCAATAGCCACATTTGATTTTCCTTGTTTTCGAAGGCTCAATATCTTTTCATTTTTATTTTTTCCATTATCCTCTGATACTTCAAATTTAATTTCTACTTTATTTTCTTTTATCGGATTCATATTTTTTTTCATTTGACGATTGATGCTTTTTTCATTTGGTTCCATAGGGTTTTCAGAAATCGCCTTTGCTACAACCTTGGCATCTATTTTTGTTTGCTCTACTTTTCTGACAGTATTTTTTAAATCCACCTGCTTATTGCTTAACATATCATATAAGAAAATTACTTCTTTGTGATTCTTATTTATTTCTGACAAAACGGTATCGGAATATTCGTTTACAGCCATTATTTTTTCATTTGAAAGTTTATCAAGTGCTCTTTCTGTGTTTTCAATTGCATGAGTAACTGTTTCGTCAACAATTACTTGTACAGATGTCTTTATTGTCCCCATCTGAGCATCAATTGCTTTTTTTATTTCTTCCTGATTACTTTCCGAATTTTCGTTGCTTCCACTCTTTATTTCAGGAATTATAAAGCTTGCAAAAAAAACAACAGCTCCCAAAACTAAAAGAGTTATTTCCATTGCCGTCATAACTACTCCCATCTGTATCCTAGATTTTAATATCAAAACCGCCTTTGTTTTTTAGAATAACATTATCACTTTGTTTCATATTTCCTTGGTTTTTGCGCTTATTCCCGCCGTCACCAGAATACTGCCCATCGCCTTTCTCTTTTGCATCAAACTTCTTATTTCTATTTTCTGTATCATCTGCTTCTCTAACCGTAGAGATATGTTGATTCACTTTATGTTCAAATTGGTTATGAGCATTGGAGTGATCAACTAAATATTTATTATCTTCATTTTGTTTTATTGTAGAATAATCCTGTGTTCTTCCTACAATTCCATTCATTAACAATGGACTAACTCCCATACCATCACTTCCTTTTATAGTGCTGCCATAACAATATCACCACCATCGCGAACAAATCTGCAATAATGGTACTGGGTTTTAAGTACTAAGCTAGATTCTGAAATTACAATTCTAGTACCGGGATGAGCTTCTCCCGTTACACGCGCAAATGCATTTGTGTCTTGATCAAATTGAAGGCTAAGCTGTGTTATTTCAATTGTATCGTTCTTTAATTTCTCCTTTTGAGCAATTAAATTCTGGGATAGTATCTTCATTTTTTGAATTTGATCAGATGGTAATTTTTCTCCTCTGCTCAATCTCTGGCCTACGGCCATAATGACAGGCTCTGTTGTAGCTATACTTTTCTTGATTTCTAATACTTCCTTTTGCAACATAGAAAATCGCTCTCGCAATTCAGGATCAGTACCTACTTCTAACACAGTATCAACTCCCATGGTTGATCCTAGCGTTTTTGCCTCAATTAAAGAACCCGCTCTCACTACCCCACCAGTGATAAATCCTCTTTTTCCCTGCACGATTACCTGTGTTCTTGCAGAAACCCTACTATGTAGGATAGAATCCGTTTGTACATAACCATTTGCAAAAACAACCGCATTTTCAATATATTTTGCAATTATATTTGTTCCTGCATGTAGTTCGCCTCTACTCATACCATTGATTCCCCGTGCTAATATGATTTGTCCTCCAGCTTCTAATTTAGCACCTTCGACAACACCGCGAACCTCAACATTTCCTGAACAACGAATAGAAAAACCAGTCATAACATTACCGTTTACTAAAACATTGCCTTCATAATTTATATTCCCTGTAGATGTATCCACGTTGGCTAATTCCAAAACACCAGATACAAATACTTTATCATCTATAAGTAATACATGCCCGTCAATATCAGCAGTAATCATTGTTCTATCCTCTGATAAAGTAATATTTCTTCCGAACTGTAATTTTAATCGTTGTACATCTTTCGGTTTAATGATTTCTCCTAAAACTGTTTTACCTGGAGTTCCAACATCCTCTTTAATCAATTTTGCAAGTAATTGACCCTTTTTACAATGACATACTGTGTTTAAATTAAAAAAATCTACTGTTCCGTCATCCTTTTGTAAGGGCTTTGTATCTAAATTAGAATCAAAAAAATATTCGATTTTTGCATCATGTCCTTCTATTGCCTTTTGTCCCTCTGCAATAACATAATCACGACAATACTCTCGATTATTAAGAAAACCGTCAATCACATCTTCTTTTATACCAACGTTCACTTTATTGATAGCTAATTCTCTCTTGATTTCATCCTTACTCATAAGGCTGCCACCTGTATATGGCGGATAAAATCTTGCAATTACTTTCATACTGCCGTCAGCCAAAGAAAGCTTCATCATTTCCTGCTCTGAATATAATTTGTCCTCATTAATTTTAATTTCAGATTCCTCAGCACTCAGAATTAATTTATTAATTTTAACAATATCAAAGCTAATACTCTTATATGTTAAATATTCAGCCACCTCATTAACCGCAAGTATCTGGCCCCCGTTCATCGGTGGATAAACCTTTAAATAATTTCCATCGCTTTTTAGAACAAGTTGAAAATACCCATTTTTAGCTGACATATTCATCCCTACCCTTCTGTTAAGTATCCCATATAACACCCAAGTTTCGTTTTCATCTTCTGTAATGCTTTTGTATGAAGTTGTGAAATTCTTGATTCTGATACTTCTAATATATTACTAATTTCTTTCAAAGTTAATTCTTCATAATAATAAAGTAAAATTACTTTTCTTTCCTTTTCTGTTAATAACTCCAAAGAATCTGCTAATGTTTTTTTTAGTTCTCCCTGCTCAACAACCTCCTCAGGGGCATCGAATTTCTTGGGACTATTTTGTTCAACTGGCACTTCACTTCCTTGTTCCATAAATTCATTTAGAGAAACAACATTTGTAACCATCATCTGCGATTGCCAATCATTATACTCATCTTCTGTAATTCCAAGCTTATTTGCTACCTCTTCGTCTGTAGCGTTTCTTCCCTGAAGGGATTCAATCTCTTTAATTGCTCCATCGATTTTCTTTTGTTTCTGTCTAATTGTCCGAGGAATCCAATCCATCTTTCTGATTTGATCAAGAATTGCACCTCTAATCCTCAGACTTGCATATGTTTCAAATTTCACTGCCTTAGTAGGATCAAATTTATCAATAGCATCTATCAATCCAAATACACCATATCCTACCAAATCATCATATTCTACATTGTATCCCAAATACATGGAAAGACGCCCTGCTACAACCTTAACAAGAGGAGCATATTCAATAATAATTTTCTCTCTAAGTTCCAGTGTTCTTTGTTTCGCATATTCATTCCACATCCTAGTTCTTCCAGTTTCGTCCATAAATTCCTCCGACTATTATTCGGTAGTTTTTTTAATTTCAGGCTGTCCCCCATTGTCTGTATCTTCGCTTTTACCATTTTCCTCGGTACTTTTTTCAATTACTTCGCCATCTTTATTAGCATCTTCCTTATTTAATATTTCAATTCTATCAAGAATCATCTTCACAATCTGGCCTAAAACAAGAAAAATTATCATTACCGTTAAAATTGTTACTAACGATTCCTTTACGGAACACCTTTTATAAAAAGTCATAATTGCTGTAATTGCCATGGCAATTAGCATTATGATGGCAGGAATTGATTTTGTTTTCAACTTTTTCACAAGCATTTCCACCTTTACAGTAGCTTCTATATTGTCCTTAGTTGTTTACCTACTGATTTAATAATAAAATCTCCATTTTCCGGATAAAATTCAACAGTCCGACCGTAATTCAAACCTGTATCCTGAGATAATACTGGAATTCTCATTTCTTTTAATTTTTGCAATGTTGCCTCAACATTTCGATCGCCAACTCTTACTAATTCAGAATTATTCTGAAAGGCAAACATTTGTGCCCCACCAGCAATTTTTGCAACTAATCTACTTCTTACTGCGCCTTCTGAAATCACTTGTCTAACTAATTCTTCAATTCCCGTATCAGCAAATTTTGCAACGTTGGAATTATTTCTAATCTGTGTACTATCAGGTAGCATAATATGAGCTAATCCACCAATCTTCGTTTGTGGATCTCTAATTGCAATCCCAACGCAAGATCCAAGTCCCAAAGTAGTAATTCCATCTGGACTCT
The DNA here is from genome assembly GCA_028694115.1 of Lachnospiraceae bacterium. The sequence goes on from JAQUUB010000009.1 coordinate 88,657, forward strand.
TACATAGCTTTAAATCTGCCATCCCTACCTTAATCATTTCTCCCATGTTTTCTCCAACCTATTATAATCCTAGTGATCCTAGTAACTTATCATAAGACTGAAGATCAGGAACCAAAATAAAATATCCGTTTAATTCCATATCATCAGTAAATGCTGTCTGTATCATTAAAATCTTATCTCCAAGTACACCAAACTCAATTGCCGGAACGCTTAAAATTGCCGCTGCCATATCAATGCTCAAATCCGGAACTGATGCTATAATAGTAAGATTTGTCAAGGAGGATAAAGAAGATAGATAAGATCCTGTAATAATATTACCTATTTCTTTTAATGCAGAAATCTCCATCTCATTAAACTCTTCATTATTTTCTATTTTTGTTCCCATGAGTTTTGAAACTAAATCATGGGCTGATCTTTCTTCAAGTAGAAACATAATACTTCCTGTAATGTCTCCTTGAACACCCAGATAAATGCCAGCCATAATCTGTTCTTCGCCGCCCATTGCTTCACCTACTTGATTAAAATCAAGTAAGTCAACTTTAGGTACTTTCATGTCAACCTTTGTCTGTAACAGCTGTGCTAAAGCAGTTGCTGCATTACCAGCACCAATATTACCAATTTCTCTGAGGACATCATAATAGATGCCCTCAACATGATTTAAGTCAAAATTTGCCATAGAAATCCTTTCTATTATGCTTCCTTCTCCCCAATTACGGTATATAAATCTAAGAGTGAAATTAAACCACCATTGATTTTTCCAACACCCTTAATAAAATTCTGCTTTTCTTCTTTTGCATCGTAACCCACTTTTTCAATACATGAATCATCTAAAGTAACTACTTCTTTTACTTCATCAACAATTATGCCAATAGATGCACCTGACTCCAATTTTAAGATAATAATTCTGCTGGAATTTGTAATAACATCTTCTGGCAATTCCATCTTAAGTCGAATACTCATAACGGGAATTACTTCTCCACGAAGATTAATAACTCCTTTAAAGTAAGACTGCACTTTAGGAACTCGCGTTATGTGTTGCATACGAACTATATTATCGATATATTTTATATCAATTCCATATTGTTCGTTTCCTAATCCTACTACAATAAACTGGGTAGAATCATACTCTACCTTTTTACCTAAAATATCTTCAGCCATAATGAACCCCTCCTATATCAAAGCATTCGCATCAAGAATCAATGCCACTTCACCATCACCAAGTATTGTTGCACCGCTGATAATTCTACTGCTGTTTATGTACTTACCTAAAGACTTAATTACTATTTCCTGTTGTCCCATAAGTTCATCAACAACTAAACCAGCCTGACTATCACCTTTTTTCACAATTACAACAACCAGGTTTTCTTCAGGACGCTTATCAGATTCAATATCTAAGACTCTGTTTAAGCGAATTAATGGAATAACACTTCCTCTCAGCTGGATTACTTCTTTATTCTGTACTAATTTAACTTCTGAAGCTTCAATATCTTCAATCGTTTGTATTGATCCAAGAGATATTGCATATTTTTCTTTGCCTACTTCAACCATTAATGCTTGAATGATTGCAAGTGTAAGTGGAAGTCTAATAATAAAGGTACTACCTTCCCCTAATTTTGTTTTAACTTCAACATCTCCACCTAAGGCTTCAATCTTTGATTTAACAACATCAAGACCAACACCACGTCCTGAAACATCTGAAACCACTTTTGCAGTTGAGAAACTAGGCAGGAATAATAAGTCAACAATTTCCTTGTCTGACATTATCTCTGCTTGATCTGGGGTAATTGTTCCTCGCTCAATTGCTTTCTGTTTTATTGCCTGAACATCAATACCATTACCATCATCCTTAACTTCAATGACAACGTTATTTCCATCCTGATATGCATTTAAGAATATTGATCCAACTTCAGGCTTACCTCTTTGAATACGAACCTCATTCGTTTCCAAACCATGATCTGCACTATTTCTCAAAAGATGCATTAGTGGATCACCAATTTCATCTACAACCGTTCTATCAAGCTCTGTTTCCTCACCTGACATATACAATTCCATTTTTTTATCAAGTTTTTTACATAAATCCCGAATCATACGAGGGAATTTTTGAACAACACTCTCGATAGGCACCATACGAACTTTCATAACAGACTCATGAAGATTTGTTGTTACGCTTTCAAGATATTCTATTTGTTCATTAAAGGTTGTATTTCCGTTATCTCTACTGGTACTTGCTGAAACTAAACTGTTCTTTGCAATAATTAATTCACTTACTAAATTCATCAATACATCTAATTTTTCAATATCAACACGTACCGTTCTATTAACGACTGGTTTATTTGTTGCTTTTTTAGAAGCATTTTGATTTTGCTGATTTTGTTTCTTTTGTTGCTCGATTCGTTCCTTTTCAACATTAGCAGAATTGTTTTCATTTTTTACTATATCCGTAGCCTCATCATTTTCTACTTTTGCTGTGTTTAAATTTATTTCCTCACCAATAACTGTTTCAATTTCTGATACATTCTTAGCTGCTGCAATAATAGTACTCAAATCTGCATCAGCAATCACATAAACGCTAAAATCTATATCAAATTTTTCATCTTCAATATCTTGTGTACTTGGTCTTGAGATAATAATTTCACCATATTCTTCTATCGCTTTAAAAACCAAAAAAGCCCTGGCTGCTTTTAATATACAAGTTTCCTGAACAACTACTGTCAATCCGTATACATGTTTTCCTTGTATTATTGCCTCTGTAATAACATGCTGTTCTATCTCGCCCAACACAACATCCTGCCATTTTCCTTTTATCTCTGTATGTATAGGTGCAGCGACAGCTTGAGCTTTCACTTCAATCTTAGGTTCTTCCTTTCCTACTGATTTACCAAGTCCCTCCTCTAAAATCTGATTCAAAGCCGTAATAATAGGTTCATTATCATTCGTCCCCTCTTCTGAAGTTTCTTGAATTGACTGAAGATATTCTTCTAATGCATCCAATGTTTGAAAAAGTACATCTACAAGACTACTTTCCACTCGCATTTTTCCATTACGCACTTCTGAAAACACATTCTCCATATCATGTGTTAATCTCTGCATTCTCTTAAATCCCATAGTACCTGCCATACCCTTTAAGGAATGGGCCGCACGGAAAATCTCATTAATTGTAGCCTCATTTTCTGGCTCTTGTTCAAGAATCATTAAATGATCGCTTAAGCTTTGAATATGTTCCTTTGTTTCGTCGAGAAAAATCTCTAAGTATTGGCTAACATCCATTTCAACTTACCCCCACGTTTCTTATAATAGCTTCTGCTATTTTGTCAATTGTAACCACATCATTTACTAAACCTGTAGCCACGATACATTTTGGCATTCCATAAACTGCACATGACTCTTCATCTTGAGCAATTATATGTACCTTTTTTTTAGTTTCTAAGTTTCTAATTCCTTCTGTGCCATCAGCACCCATTCCAGTTAAGACAACACAACTAATTTCATCATAACTTGACTCCATCAAAGATTCAAATAGATAGTTTGCGCAAGGTTTAACACCCTCTCTAGTAGGCTCATCCGTATAATAAATACGGTAATTTGTCCCACTTTTTGCAACCTTCATATGTCTCCCGCCTGCTGCCACATAAACCCAGCCTTTTTGAACCAGATCACCTTCTTCTGCTTCTTTTACATTCAACTGGCTCATGGAGTTCAAGCGTTCAGCCAGAGATTGCGTGAAACCTGCTGGCATATGTTGAACTAAAAGAACTGGTGCATTTAGTCTTCCTGGAAGTTTAGGTATCACCTGCTGTAATGCTTTAGGGCCTCCTGTTGAGCAGGCAATCGCAACAATTTTATTTCCAGTTACCTTTGTGTCTTTCCTCAATTTCAGTGGCTCTCTTGTTATAGCAGTTTTAGGAAAAACCATTGCAGATTTACTTTTCTGTAACTTTGTGACAATACAGAGAAGTTTAATAAACTTCTCTTTGAACTTGCTTTCATTCGCATCTATAGCATTGTTGGGTTTTTGGATAAAATCTAATGCTCCAAGCTCTAATGCTTCTAGGGTTTCTCTTGTTCCCTCTGATGTCGTTGTAGAAAACATGAGGACATTTGCTTTTATCCTATGTTTCTGCAGTTCTCTCAGAAGATTAAGTCCATCCATTCTAGGCATATTTACATCTAAAATCACGGCATCATAAGATTTTTTCTTTAATAATTCTAATGCATCAAACCCGTTGCGCGCGAAATCTTCTACCTCAAATCTGCTATCTGACTCTATTATATCACAAGCCAGTCTTCTCATGAGTGCAGAGTCATCAACTATTAGGATTTTTTTCGACATATTTTTAACCCTTTTCTCTTCTACGTATTTTTCTTTCTTCTTCAAATATAAATTTGATAATTCCCTCTCGGTCGTCATTGTTAAGATTTGAAAATTGTACTCTATTTTCAAACTCTCCTGGTCTTTGCTCTATTTCTTCTGAGTTAATAATTTTCCCTTTTATCTGATAAGGAACATTTTCTTCACTAATTTTTAAATTGAATTTAAAAAGAATATAAGTATCTTTTTCAAATTGCACAGTGGATATGAATCTAGCACCACCACCACTTATATCAACGATAATTCCATCTTGCATCATGAAATCTGCTTCCACAAATTCAACTTTTTCGCAAGGATTATCTTGATTAGAATCATCGATACTCATACATTTCATGTCCAGAATACAGTTTAAGCAATAGTATTCTCTTCTCTGATATTTTCTTAAATTTGATGTTATTTGCATCGATAATACAAATACGCTATTTGCCTTATATCTTTCGATTACTTTGGCGTAGCACTGATAAAGATTACCCGTTGAATAAAAAGTTAAATCATATTCTCCTTCAACGGGAAGTAAAATTAGTTTTCCCTTTTCCATAGGCATTGTAATTTTGATTTCATCATCAGAAACCACATCATAAACAACTGTTTTGTAAACTCTTTCCTCTACCTTATTTTCAAGTTGTTCCCCTTTAACTGCCATAATATCTATTTTGTCCCCAGGGGCTACATATTTTGAAATCATATTCTCCCTCTCCCCACATTGTGATATTTTATAATAATTTTTTTCCGGTTACAAAATTTGAAAAAAATCCTGCCATACCTCTTCGTTTGTGTACTTGTTCTTCATTTTTGGCCATAAGAGTTGCTGTAAGTGTCTCAAATGCTTTTGAGGATCTTGCACTTGGATTTTGTATTGACACGGGGCTTTGCTGCATCACCGCTCTACTTAGCAATTGATCTTGCGGTACTGCACCTAAATACTCTATTGGTATTTTGAGATATCTCGTTACAACCATATTCAATTTATTAAACAATAGCAATCCTTCATCAAGGGACTCTACTTTATTAGATATTACTTTAATCGTAGTATTATCTCGATCATATCTAGAATGTCGATTTAATGTCTTTAGCAAAGAGTAGGAATCTGTAATTGATGTCGGTTCCGGCGTTGTTACTAACAATACTTCATCACTAGCAACTAAGAACTCCAGTACAGCATCTGAAATACCTGCCCCTGTGTCAATGATAATCACATCTGCAAGAGTATCTAATTCTGCAAGATTATGAATCAAATAGTTGATATGATCTTTTCTTAGATTAGATAGCCCTGCAATTCCTGATCCTCCAGATATAAAGCCAATTCCCATAGGTCCCCATGTAATGACATCTCTAATATTTTTCCCCTGATAAATTAAATCTGCAAGATTGTGATTAGGCACTGCTCCAAACATTACCTCAATATTGGCCAAGCCAAAGTCTGCATCAAAAATTATTACGTTTAATCCCATCTTTTTAAATTGAACAGCGAGATTAATTGACACATTTGATTTACCAACACCACCCTTGCCACTTGTGACAGTGATGACTCTTGCAACAGGTCTGGGACCCTGATTATTCATTTTTATAATATTTCTTAGTTGTTCTGCCTGATCCAAAATAACCCTACTTTCCATCTAAAAGCTGTTTTACAGTTGTTTGTGGGTTGAATTTTTCTATATCATCAGGTACATTTTGTCCACACGTCACATAGGACAAATCAGCCTTTGTGTATAGTCTTAAATTTAATAAATTACCCATCGTTGTTGTTTCATCCAACTTTGTAAAAATTAACTTATAATTTATCATCTGTGTATAGGTGTCTGTAATACTTAGTAAATCGCGATACTTTGTAGTGGCACTCACAACAAGATAAACCTCGACCTCTGCCTTCGAATCCAGCGAATGAACATAAAGATTCATGCTTTCTTTTTGGGACTCATTCTGATGTGAATGTCCAGCAGTATCTACTAAAATATAATCATATTCTTTATATGATTGAAATGCATTTTCTATCTCATCTATAGAATAGATAATATGAAAAGGCACTGAAAGAATTTCAGCATATGTTCTTAACTGTTCTGCTGCTGCAATACGGTAGGTATCTGTTGTTAATAAAACCACCTTTTTCTTCTCATTAACACTAAATCTTGACGCTATTTTCGCTATTGTGGTTGTTTTTCCCACACCAGTAGGTCCAATAAAGAATACAACTTTGGGACCGTTTTGTGCTGGTTCAATTACTTTTGGTTGGCCAAATTTTAGAATCATCTTTTGATAGATATTAGAAATCATATAATCAATTGACATTCCTGACATATTCATTTTTCCTATCTCATCAAGGAGTTCATTTGCATATTTTTCATCAACCTCATTATCAACTAATGTATTGTATATTAACTTCATGAATTGAACCGTTTCATTTGAAGTATCTTCTATTTCTTCTTCCTTCTCACTACCATCTCTTTCTCTTACCAGATTGGATTGAATGAGCGAATGCAATTTTTCCAATTTTTCCTCGATTGCCCTACTTTCTTTTTCATCAATAACCTCTTTGGGTGGGTCTTTTATAATTTGAGCATTCTGAATTGGATTAAACACAGTATTCTTAACTGGTATTTTATCTGGCTCATCTTCCAATGCAACGGTAACTTCAACTAACGTTGGTTTAAAGAGCCTGAAAAACCCCTTCTTTTTCAGAGTCTTTACATTCATAACTACAACATTTTGACCAAGCTCTGCTCTCGCAGAATCCGTTGCTTCTACTTCTGTCTTTCCTTGAAATTTTTTTATTATCATTAGCCAGTCACCATCCCTACGGATTGCAATTCAATATTGTTGTCTATTTCATTATATGAGACAACTATTAGGTCTTTGAAATAGTCTTCCGTTAATTTTTTAAAATACATTCTAACAATGGGAGAAGTAATTATAATTGCGTTTTTCCCAAGATTTTCAAGTTTCGCAATCTCATTTTCTACTGACGACATGATTGCTTTCGTTCTATCTGGATCTAATGTAAGATAAGCACCTTGCTCTGTTTGTTTTACACTTGCCATGATATCTTGTTCAACCTTAGGGTCAAGTGTAACTACGCTTGTTGCTTCATTAGGCATAAAATATTTGGCTGAAATTGCTCTTTTTAAACTTTGTCTACCATATTCAGTAAGTACATCCGTATCTCTCGTTACCGTTGCATAATCAGCAAGTGTTTCAAATATCGTTAATAAATCTCTGATGGAAATACCTTCTTTTAGTAAATTCTGCAATACTTTTTGAATTTCCCCAAGTCCTAATTGTTTTGGAGTTAATTCTTCTACAAGGGATGGATTTGTTTCCTTTAGATTATTTACCAGGTTCTGAACATCTTGCCTTGTTAGTAATTCACTAATATGCTGACGAATTACTTCTGTTAAATGTGTTGCAATAATAGATGGCGGGTCAACAACTGTATATCCCATACTTTCAGCCCGTTCTCTTTGGCCCTCCGTAATCCATATTGCTGGCAAGTGAAAGGAAGGTTCAAAAGTCGGAATACCCGTGATTTCTTCCTCTACAAATCCAGGATTCATCGCCATATAATGATCAAAAAGAATTTCTCCTTCACTGACTTGGATTCCCTTTATCTTAATAATATACTGATTCGGATTTAACTGTATATTATCCCTTAAACGAATAATTGGAACAACTGTACCAAGTTCAAGCGCTACCTGCCTACGAATCATAACAACACGATCAAGTAAATCACCACCCTGGTTAACATCTGCTAAAGGAATGATTCCATATCCAAATTCCAGTTCAATTGGATCTACCTGTAATAAGGATACAACATTTTCTGGTTTTCTAATTTCTTCTGCTGAAATCTCATCTCTATCAACTTCTGATTCAATTTGTTTTACCTCTACCTGATTTGCAATTATTCTGCCTGTGACTATAAATAGCATACCAAGGGTAACAAAAATAACTGGATTTAGCGGAGTTACAATTCCAAGAAAAGAAATTGTTGCGCCAACAAAATATAAAACTTTTGGTACACCAAATAATTGACTAATTAATACAGAACCAAAATCCGCATCCTTGCTTGCCTTCGTAACAAGGATACCTGTTGACAAAGATATCAGCAATGAAGGGATTTGAGATACTAATCCATCACCAATTGTCAAAACAGAATATTTATTCATTGCATCAGTAAATGATAAACCCTGACGTAAAACGCCCATCGCTAGACCGCCAATAATATTGACTGCTGTAATAATAAGACCTGCGGTAGCATCTCCTTTTACATACTTTACAGCACCATCCATTGATCCAAAAAAGGATGCTTCCTGCTGTATTTTTTCTCTTCGTTTTTTTGCTTCTGCATCATCAATTGCACCAGTATTCAAATCAGCATCAATTGCCATTTGTTTTCCTGGCATCGCATCTAGCGTAAATCTGGCTGTTACTTCTGCAACTCTTTCAGATCCTTTATTAATTACCATAAACTGAATGACAATCAAGATAATAAATACAATTGCGCCTACAATTAAGTCATTTCCTCCAACATATTCACCAAATGTCTGTACAACATTTCCCGGATTTCCTGTAGTTAGGATAAGTTTTGTGGAGGATACATTCAATGCAATTCGAAAAATGGTTGTAAATAATAAAATGGTTGGAAAAAGTGACATATCCAATACTTCATTTGAAAAAATGGTTCTAAATAATATTGTAAATGCAATTGCTATATTAATAGCCAAGCAAATATCCAACATCCATGAAGGAATGGAAACAATTAGAAATACAAATGCAGCTAATAAATATAAAGCAATGCCTAAATCTTGAATCTTTATTGACTTCACTTTGTTTCCCCTCCTATCGTATTTTCAGGTTATTCAACCCGTTCTTTCAAATTATATACAAATGCTAATACTTCCGCTACTGATTGGTACAATTCTGGAGGCACCATTTCTCCTATATTGACATTATGATAAAGCATTCTGGCTAGTGGTTTATTCTCTACAATTTCAATATTATTTTCTTTTGCAATTCCCTTAATTTTCTGTGCAAGAAAATCTTGACCCTTGGCGGTTACAATTGGTGCATCGGCCACTTTACTATCGTATTTGATTGCTACAGCAAAATGTGTTGGGTTTGTGATTACAACATCTGCCTCGGGAATACTCTGCATCATCCTTCTTTGAGATGCTTCTCTCATTCTTTGTTTTATTTTATTTTTAACCTGTGGATCACCCTCTGAATTCTTCCACTCATCTTTAATTTCTTGCTTTGTCATTTTCATATCATCATGAAATTTCCATTTCTGATAGGCAAAATCTGCAAGACCTAAAATAAAATAAATAGTGCTGATTTTTAAGCCAACATTAATCGCTATTTTCCCAACAGTTAAAACAGCCTGAGTTAATGGAATATCGTATAGAAGATAAATAACACCTATTTGTTCCTTCAATGTATTATATGCTACATAAGCTATAATACCTATTTTTATAATTGATTGAAATAATTCCATCAATTTCTCTTTTGAAAAAAGTCTTTTTACACCTTTTAATGGATTTAAGTTCTTGAATTTAGGTTTTAAAGGCTTTGTAGTTGGTTTCCATTTTACCTGTACAATATCACAAAGAAAAGCAACCACAACACCAATCAAAAAAACTGGAAGTAACATCATTACGATTTTGAGAATTACTTGACCAATTAGTGCTGAAAAATCTTTACTTGATAATGTTCCTTCCGTAAATGTTGCATAATCTGGTATCTTATTGTAAATCATATGAAATGTTTCTAAAAATTGAGTAGCTAAATATCCAACACCATATTTTAACACAAGAAATAGCGCAATCAAGCTAACAGAATTCCCTAGTTCCTTACTTTTTGCAACCTGCCCTTCTTTTCTGGCATCGGTTAATTTTTTTTCAGTAGGCTCCTCTGTTTTTTCGCCTCCCGGACCCTCCTTAGCAAAAAACTGAAGGTCAAGGGTGAGTAGATATTTCATCTCATCCATTAATAAAGACCTCCTATAAATGATACCATCATCTTTTTCATTTCAGTAAAAATAAAGTCCGAAATACCAGGGAGCAAACGTACTGTTAAAAATAAAATGGTAAGTCCTACCAATATTTTTAACTGCATACCAACAGAAAACATATTCATTTGCGGTGCGACCTTAGCTAATATACCAAGAATTGAATTTAACAATAAAATTGTAGCAAAAACGGGTAGGCAAATTCTGAATCCAATCACACAGTAATCTGTCATAAACTGTACCATTGATTCCATTAAATGATCTGATTTTAAAATAATACCAGCTGTAGGAATCAGTTGATAGGAATCAATAAACGCTCTCAAAATAAATTGATGCATGTCCGTTACAATTAACAATAATAGGACACTATACTCATATAGGACACCGGTAAATCCTACCTGCTCTTTAGTGACTGGATCAAAAAGACTAACCATTGATAGTCCAATTTCCATATCCATAATTTTCCCTGAAAATAATATAATTGTATTACAAATATTTGCACCGAATCCTATGAGAAGCCCCGCAATAGCTTCTTTTAAAACCAAAACTGCGAAGCCAAGTACTGTCGAATAATCTAATATCTGATGTGGAACAATAAATTGATAGATTAAAATGGAAATGAAAATGCCGAGTCCAACCTTAATTCTAGATGGAGTATTTGGCATTCCAAAAAAAGGAGCAATATAAATAAAGCAAGTTACTCTTACAAAAATCAATAAAAAAAACTCTAAATCTTGAACTGAAAATGCATAATTAATTGGCATTTCATTCACCTACTTAATATAAATTGAAAAATCCGACCAAAGCTCTACCATAAACGATACCATATTATTTAGCATCCAATGACCTAATAACATGATTCCAAAAAAAACTGCTAGAATCTTTGGTACGAAAGTAAGTGTTTGCTCCTGAATGGAAGTAACCGTTTGAAAAATACTTATAATGAGACCAATGACCAATGAAATAAGTAGTAATGGTGCTGCCGTAATAATAATGGTGTATAAAGTTTTCGTAGTGATATCTGTAACGGTTTCTATCGTCATTTAGTACTCTCCTTTCTGTCAGGTCAATAAAATGTTTTGACCAAATTACCAATCACCAAATTCCATCCATCTGCAAGAATAAATAGTAGTATTTTGAATGGCATTGAAATTGTAGTTGGTGGGAGCATCATCATACCCATAGACATCAACGTTGAGGCAACTACCATATCAATTACAATAAACGGAATATAGATTAGAAATCCAATGATAAATGATGTTCTTAATTCACTTATGATAAAAGCTGGAATCAGAACCATATTCGGAATATCCTTTAAAGTTTCTACATTTTCCATTTTTGCAATATCTAAAAACAATCGGACATCTTTTGTCTGTGTTTGTTCATACATAAATTCACGCAAAGGCTCCATCGCTGTATCCATAAATTCCTGCTGCGTTATTTCACCTGCATCAAATGGCTTAATTGCTGTATCATTAATTTGTGTGATGACTGGATTCATTATAAAGAAAGTCAAAAACAAAGTTAACCCAATCAGCACTTGATTAGGTGGCGCTGTCTGGGTACCAATGGCTGCTCTGGTAAAATGTAACACGATCAGAATTCGTGTAAACGAGGTTAGCATTATAATCAGAGTAGGTGCAATTGCAATTAGTGTTAAAATAATTAAGATTCGAAGAGAACCTGATAAATTACCATTCCCATCATCATAAGTAACCGACAAATTATTACCTACATTTAATTCTTTCAAATCGTCTGCGGTATCTGATTCCCCCGGTTGTGTTATGACGGTAGATGGATTGGACCCTTCTTCCGAAAGACCTATACGATCATAATTTCCAGTAGTATCTGTTGCATATACACGACAGCTGCTAAAAATCGTCAATATTCCTATACAAAATACAAGGCATAAAGATTTCCATAAAACCATATGCCCTTTTTCTAATTTATAAAACATAGCACCGCCTACTTCTTAGGTAAAATTTGCTTTGCTTTCTCTAATAAATCTTTAAATGATTCATTTACATTTAGAGAATCCTTGATTTCTGAAACAATGATAGCATCCTTATCTACTTCAGTCAGCATTGTAATAGAATCCTTACAGATTGCAATAGCAATATATTTATCACCAATTTTTACAATTTGAAGAAACTTATTATTTGTTACCTTATATGTCTCAATTACTTGAATGTTACCACCAGAGAGTTGAGTTTTTTGAAAATTTCCTATCCATCTTGTCGTTACATAAGTAACAATCAGGACAAATATAAATATAATAAAAACGGTAACAAGCTGTAGGATACTTTCCCATCCAGATAATAGAATTCCATCCATTGAGTTATCCTACGACTTTTTTGACTGCTTCAAGTACTCTTTCAGCCTGAAATGGCTTAACAATAAAATCTTTTGCTCCAGCTTGGATGGCTTCTATTACCATTGCTTGTTGACCCATAGCTGAACACATAATCACCATTGCACTGCTATCACTTGCTTTGATTTTCTTAAGTGCCATGATTCCATCCATTTCTGGCATTGTAATATCCATTAATACTAAATCCGGATTTAATTCCGCATATTTCTCTACTGCTTTCGCTCCATTTTCAGCTTCTCCAGCAACATTATAACCATTCTTGGTTAATATATCCTTGATCATCATTCGCATAAATGCGGCATCATCACAAACTAAAATATTTTTTGCCATGTTTTTTCACTCCTATTTTTTCCTCTTATTTAATAATTTCAGTTACCCTTACTCCAAAACTTTCTTCAATAACAACTACTTCACCCTTTGCAACATATTTTCCATTCACTAAAACATCGATTGGTTCACCGGCTATTTTATCAAGCTCTACAATGGTACCTGGTGCAAATTCTAATATTTCACTTATTGACTTATGTGTACGTCCAAGTTCCACTGTCACTTCCAATGGTACATCTTTAATTAAATTTATGTTTTCTTGACTTTGCAACATGTTAATATCACTAGAAAAACTCTGAAACTGAGCTGGTTGAATATTAACGTTCTGCATTGGCATCATTTGCTGTTGCATCATTGGCTGCTGCATCATCGGTTGCTGCATCATGGGTTGCTGCATCATCGGCTGTTGCATCATCGGCTGTTGCATCATGGGTTGCTGCATCATCGGCTGTTGCATCATGGGTTGTGTCTGATAAGCTGGCTCTGGTTGCATAATACTTGGTGCTGGTTCCTTTTTAGCCTCACTTGACTCTAGTGCACCCTGGTTATGAATAAAGTGATCGTACAATGATCTGGCAAAGTCAATTGGATAAAGCTGCATGATTGTACTATCTACTAATTCATCAATCTGCATACGAAAAGAAATTTTCACAAATGTTCCTGATAAAAATGGTGCAATATCATCTGCCTTCATAAAACTAGACATATCAATTAAACTTGCTTCTGGTGGGCTGATATCTATCATTCTACCAAGCATGGAAGAAAGAGAAGTGGCTGAAGATCCCATCATCTGGTTCATCGCTTCTGATATAGCACTTAAATGAAGTTCTCCCAATTCACCCTCGATGTTTGTACCATCACCATCCATCATAAGATCCGTAATGATTTTTACATCGGATTCTTTCAAAACTAAAATATTGGTTCCATCTAATCCTAATTTGTATTTGATTTGTATAAATACACACGGCTTTTCATACTCACTTGTTACAGTATCCCATGTAGCCAATGTAACAACAGGTGTTGTAATATTTACTTTTCTATTTACCAAGGAATAAAGAGTTGTAGCCGAAGTACCCATACTGATATTAGCTACTTCCCCAATCGCATCTTTTTCCACATCTGTTAAGTATGCATCTTCACTACTGATTGGCTGTGCTTGATTCGAATCATCGGCTAATTTTGATTCTGTATTACTCACCGCCGGTTCTTCTATCGTTTCTCCATTTGCCATACCATTCAGTAATGCATTTATCTCATCTTGAGATAACATTCCATCCATCCAATTATTCCTCCTCTCTAATTACTGACGTAACTCTGACTGCATATGCATCCTTTGATGCACCTGGTAACGCAGTAAATTTTTTTATATTTCCAACATAAATATTTAATTCTTCATCTACCTTTGTATCTAATCGAATAATATCTCCAAGTTGTAGATTAATAAAATCGTTTACAGAGATAGAACTAGAACCAAGTACCGCCTTAATGGGCATATTCACTCTTTTAATTAAATATTCGATGTGTTCCTGATACTTCTCATCCGTCTTATCCTGCATTGTTGAAAACCAGTACTTTGTATTGAGCTTGTCCATAATACTTTCCAAAGTAAAATATGGAAGACATATATTCATCAGACCTTCTACATCACCAACCTTCATATCGAGTGTAACTATGGATATCATTTCAGTTGGAGCAATGATCTGGGCAAACTGCGGATTTGTTTCTACTCTTTCCAAAACGGGACCAATTTCAATTACATTCTTCCACGGTTCCCTTAAAAGTCTCACACATATCACAATTATCTTTTCAATAATGGAAAGCTCTATTTCTGAAAATTCTCTACTTTTTTCTAACGGCAAACCCTGACCACCTAACATCCTATCAATCATAGCATATCCTAAGTTCGCTGCCAACTCTATCATAATATTACCATTCAATGGTGCGAAATTGACAATTCCAAGAAGTACCGGATTTGACAATGAATTAGTGAATTCTGAAAAAGTTAATGCTTCTGAGTTTACCACACTGACTTGAATATTTTTTCGTAAATATACTGGCAAGTTTGTAGATAAAAGTCTGCTATAGTGTTCAAAAATAATTTCCAAAGTACGTAAATGTTCTTTTGAAAATTTTGCAGGACGTTTAAAATCATAATTTTTAACTTGTCGATCCGAATTTTCTTTTATATCGTCTACATCTAGTTCTCCAGTACTTAACGCCTGTAATAAACTATCAATCTCATTTTGGGACAACACCTCGCCCATTTCAAATTCACCTCCCTGATTAAGTACTATTTTTTACTGTGTATTTATATCACGGAAGGCAACTTTATATATAAATTGAGAATCATAGACAGATTGAATTTTTTTAAGTACTTCATTCTGTATATCATCTGTTTCTAACGCTTGCATCTCTTCATATGTATAATTTCCGATTACATCAATGATTTCACTTTTAATTAAGCTTTCCTTGGTTGCAATGTCAGCTCCATAAGTTTTATAATCTTCATCTTTTGTATTCATACATAACGATACTGATACAAGAGCATAATGATTTTTCTGATCTTCGCCTTTTTTTAATGTAATAGTGAGTTGATCTGCTATATCATACATTGCAGTATCATCAACACTGACCTCCGTATTCGTTTCAGCTGTACCCTCCAGCGAATTTGTCAACTCCAGGTTCATGACACTGGCAATATCTCCCACCAAAGAAATTGTTTTCTTATTTGCTGGAATAATTGTAAACATCATAATAGCCGTCATAACAATATTTACAATAAGTAAAGCCAGAATAACAATTGAAATTAAATTCTTTTTCATATTTTTCCCCACTCTCACTAAAACTTTCTTTCCATATTTTTATATATTAAACTTATAATCATTCTATTATATCTTACTCTGTGCTCAGGGTATGATAAATTTTAATTTCAACTCTTCTGTTTTTTGCTCTGCCTTCTACTGTAGAATTATCTGCTATAGGAACGTATTCTCCTCTGCCAGAATGTTTTATCATTGCTGGATTAAGGGTTGTATTTTTCAAAAAATAATCAAAAACCGCAAGAGCACGGAAGCTTGATAGTTCATCATTATTTGCAAATCGGCTGTTACTGATTGGTACATTGTCTGTATGTCCCTCAATTTCAATAACACTTTCTGCATATCGTTGTAAAATCAGTCCAACCTTATCTAACACTGGTACTGCATCCTCCCTAATATCCGACTCACCTGAGTCAAACAACAATGCACCATTCATTGTAAGCAAAACATATTGAGAAGTAAAATTAATATCTACTTCCTTTTCCAACTTTTGTTCATCAATTGATTCTTTAATTTTTTCTGCCAGTTCCTCAGATTTTTTAAGTTGCTCTTCCGCAATTTCATCTAATTTGTTTTCTGAATCAGAATCAGATTCAGCTGCTTTTCCCATACTACTTATATATTGATCCAATTCACTTAACTGACTTACTCCGTTGCTAATCATAACTCCATCGCCAACAGATGCTCCTCCTGCTGGCAGAATGCTAAAGCTTTGCGCAAAAGAAGCTGCAATCATTTCAAACTTTTGAGCGTCCACCGTTGACATTGAGAACAAAAGAACAAAAAAGCATAATAGAAGATTCATCATATCTCCAAAGGTCGACATCCATGCCGGGGATCCTGGTGGTGGAGTATCTTCCTGTCTTTTCCTTGCCATCAGACCTCACCTCCATCATTTTTTTCTCCAATACTGCTTCGTTCCTTAGGGGATAAAAATGATTTCAGTTTTTCCTCAATAACACGTGGGTTTTCTCCTGCCTGTATCGATAAAAGACCCTCAATCATAATTTCCTTTACCATTATTTCAGAAGCATTATTTACTTTTAGTTTAGAGGCTACCGGTATACAAATCCAGTTGGCAAGCATAGATCCATACAGAGTAGTAATAAGAGCTACTGACATAGAAGGTCCAATTGATGCTGCATCATCCATATTGGAAAGCATGTTAATCAGTCCTACTAAAGTACCTATCATTCCCCAAGCAGGTCCCATACTTCCAACACTCTCCCAAAACCCTATTTTTTGTTTATGTCTACCCTCTATACTCACAAGTTCAGTCTCTAATATAGCACGAACCAACTCCGGATCCGTACCATCAACAATTAGCAATATTCCTTTTTTTAAGAATGCATCTTCTAAGTCTGAAGCTGCTTCTTCTAAGGACAAAAGTCCTTCTTTACGTGCTACATTGGATAACTCAATAATCTTTTTGATAATTCCAGGTGCATCTATAGCTGGAGTTTTGAAAACCAATGTGATACTCTTTAATCCTCCAATAAAATCTGACATTGTATTCGAAGCAAGAATTGCACAAAACGAACCACCAATTGTAATTAATACTGATTGAAAATCAGCAAAATCACCAAGTGCAGCAAATCCCTTATCACCTGAAACGATTGCAATCACTACCAAAGCAATACATATAATCAATCCCAAAATGGATGCTAAATCCAAATTTGTCACCTACCTAATCTTTTATTAATAACTTTAAAACGAATTAATCCGCATAAAGTTCTTTTCTATACGATTTTACAAGATTTTTCAACTCTTGTCTACTTTCTTTTACAATTATTTTTCTACCCGTTGTAAAAGATATGACTGTATCTGGTGTTTCCTCTATTATTTCAATAACCTGAGGATTTATAAGTATTTTCACATCATTCAATTTAGTTACTTCTATCATATAAACAACCCTTCCTTTCTTCTACCCTGAAATTACCACTTTTTTTATGGATATTAATGTAAAAAAGGGAACCAAAATGTTCCCTTTTACATATCCCTTAAGGTTGTATAACCCATTATCTTTTCACACTTCTAAACATGCCGCTTCATGCGGCACAAATAATCAATGAGAAGAATCCGTTTGCGGATTCTTCCTGTGTGAGATTTAGTAATTCTTAGGAGTAGTATTTTCACTCCTTAGAATTACTTCTCACACTTCACACTTATCTCTTCAGATTTACAAGTTCTTCAATCATCGTATCCGATACCGTTATAATTCTACTATTTGCCTGGAATCCACGCTGAGTTGTAATCATCTCCGTAAATTCAGAAGATAAATCAACATTACTCATTTCTAATACACCCGTAGAAAACCCTCCGCCATCTTGCGTAATGTCCTTACCAACACCATCGAATTCACCTGAGTTCATCGTTGCAGAATAAAGGTTGTCTCCCTCTTTCTTAAGACCCGATGGATTCGCAAAGTTAGCAACAGCAATCTGACCTAACGTCTTTGTCACTCCATTCGTATAGGTAGCAACAATCTTACCGTCTGTCTGGATTGCAAGACTATCCATCTCCCCAGTTGTTCGTCCTGCACCAACTGCCTTATTTGCAACCGTACCCGCCTGTCCCGCAATCGTACTTGTCCCTTTATTATCTACATTCTTTGTCGTGCTAAGATCTACATCTATGTTTGTAGAAAAAGCAGCATTAATACCAGAAAGGCTTGTAGCATTAAAAATAAATCCAGTTGCGGTTGTTACACCACCTACTGATGTTAATCCGCCTTTTACAGTATCATATTCCACGGTGGTAGAAGCCGCATTACTATTGATTAATTTATCCAATGCCGTCTGCTTGTCAGCCGCACTCATACTGGCAAAAATAGACTTTGTATTAGAGTCCAAAATATCAGAGCATTTTAATGTATACTGACCCTCTGTAGCCGTTTCTGTTACAGAAAATTTAACGGTATAGCTATATCCCTTGGAATCATAAATTGACATTGTTGCAACCTGTCCGGTTGCTAACTGTGAATCATTCTTATCGATAATTCCCGTTAAATATCCTTTTGTAGTAGCTTCTGCATCTGATGACATTGTTTTTGTTGACATAATCTGAAGTGGCCCAACATTATTTTTATTAATACTGCCATCAGCTTCTGCCGTCCATCCCTGTACCGTATATCCATTGGTTTTCATGCAGAGGGTACCGTTTACGTCAACATTAAAAGCACCTGCTCTTGTAAAATAATTACTCAAACCATCACTCACAATAAAGAAACTGTCTCCATTGATTTGAACATCAAATGGATTTCCTGTATTTTGTGAAGCACCTGGATCTTCAATAGCTGTAGAAATAGCACCTGCTTTAACACCCAGACCAATCTGTTTGGGGTTAATACCAGCTCTGCCTGTTGCTGCATTTGGACCTGATGCATTTTGCGATGTTTGATACATTAATTCACTAAATGTAATGGAGCTTGATTTATAAGCAACTGTATTTACGTTTGCGATGTTATTACCTATAACATCCATTTTAATCTGATGTGTTTTTAATCCAGACACACCAGCATACAACGATCTCATCATAATAAATGACCTCCTAAGCCTTATTCCGTAATTTTATTAGAAGTTTTCTGTCATTCAAACTTCTTTAGCTCCCATTTGCAAAGGTCCAGCTAAGCAATTACGGCACCATCAATATTGGTGAATATATTTTTATTTGTTTCTGTCTGATCCATTGCTGTGACGACAGTGTTGTTCTTAACATTAACAATAAATGCTAAGTCATCTACTAATACTAAAGACTCGCTGATTCCTTTCTCACTTGCCTTCTGTGTCCCATCATTCAGCCTCTCTAACTGCTCTTTGGAAAGTTCTATATTTCTGTCACTCAGTCTCATGGAAGCATGCTTAGAAAACTTTACTTCTCCGTTATCCACAGAAGTTTTTATCTGCTGACGGGATTTTAATATTTCTTCAAAGGATAATTCCTCTCTCGTACCATTAACAAAAGCATTGCTTTGCTTTCCTTTTAAATATTGGCTGCTAAGCTGGTCGATGGAAGGTAATCCACTATTTTGAATTTTCATTTCCACTCCTCCTGAATTTCGTGCCTCCATGCATATCATTCACTTGCGGATTCTGCCTCTGCTATCTTTTTAAGTTCTGCTATCTTTGTCTCTGCTTCTGTCAATTTTTTTACTAAGCTAGCAGCAATAAACGATTTCTGGTAAGTGCTCATACTGTCATATGTACTTCTAAGTTCCGTAATACTCTTTTCATAACTCAATGTGAGGTTATCTGTAGAAGGTAATGCTGCCAGAGTCGTTGCAAAAGAACTCGCAAGCTTGTAAGCATCTAAATAATCAGCATCCCATACCGTCTCTAAATCATCAATTGAATAAGGTGAATCGTTAATATATAAGTACGTCTTTCCATTCTGTGTTTCCACATAATCCACTCTGCCCGATATACTCTCCGTTGCCCCCGTCACTGAATTGGTAATATTCATAGTAACATACTTTCCAACCAGCGAAGATGCTCTTTGCATATCTAGCGCTGCTGTCACATTCTGCATTTCTTCCAACTGTGAGAATGTTGCAAACTGCGAAATATATTCTGTATTTGATGTTGGCTCCAATGGGTCTTGGTATTTCATCTGAGCTACTAAAAGATTTAAAAAAGCATTTTTATCAAGGCTTGAAGGATTCGTGTTTGTAGAATTACTGCTTGAAGATGTTGTGGAGCTTATTTTTCCATTTACTACTGATGCTGCTAAATCACTCATTTATTCTCCTTCCTTATGCGGTATAGTCAATGGTGTTTCCATTTTGTACCATCATATCCTTTACTATTTCTTCTTCCTCTGTAAGTTCCTCTTCGGTGAGACTTAAATTAATTCTTCTTGTACTTTTAGCGTCATTCTTTTGCTCTTTTCCATTACCACCTTCATTTTGTTGCAAATTTCTTTCAAATTCATGACTTGCAATGGTTACTTCTACTGCGTCTACTTTTATTCCCTGCTCACTCATACTATCTTTAAGCAAAGTCATCTGGCTTTCAATTGCAGCTTTTACTGCCTCATTTTGTGCTGTGAACTGAGCGGTTACTGCTCCATTTCTAGCCTCGATTTGAACACCTACTTTACCTAAACTAGCTGGATTCAATTCCATTTCCATTATGGTCATTTCCGGCTTTAGAGTAATCTTGATTTGATCCACAATCTGTTTCATAATCTGTTCTGTATTTGCTTCAGGCAAATTTGATGAAAAAGATGTACTCTCTACAGAAGTGAATATTTCTCTTGTTTCCCCAGAATTTCCACTACCCGAAAAAAGATTCTGGCCTGACTGACTCATATCTTGCTTTGACTCATTTTTTTCAGTCAGTTCATTCACTGGCTGGCTTTCAACCACTTCACTTTCTTTTGTTTCTGACTGATTGTGCAGAGATACTATTCTCTCATCCTTGACAATTACGATAGGATCATTTTCGGAATCAGTATTTGTTTCCTGCTCTGACAGCTTCGATTCATCCACACTATCTTTAAGTCCTTCAACATTTTTCTCATTTAATTGTGGCTCATCTGTGATTGGTTGATGCATATCATCTAGTATTTGTTTTAATTCATCTGTTGTAATACTAAATTCACTTTGTAAAGATTCCAAACATTCACTAACGGTATTCAGAATATCCTTATAATTACTATAAAGATTTTCATCCGTCAGGAGCTGCATGGTATTATCTACTCCTGTTATTTGTAAAACAAGACTAGTAATATTTTCTACTTTTAACAAATCAACCATTTGGAAACCTAACAGTTCCATAGCCTCATTTAATTCTTCATCCGTTACACCTAATTTTTCTTTCATTACTTCGGCAATTTCTTCGGTAATTTTCTTTACCTCGCCTCCCAAATCCTGATTTTCATTAAGCTCCTCTTGACTTTTAGAAGTTTTTTCTAACTTCCTATCAAGACTCTTGGACTTATCTATCATCGTATTGCTTCTGGTTTTCTGTGCATTGTCCTGTTGCATATCACTTGCGTTTTTTTCATTTGCTGCTGAATTCATCACCTGATGAAATTCATTTGGCTGAACACTTGTGGTACTGCTTGTAGATTTTACATTTGTAACATTTCCAATTAGTGAATTTAGTTCTGTTACAGTTCTGCTTGTCATCTTATTCCTCCTTTCATTTAGTTTTCAATGTGCTCTATAATAACTCCCTCCATGGAGATTACTATCAAAGAATATATCGTCATTTTCCAGCGATAAATTTAGTGAATTTTATAACTCAATATTATTTTATTAATTACTTATTTCTCTGGATCCATGATTTTAGTTAGTTTTGCTGCAACTTCTGGATCCATAACGCCCAAAATACTTCCTCTTTGATCCGATGACATTTGTAGTAATATTTTTGAGGCAAGATCCAAATCATCCGTCATAGCTTCCAGTATGCCAGCTGCCTGTTTGGGCTTCATTGAAGAATATGCTTTTGCATAATCTTCAATTTCTTTATTATATTCCACCTGCTCAACTACTTGCTTATACAAAATCTCTGCATTGGTAGGATCAATCTCTTCGTAATATTTCTTATAATTTTCAACATCTGGCGCATTTTCTGCATAAACCACTTCATTGTAAAACTCATTTTTAATTTTTTCAAACTCTACCTGATTATCTTCAAAGGTTTTAAGTCTCTTAATTTCAGCTTTTAAATCATCTACAACGCTGGTATCTTCATTTTTTGTTGTTTGGACTTCTTGGAGTTCTAATTCAAGTTCCTTTATCCTTTGCACTGCTTCTTCCATAGAGTCATATCCATAATAGAGATCTGCCTCTCCCTCTTCTCCTTTAGCAGCTGGCAAAATTTTATTAATTACAGGAACATCTTTTAATACCGGTCGTAAAACAGCGGAAGCAAATCCTCCTACGTCAAGTTTTATCAAAAGGCCGAGAATTGCAAGCCAGATAAGAACAATAAATGCCGTGACAAAAACGATAGATAAAACTCCACCTTTTTCATCGTCATCCTCTAAAGCAGCTGCTTCCTTGCTTTCCTTTTTGAGAGCCTTCATTTCTGCCTTCAGGCGTTTTTTTTCTTCTTGAATTTTCTTCTTATCTTCCTTTGTTATTTTCGGAGCTTCTACAGGTGTTTGCTCCTCCTCTTTCCTTGCCATTTAGTTTTCCGTCCCTTTCCGGTCTATCTTTTTACCGTACAAATAGCTTGTCAGTTCATCAATTTCTTTGCTTTCTTTAGAATTTTCTTCCTTTACAAATTCCTCAAAAGCCTTTTCCTTCAGTTTATCATGCGTTTTTCTTTCTTGCATAACTTCCTGTAACCGCAACCTTTGTACTTCTAAGTCTGCTTCTGCTTTTTTTATGTTGACTAATTGATTTTTAATCAGTTGTTTTAAAACTTCTATCGCACGATAATT
Organism: Lachnospiraceae bacterium; assembly: GCA_028694115.1. The sequence continues at coordinate 111,936 of JAQUUB010000009.1, forward strand.
TTCAAAAATATCTTTTAATTTCAATTTGGTTTCTAATAATTTTCTATTTTTTTCTTCATAGTCTATTTTTCTATCTTGAAGTTTTTTTAGTTTATCTTCCTCTTCATTCAGTTTGACTCTAGCGATTGCATAATCGTTTTTAGCCTGTTCTTCCAGTTTTAATTTAATATTCAATATGTTCTGCATTCGGTATTGAAATCTAGCCATAAGATCCTCCTGACCTATGATTCTTCAAATATTTTACCAAGAAGATCCTTTACCTCTAAAAAGGTAAATCTTGCTTCTACATCCTGCAGCAAAAACCCATTTACTTTATCAATTTTTTTAATTGCATAGTCAATATTAGGATTAGAACCGTTCTTATATGCGCCAATGTTAATCAAATCCTCAGCTTCATTATACGTAGCCATTACATTTTTTAATTTTCCAGCCAGCACTTTATGTTCTTTTGTAGCTATTTGACTCATACATCTTGAGATACTTTGTAAAATATCAATTGCGGGATAATGATTCTTATGTCCAAGCTTCCTACTTAACATAATATGACCATCCAAGATACTTCTTGCAGTATCGGTAATTGGCTCGTTAAAATCATCACCATCTACTAATACCGTATATAAGCCCGTTATGGAACCTTTTGTAGCGTTTCCAGCTCGTTCTAAGAGTTTCGGCATTTCTGCATAAACACTTGGTGGATATCCCCTTGTAACAGGAGGCTCCCCACTCGCAAGTCCTATTTCTCTTTGTGCCATTGAAAATCTAGTCAAGGAATCCATCATAAGTAAAACGTCTTTTCCTTGATCGCGAAAGTACTCTGCAATTGCGGTAGCCGTTTTAGCTGCCTTATTCCTAACAAGAGCTGGTTTGTCCGAGGTAGCAACGACTACTACAGAGCGTTTCATACCCTCTTCTCCAAGATCTCTTTCAATGAATTCTCTTACTTCTCTGCCACGCTCTCCAATTAAAGCTATAACGTTAATATCAGCCTTTGTGTTACGTGCAAACATTCCCAGCAATGTACTTTTTCCAACACCCGAACCTGCAAAGATACCAATTCTTTGACCTTTACCAACCGTAATCAGACCGTCAACTGCCTTTACACCTAGTGGAAGTACTTCGTGAATAATTTCTCTTGCCATGGGATCTGGTGGCTTTGCTTCTACTGGATATTCCTCATTGAATATTAATTCACTTCCATCCGTTGGTCTTCCAAGTCCATCAAGCGATTTTCCCAAAAGCTGTTCTCCAACCGGAACCATAAGAGGATGTCCAAGATTCTCAACAATACATCCGCTCCCTATTCCCTCTGTACTTTCATATGGCATTAATAACGTTTTGCTATCTTTAAATCCGACTACCTCAGCTAGAATTGAGGGTTTCGTTTCATCATCCGGGATAATTTTGCACATATCTGCAAGTCTTGCATCCGGTCCAAGAGATTCTATAGTAAGTCCTACTACATTTACTACTTTCCCAAGCTTTTTATAAAAAGTTTTTTCTTTAACATTTTGATATTTTTCAAAATCTATCATAAACTCTTATACCCTATTATTCTAATTTGCTGGTTTTACGTACGATAATAATTTTAGTTCCTTTGAGAGTCCCTTCAGTTGTGTATCTAAACTACAATCAAAAATTCCTCCTGAAGTTTCAATAAAACATTCATTCGCCTTTAATGTCATATCTTCCACAATTTCTGCCGTATCAGAATTTGCAACACCTGCCAAAAGCTCTTTTTTTTGCATGGAAACAAATCCATAGTCTGCTTTTGAAACATGTATGATAAAATTCTTTGTATTTTCAATTTTACGCACCGCATCTTGTATTAAAAAGAAAATAATTTCTTTGTTACCCGATAACTGAACATGAAAAATATGCTCATAGATACTGGTTAAATTATCTATGAATAGTGGCTCCAATTCCTCTATTCTCTTTTCGAATTGCTCCTCCAGCTGATTTGATTTCTCACTTAGCTCAGCTTTAATAGCAGATACTTCTTTCATTCCGTCATCATAGCCAGCCTGAAATCCTTCCTTATGCGCTTTTTCTAAAATCTGCTGTTTCTGCTCTGAAGCCTCTTCCATAGCATCTCTAATTATCTGATCTGCTTCCTGTCTTGCTTGTTCCATAATTTCTTCATAGGTTGGTCCTTCCTGTACCGCTGGCGCTTTTATGACACTTCTGTCAATTTCTATGCCTTCATCCAAAGGTTCAGAGTAATTTTCAAACAATTGACCAACCCGCAATGCATCAAGACCCTCCTGGAAACCATCCTCATTCTGCATACTATCTTTTGAGGTTTGTTCCATTTCGGTCGCAAGTTTTTCTAATCTCCAAGCGACCAACTCATTAGAATCAATCACTCTTGCTTCTTCTTTTTGATACGAAAAATATCCGCCTTTCAATAAATTAGACAACGATTTCGTCTCCTCCACCTCTGGAAATAACGATTTCAGCTGAATCTTCCAGTTTTCTGATTATGTTTACAATCTTCTGTTGTGCTTCTTCTACATCTTTCATTCGTACTGGTCCCATAAAGTCCATATCTTCTTTAATCATAGCTGCTAAACGCTTTGATAGATTATTAAAGATAGCGTTTTGAACTTGTTCATTAGCTCCCTTTAGTGCAACTGCCAAATCATTATTATCAACATCACGTAACACTCTTTGTATCGCTCTGTCATCAAGCAACAAAACATCTTCGAAAACAAACATTTTCTTTCTGATTTCATCCGCAAGCTCTGGCTCATCAATTTCAAGAGTTTCCATGATATGTTTTTCGGTTCCTCGGTCAACGGTATTTAAAATGTCAACAACAGCATCTACACCACCGATAATGGTATAATCCTGATTTACAAGGGATGAAAGTTTTGACTCTAATACTTTTTCAATTTCTTTAATAACATCTGGGGAAGTACGATCCATCATAGCCACACGTTTTGCAACATCTGCTTGTCTATCGGGTGGTAGTGCACCTATAATCTGTGCTGCCTGCGAAGGATTTAAGTATGATAAAATCAGCGCTATTGTCTGAGGATGTTCATCCTGTATGAAATTCAAAAGCTGGGAAGCATCTGTTTTTCTCACAAATTCAAATGGTCTTACTTGTAGCGAAGCGGTAAGTCTACTAATTACATCAATTGCCTTATCTGCACCCAAAGCTTTTTCAAGCAATTCTTTTGCATATCCAATACCACCTTCTGCAATATACTGCTGTGCCAAACAAATTTGGTAGAATTCATTAATTACATCATCTTTTACCTGCGGTGTAATACTTCTTGTATTAGCGATTTCCAATGTTAATTCTTCGATTTCTTCTTCTTTTAAGTGCTTAAAGACTTTCGCGGATTTTTCAGGACCTAATGCGATTAATAAAATGGCCGCTTTCTGAATTCCACCGATATCTTCACTCGTTGTCTTGGCCATTTCTCCTACCCCCAATCATCCGTCAGCCAGTTCCTCAATAAATTTGCAACCGCCTCTGGATTTTCATCAACAAATTTTTCTATCATAATACGAACTTCCGATTTGCCCTCCAAATCGATATCTTCTAATTCCTGTGCATTTTGTGTACTCTGTAACAAGGAATTCAAAGAAAGTTCTTCTTCCATTTCTACTTTCTTTTCTGTACGCATACTTCTAAATACTACAAAACCTAATAACCCAAGAATAATGACGATTAGGGCGATTTGCAAAATATCCGTAGCACTGATATCAGAGCCTTCATCTTCCACAAAAATCGGCTCATCATATGCTACAATTGAAATATTCTCTGTAGTAATACCAGTTGCTTTTGCCACAACATTATAGATATCCTCATCTACCTCTGTTTTTACTCTTGCGCTATTTGCCGCCTGATATTCCTTAAAAGAAATCCCATCTAAAAGTCCTTGTGTTTTCAAATCTGCTTCTTTGTAAACAACATAATGAATTGCAGTTATACCCAGAGAAGAGGTATCATACTTAATTACTCCTCCAGGATTTTCCGTATCTGTAATGGTTTCATTTGGCAAATAATCCTTTGACTGTTCTGTTACGGTTGACGAATTAGTAGCATTATCCTGGAGCACATAGGTGTTTTCTGTATTCGTATCCGTTCCTGGTACTCCACCATCTCCACCTTGGTTTTCAGATTCATAACTCTCTTCATGACTCAATACTCCTTGGTTCTGTCCCTCTGCTGGCGTATAATCATGCTGTGTCTTTTTCATAATTGACCAATCAAGATCAAGATTAGGAACCACTTGAACATTATCATAAATTTTTGATAATACTAATGCATCCTTAATTTCATTTTTAACTAGGCTTTCATACTGTTGCTCATAAGACAAACGGTTACTAGCACTTCCTGATGTAGAAGCATCGTCTTCACCAGAAAATAAGAGGTTCCCCACTGCATCTAAAATCACAATATTTTCTGTTGATTTATTGCCTAAAGATGTAGCAATAAACCTTGCAAGCCCTGCTGCTGCTTCTGTTGAAAGTTCTCCATTCAAGGTTAACATAACGCTGGCATATGCTTCTTCTTTTTGAGCAAGAAGAGTTCCATCGTCATCTGGCAGAGATATACTAACGCTTGCTGATTCCACAACATCATTTGCTTCAATATTTTCAGACAATTTATCTTCTAAATATAGTTTGTATCTTTTATTCTTATCAGACTCTGTAGAAGAAAACCCACCCTCAAATACATTACTAATGTCATATCCATATGTAGGAATGCTATTTGCACCTAGAAGCAAGGTTGCATCAGACAAATTTTCTTTTAATACCTCTATTGTAAATCCATCTTCTGAAATACGATATTGAAGCTCTTGCTTATCCAAAAGTTCCTTAATCTCAGATGCTTCTTTTGTTGTTTCACATACAATTAAGGTTTCATATTTAGGTGCTGTTAATATTGTCATTAAAATAGCTAGCGCTACAATAACACCAGCACTTACGCTTATAATGATTGTCTTCTGTTTTGAGTTGAATTTATTCCACCATCCCAACAGTTTACCTGGTAGTGCTTTCAATCTTTCTGCCATTTTAGGGGACTCCTCATTCATGTTTCTTTTACACATTGAAAGCAGCGTGTTACTACGCTGCTCCTATTAAATCTGTATCTGCATAATTTCTTTATATGCATCAAGAAATCTATCTCTCATGGCAACCGTATATTGCAATGCAGTAGATGCCTTTGCCTGTGCAACCGACAAATCATGTGTATTTTCGGTGAGGCCCAATGATAATTTAATTTCTTCTTCCTCTTGATTATTCAAATACGAATTTGTATCATTTACTTGATTAACCGCAGCATTCAAAAATGTTCCAAAACTACCATCACTTTCTGTCTTTGCTGTAGAACTAGTTTTAGCGGCATCCTTTATTGCCTCCGAGCTCACATTATACAATGATGCAATGTTCATAGTTATCTCCTGTCTTTCCTCATCTTTTATCTATCTTTTATTTCGTTTATCTTTTAATCTTTATATCTTACCTATCTCTAGTCCCTTTAGTGCAATCGATTTACTTGTAGAAAATGCAGTTGCATTCGCTTCATAGGATCTGCTTGCATCTATCATATTGGTCATTTCTGTTACAATATTAACATTTGGATACCATACATAACCATCATCGTCTGCATCTGGATGAGCGGGATCATATACTTTTGTCATTTCAGAAGTTGTATCCTCATACACCCCTCCAACCTTTACACCATCGCCCCCATAACGATTGTACCTACTTTGCGTATTTGCTAATGTGCTGCTAAAGCTTGCACCTGTACTATTCTTTTCATGAAATGTTACTACCTTTCTGACATAGGGTGTACCATCTTCTGTACGCGTGGTATTTGCATTTGCAACATTCTCAGAAACAATATCCATACGATATCTTTGAGCCGTCATACCTGATGCATTAATGCCAAATGAACTAAATATACTCATCCTTTTCCTCCATTTTCAAATACGTGTATATCCTTACCAATTTTTATTACAATTGTTTAATAAATTATTTATTTAATAACAGCTTTTAGATTTTTAAATTCTGCATCCATACTTTGAACCAATCCATCATACTTCAATTGGTTTGAGGCTAATTCCACATTCTCGTTTTCAATATCAACATTATTTCCATCTAATCGATAAGAAAAATTCGCACTATCCGTATAAACAGTTCCAGATAATCTGCTCAATTTAACGCTGTCAACCTTGCTATCTAAGCTATCATACCTAGAGTTCTTCAACGCCCTTTGTAAATCCTGTTCAAAAGACACATCTTGACGCTTGAACCCTGGTGTAGATACATTTGCTATATTGTTTGCTATAATCTGGTTACGAAGTGCGGACGCATCTGCCGATTTATCTAAAACATTAATATAATCATACACATTGGCATTTATCATATCCCCTTCTCCTTTATCACATATTTATTTTAAAACTCATTTTCTCAAAAAAATATACCACCTTTTATTATAAAGAATTTAGAAAAAAACACAAGATTTTTTTACAAAACAACCCATATATTGTGTTTTTTCAACAAGCCATCTACATTTCTCTTAGATTCCTTTCGTAAATCTCTGTTTAGATTAAAAGGGATTTATAGACAAATAAGCTCTATAAATCCCTTTATCATTTCTACCCGACATCCTTTCGAGTTTTATAATTATGTATGTAAAGTACCTGTTCTTAATTTGATTTCATCAAAAATAACATCATTTAAAACCTTTATATAAGTTCCCTTCATACCGGAGGATCTTGACTCAATCACACCAGCACTTTCAAACTTTCTAAGTGCATTAACAATTACTGATCTTGTAATTCCTACCCTGTCAGCTATCTTGCTAGCAACTAAAATTCCTTCATTTCCCTTCAACTCACCAAAGATGTGAATAATTGCCTCCATCTCGGAATAAGAAAGCGTACTGAGCGCTGATTTTACAACCTGTTTTCTTCGCATTTCTTCTGCACTTTCTTCGTTTACAGAACGAAGCATTTCTAATCCTACGACTGTCGCTCCATATTCACAAAGAATAATGTCATCAATATTGTATACATCTTTTGTCTTATAGATAAATAAGGTGCCAAGCCGTTCCCCTGCAATATCAATCGGAGTAATAATAGCTTGATATCTAACACTATCCTCATTTTCAAATCCCAACGTTTCCAGATTTACATTCTCTTTGGTTGATAAAATACCTAGCAATCT
>JAQUUB010000166.1:0-3699 GCA_028694115.1 Lachnospiraceae bacterium
TGAAAAGTTTAATATTAAATGCAACAAGGGTTTCCAATCTTTGTAATACGCTTAGATGCGATAAAAAGGAGAAGAAAAAATGAAATTGAAAAAAGTTTTACAAATTACTAAATCTAAAGGATTTTCTGTTTTTGTTTATCCTGCGGGACATGTAGCATTTGCAAGAGGACTTGATGAGTCTTTTTTATCTCAATTTAATGTATTTCGTGGTCATGATGGAAAAATTAAAGAAAGTGACGAATTATGTAAATATGCAAATGCTAGAGTTGAAGAAATAATTCCATGTTGCTCAACTGTTACTATTGTAGTAGAAATCTAATCTTTGTAACACGCTTAGATGCGATAAAGGAGAAGAAAAAAATGGATAAAGAATTAAAGTCTAGTAAATGGCATTTAGTAATTAATAATCCTGCCGATGTAGGAATGACGCATGAAAAAATTAAATTAACAGTAGAAAATATGAAAGCTGTTGAGTATTGGTGTATGTGTGATGAAATAGGTTTAAGCGGTATTTATCACACTCATATATTTATATCTTTTGCCATTGCAAAGTGTTTTAGTAAACTTAAAAACGATTTTCCCCAGGCACATATTGAAGCGGCTAAAGGTATTCTACAAGATAACAGAGATTATATTGCAAAAGATGGAAAATGGGAAAAGGACATAAAGCATGAAATTAATCTTCCAGATACTTTTGAAGAGTTTAGTAATATATCTTTGAAATGTCAAAAGAAAAGAAAAAACACATTATTTAACAAAATGCTTAAATGCATGGAAAGAATGAGGACAAAAGAATGAAATACAAAGAGTATGAAGTATTAGGAATTAAGTCTTATAAATCAGCGAAAACACAAAAGGTAGGAACGATTATTCATTATGTTACCCCTTTCGCTGACAATGAACATGAAACATCTGAAAGATTATCAGGATTGCAGGTCGGACAAGAATTTACATACTTACCGATTGCTGATGATGTAAAGGTTGGTGACCTTGTTAAGTTTTCTTACTCAAAGAGTGGTTTTGATGGTCGTGCGGTGCTCGATGATATTATCATCATAAAGCCTGCCCCTGCTCCTGCAACTAAATAGCTTCCCAATATTGGAGTTTAGAATAAATCAAAAAGCCTAGTTGACGACTTTCACGTGGAAAGAATTCTAGCGGTGGCGAAACATCAATGCCTAGTGAAAGGCTTTCTCCTATTCCCCTTAGAGGATAGATACAAAATGAAGAAACATGAAAGAATTTATATAGAGGTCTTAGTCTTAGTAATATTGTTTGTTTTAGCATTGGCGTTTCCGGTTAGAGCAGAATCACAAATTACAGTTGTAAGTGATTATGACGGAGAAGAACTTACTGGTGATGTGCAAGAAGAAATACAAGATATATTGAATGATGTATACAGTACTCTTCTATCTACTTATGACCGAACTGGAACACTTTCTGCAAATAGTATTTCTAGTAACATATATTTGAAAAGCATTGATGATGCATCAATTTCAATTAGTAGCAACGTTGTTGAAATTAACGATAATCTCAAAATGATACTTGCTACACTTTCTGAAAACAAGGTATCGCAAAACAGTATATCCGTTAATACGATTTCCTATAATGGCATATCCGAAAACAAGATTGATTTACTGTATGAGAATTACAACAAGAACCACCAAACAACAAACGCGTTACTGTTGTGTATATTATTCGCTCTGGCTCTCCTATGCGGATTCTACATTGAGCAGGCGGTATTTAAGAGGTTACGTTCATGATAATAGGAATAGATAAGGAAACCATAGAAACAATACTAGAATTTTTCATCAAATTTCTTGGTGGTGGATTTTGCATAATGACATTATTTGATTTTCTAAGTTATGGTATTTTCAGGGCATTTAGCCTTGCTAATATAAAAAAATAAATTATGAAAGGGGGTCATATTATGCCATACGTTTTAGCAGAAGCTTTACCAATGACAACTGTTTTTCAAACTGCATTGGATACAATCAAAACGGATGTTTTCTCTTACATCCAGGTAGCACTTCCAGTAGGTCTTGTTATTGCTGGTACATTCATCGCGATCAAACTTGGAATCAACTTTTTCAAATCTATCGTTGGTTAATTCGTGCTTTTCGGTATGTGCAATGTAATGTAAGTAGTGTTGACGTAGTAAGAAAAGTACTCTAGGGTACTAGGCGAAAACCCTCATTTACATTGCATATTCCAAAGAGCATGAAACCCCTCACAAAAGTAAACTGTGGGGGGTTTATTACTATCAAAAATAAGTTCGAACGTTTGAACTTCATATTCTTTTTCTTTGTTTGCAAAATGTTTACTAATATTGTAAAATAGGTTCAAAAGGGGGTGTTTTAGGTGCTGGATATTATTTGCGCTATTTTTATTCCATTTGCTATTTGTGCAGTATATTTAAAACAAATGAAACTAATAAAAAAACTCAAACTAGAGAACGCTTCACTAAGGTTCTTAATTGAAGAAAACAAGGAAAAGGAAACGATTTAATATATCGTTTCTTTTTTTTATAGGTGAAATTATGAAAAGACTTTATAAATTTACAAGTGTATTATTGATTGTTCTTATTCTATCGAATTGCTTTTTGGGTGATTATCTGACAATTAAGACCTATGCTCTTACGCAAAATGAATATGATGAAATCACGGAAGAAAACCTTAAACTTGCTAAAATTATAGAAATTATTTTAGGTGTTGCTGGTATGACTTGCGGTGTTACTCCAGCGGTTGGTATTGCTGGCGTTATGCTTGGAGCTGGTTTTGGTTTTGGTAGTATCTCTATTGATAAAGACGGTTATATAGAATTTGATCAAGAAATGTTTAATCTCATACAAGCGAAAACAGACGATTATTTTAACCAGACGCACTATTATGGGGAATTTCCATCTGATTATAAGGGTAAGGTTGCTTATACCGTTAAAAGCAAATTATATTCTACTAAAAATCAAGGTAGTGATACATTTATTAGTTCGTTTAATATTTCTACTCGAACGGCTATTTATTTAAGTGGTGTTGATAATCCTCACCTTGTAATTGCTTATTATACCAATGGGGCTTATGGTTCTGATGGTTGGAGTATTTTACAACCTCTTTTCACGAATGGTTATTATTCATGGGCAAGGAGTACTTGGTATTACAATGATGTCACCGTTGCTACTAATCTTCCGTTATTTTCTAATGAAGATAGTATGCAAAACTATCTTTATACTGGTGATGATTCTGGTGCACTTAATAAAGAATTCAGACCTTATAATTTTAATCTTATTCCTCATAGTGCAACTACTCCCTCGAATTACAGAGTGCAAGTTTATACTCCTACGGTTAGTGAAAATAATACTCCTAGTGAAAATGATACTCCTAGTGAAAATAATACTCCTAGTCAAAACAAACCTTATGAACCTATTAGCTTTAATGATGTTCCACCCTCTGGCAATCAGATCACTACTGATAACATTGATTATACAAGCCGTTTTGATTACATCATAAAGCAATTAAAAAACCTTATTGATAATGTAAATAATGGCTTCAAAACGGTAGTTGATAAGCTGAATAACAATAAAGCAAATACTGTATCACCTAATATTATCAATAATTATATAAGCAATAATAATATCTCTAATAACAATATTTACAATTATGTATCTTCTAACAGTAGTGGTGTTTCGAGTAATAGTAGTGTTTC
>JAQUUB010000166.1:3799-6885 GCA_028694115.1 Lachnospiraceae bacterium
GTAGTGTTTCAAATAATGATATTGGTGATATCAAAAAGGATGTTAGTACAATTAAGGATACTTTGCAAAAAATAAAGGATTTACTTGTTATCAATAACTTACTTCAGCTCGGAGACAATGAGGAAGAGAACAAAAGTATTGTTGATAAACTACTCGCTCCAGTAGCGGCGGAGTGTACAAAAACATCAAAGACTTTAAAAACAAAACTTCCGTTCTCTTTGCCGTGGGATATCTATAGTCTTGTTATGTTGATGGTTGCCGAACCGGTTACACCACGCTTTGAAATACCTATTCATTTTGAGTCTATCAATTATGATGATGTAGTTGTTATTGATTTAGGTAAAGCGGAAATATTGTCTAAAATTTGTAGGTCTATGTTATCTCTCATTTTTGCTATGTACCTGATACAGTTAACACGTAAATTTTTAAATAATAAGGGGGATTAAAAATGTTTACTTTAATATTAATGTTATTGAATTTTATACTTGAATTACTTCCTAATGACCCATTCCCGACTATGCTCGAGAACATGGATGTAATTAAGGATTATATAGGATATATCAATTGGTTTATTCCATTCGATATCATGGCTATTATGCTTAATGGCTGGTTGGTATGCGTGGCAAGTTTTTATGTATATGCACTGCTTAAAAAGATAGTGATTATTGCATTACAAAGTAAAAAATTATAGGGGGAATATATTATGATACGTGCGTATACTGGAAAGCCAGGTAATGGAAAAAGCTATCATTTGGCCAGGGATATCAGAAAGTATTTAAGGAAAGGAAAGAACGTATTTTGCAACGTGGAAATTGATGTTTCCAAGATTAAACCTAGAGGGAAAAAACCTCTAGGAAATTTCTTTTTTGTTGATAGTCAAAAAATGGGCAAGGAAGATTTTTGTGAAGGTCTTATGGGATTTGCTCTTAATTTCCACCAAAAAAATAAAAAAGGGGAATTTGTAAAGGGAAAAGAGGGGCAATCTCTCCTGATCATGGATGAAGCACAAGACGAAATCCTTTTAAATGCTAGAACTTGGAACAATCCTACTCGCCGTGAATTTAACAACTTCTTTTCTAAACATCGACACTACTCTTTTGACGTGCTCCTTGTGACGCAAGATATAGCGAACCTTGATAAGCAAACGTGTAAATATATTCAATACTATGAGGAGCATCGTAAAATGGCAAACTACAAGGTATTTGGAAAGATTATAACACTCTTATGCGGTTCTCAACTATTTATCATTATTAAGCGTGATATGGCTTTAAAGCGTTCTCCTAAGCTTGCTAGAATGGGTAGTTATGTTATAAAGGCAAATAAGCGTATTTATGATATGTATAACAGTTATGTCGTAGTGGATACGCGTCGGTAAAGGTACTCGCGCCTGCGCGAGGGATTCCTTGCCAACGCGTATCTGCTACGACTATCTATAAAATCAATAAGCAGATTGCAATTTATAGCATAAGTACGATGCACGGTATCCAGTACACTCCTTTTTTCTTGGCTACCGTTCTTTTTCAATGAGTATTTTGGCTTTAATGGGGGAGTTTGTGTTAAGTCCCCCTACAAAATACGGAGTAGGGCTTGTATTGGCAGCCCGACCACTATCAGTTATGAGCGCCCTATGGGCGCGACTTGGCGGTTGGAAGTTCGCTAAGGCTAGTATTACCTTAGCGAACTTCTGTGTAATGTGTAAAAGGTGCTTGAAACACTTTAAAATACTAGGGTTAAGGTTTTACACACGAAAAGAGTAACTTTTGTGTAATGTGTAAAATGGGGGAATATACATGGGAGATAGTAAAGATACAAGGACTAGAAAATGGCTGTTAACAATTAACAATCCTGCTGATTTCGGATGGACACATGATAGAATCAAATTAACAGTAGAAAATATAAAAGCGGTTGAATATTGGTGTATGTGTGATGAAATAGGCGAACAAGGAACATATCACACTCATATATTTTTAGCTTTTACAAATGCAAAGGCTTTTAGCAAACTTAAAAAGGATTTTCCCCAGGCACACTTTGATATGTGCAAAGGTACGGCACAAGATAACAGAGATTATATAGCAAAAGAGGGAAAATGGGAAAATGACAAAAAGCATGAAACAAATCTTCCAGATACTTTTGAAGAGTTCGGGGAAATGCCTATGGAACGTCAAGGGCAAAGGAACGATATCAGAGATTTGTATGACATGATTAAGCAGGGCATGACGAATTATGAAATATTGGAAATGAATCCAGAGTTTATGCTTAAAATCGAGAAAATAGATAAAGCCAGACAGATTGTTAATGAGGAACGTTTCAAGAATGAATTTAGAATGTTAGAAGTAACATACATTTACGGAAACACTGGCACTGGAAAAACGCGTGGAGTAATGGAGCAATTTGGATATTCAAATGTTTATAGAATTACAGATTATCAACATCCATTTGATGCATATGCAGGACAAGATATAATACTCTTTGAAGAATTTCGTAGTAGCTTAAAAATGCAAGACTTACTTGTTTATCTGGACGGCTATCCGGTGGAACTTCCTGCAAGGTATGGAAACAAAGTTGCTTGCTTTACAAAAGTATTTTTTACAACTAACATTCCGCTTGATTGCCAATATGACACGATTCAGAAAGAATACAAGGAAACATGGAAAGCATTTCTTCGTCGGATCAGTAAAGTTAAGATTTATAAAAAGGATGAAGTTGTAGAATACACAATTGATAAGTACATAAATCGCAAGGAAGATTTTATGGTTGTATCGGATGAAGAAATTGAACAGCTGGGGTTACCATTTCCAGATTGAAAGGGGGAATATGAATGAAAATTAAGATTGAAGAATTAATGGAAATTGTTTGTGATAATTTATGTATGCACCCAGAGAACTGTTCTGATCAGGATGAATTAGCTCAAATATGTGAAGCGTGTCCTTTAGAAAATTACTTGTTATGTGAAATGATTAGTGAAAAGATAAATTAAAATTTAAGTGAGTAAATATAGAAAGGTGGTTTTTATGAGTTTAGGAGAAGCTATTGAGATTTTAAAATTAGAAAAAATTTGTTGTGATTTAGATATATCTAATAATTGT
>JAQUUB010000167.1 GCA_028694115.1 Lachnospiraceae bacterium
GAGTTTGAATAGATAGTAAAATCGCTACAAAGCTAGTATTTATGGGCTTTGTAGCGACTTTTATTTTGGTGCTGGGTACGATTTGGGTACAGATTTTTATTTTCATATTTCTAGTGTTATGTTCCTAAAAATATAAGTAGTCGATTCAAGTATGCGTCTAATAGGAGCTTAATCATCATAATCAATACCAATATCAAATTTTCCAACTTCGATTTCCTTAATTTCTTCACAATTCATTTCAGTATCGGTTACATCATAGCCAGATTCTACATCCTGATTTAAAGTATCGAATTTGATATCCAAATTTACACATACATTTCCTGTTATTTGAAAATATGCATAACCGATGTGTTTTACACCTTTATTAACATATTCTGTGATTTGAATATTTCCATATATCTCATAATCTGCTTCAAGCTGAAATATTCCGAGTTCTCTATCGTATGTCACTATTTCATCAGATGTAATGTTTATACGTGTTATATCTATGTCATCAATATCTTCAAAAGAGCCTCCAAATATACTTAATCCACTATTGTAAAATACATTATAAAGGCTTTCATATTCATCATAGTACCTATCTATTTCATCAATAAGGATGGAGTTTCTATTTTCTTCTACATATTTCAATACTGATTTTTCAAACTTTAATTTCTTAATCAAGCGACTAATTTCAGGGTCAATTAGTTGTAATTCAGAACCATAATTTTCAAGAAAAGCCAAAAAATCACAAACTTCAATTTTTCCATTTCCATTAGTTGCATTTGAATATTCTTCATATAAAACAGGTGCCAACTTTTTACTTCCTTTTTCTTCAAACCAATCTTTTTTCTTTTCATCTTCTATAAAAATCAGATGAGTTTCGGTTCCATTTACCTTGTGGAGAATTTCTTTCCATATAATTAAATCACCGTATTTTCTGTAGAAATCATCTCTTGAAATTGAAATATTATCTTTATCATTATCAGTATAACCAGGTGCAATTTTATATTTATATCGAATTTCACCTTCTTCGCATATTTTCATTTTTTCAAGAATAGTAAAATCTTTTGCTTTAGAAGTTTCATAAATTTTATTTACTAACTTTTCTATTACATCATTATTTTTAATCAACTGCATCTCATCAGAATATGTTTCTTCAAGACATTTATATCCATCTTTAATTTTTTTTGTAATTTTTTCAAAATTAATCTTTAGTTCGGCTTTTAAGTTTTCGCCATCATTTCTATTATTACGTTTAAAATTATCAAATTTTTGATAAATAACATCTGTAGCTTCTGATAATTTTTTAAGTGAATCTGATTCTGCATTTTTATAACTATTTATGACATAATTTCTTTTGGATATAAGATTCCTGTTATATTCACGATAGACTTGATTTGGTATCCATAGCAGATTCATATTTTCATCTAATTTCTGTACAATTTCCTTTAGTGCCAACGGATGTATCATGTATAAATCTAGCCAAGCATTTGCATCCATGACAATCATGGTATTATTTCCGTTCAAGGAAATTGTTAATTCAAATTTTTCTTTATTTTTTTTATTTGTATTATCTCTCATCGTTGCAAACCTCTAAATCATCTTTATCTTGCTAATTACGTATCTGAGAAGCATTATTTTTGGGGATTCAATCCTATCTTATCAATGAAATCATCATGTGTCTTTTGCATCTGTAAATCTTCTGGGAATGATTCGGATTCAGGATATATATCCATCCACATATTGAAATCAGCTTCTGCTTTCAGAAGTGCTTCTCCTCTTTGCTTCACATCTTTTATTTCATTGCATTCTTCCACTTCTTTTATATATTTCTCATAACGACGAAACCAAGATCGCATCAAGGTCAAGGTACCAAAGCTAATTCCGACAGCATCGTTGCCCTCATCATCTTTACATTCAAATAAGTGCCCGTTGTATTGACGGAACACCTGGAATAATCTGTGCATGGCTTTTACACCATCAAAATCAGAATTATTAAGAACTTCTACATTTACTGCCAACGCTCTTGCAATAGCTTCAAGAGATTTTGGCTTTGGATTGCGTCTGCCACTTTCGTATGCACGAATATATGCTTCACTTGCCCCGACTAATTCGCCTAACCGTTTTTGAGTCAGGTTTCTTTCTTGTCTGATTCTTCTTATATTTTCTCCGACAGTCATAGCGACCTCCTGTTTTGTTATCAATAGTATGAACAGAGTATACCATACAAAAAGAAAAAAATAAAGCAAAAAGATATTGACACGAAACAAATGTTGCGATATTATACAGTTACAGCAATGCGAAACAAATGTTGCGATACAGAAACAAAAACAGAAAAGAGGTAAAGCGTATGAATGAAAAAATCTATTACAGTGCAAATGAAATTGCAACAATGCTCGGAATCAGCATGGGTAAGGCATACAAGATTTTGAGAGAAATGAATGAGGAATTATCCGCTAAGGGATTTCTTACAATTTCCGGTAAAGTGCCAGTAGCCTATTTCAAAGAGAAATGGTATGGAGCAACTAAGGAGGTGGTCGCATAATGAGTTGTAGTGCAAAAAAAGATCCAAACGGAACATGGCATATTCAATATCGGTGGACTGATTGGACTGGTACAAAGAAGAAGTCACAGAAACGTGGATTTAAGACGAAGAAAGAAGCGGAAGAATGGTACGCACATTTTATCTTGCAGCAATCTTCTGACCCGACCATGACGCTTAATGATTTCTGGGAGATTTACAGGGATGATATGAAAAAGAGACTTCGGAAAACCACAATGAAGCAAAAGGAATATGTAATGAATGATAAGGTTCTTCCGTATTTTGGAAAAACACCAATCAATGAAATTACAGCACCGATGATTCGTAAGTGGCAGGGAGAAATGATGGAGAAAGGTTTTAAGCCTACATACTTGAAAACCATAAATAATCAGTTGAATTCCATTCTGAATTATGCGGTAAACTTCTATGATTTACGTTCTAATCCTTGTCGCAAGGCTGGCAGTATGGGAAAGAGCAAGGCAGATGAAAGACCTTATTGGACTTTGGATGAGTTCAGAATGTTTGCTGATGCGGTGATTGATAAAAAAGATACATGGGTTGCGTTTCATATTCTTTTCTGGACAGGGATTCGATTAGGAGAGTTACTGGCACTGACTGTATCAGACATCAATTTTGAAGAAGGCACACTTACGATTGATGAATCACTGGCAAGGCTGGATGGAGTGGATATTATTACTGCTCCAAAGACAGAAAACTCTAAACGTGTGATTACCATTCATCAAGAATTGCAGGATATTTTAAGAGAATATATTGCTGGTATTTATCGAGCAAGACCAACTACACGATTGTTTGCAGAAAGAACCAAAAGTTATTTTGAACATGAAATGGAGCGTGGAATTAAGCGGTCTGGTGTGAAAAAGATTACAGTTCATTGTGCCAGACACAGCCATGCCAGTATGCTGGTTCAGTTAGGTTTTAGTCCGATTGAAATCGCAAAACGTCTTGGTCATGGCAAGGTTACAACAACCATTGAAACCTATTGTCATCAGTTAATGGATGCACAGGTTAAGATTGCAAATCGACTTGGAGAAGTGGAAAGAGGTGGAGCAGATGGCTTGTAGAAGGGAAGATAGAGAAAGATGTCATACGATTGCGTTCTGGCTTAGTGAGGAAGAAAAGAATGAAGTGGAGGCAAAAATTATTTTGTCTGGTTTGCCAAAAGGGGAATATTACAGACGTTCCATATTAGGACAGGAGGTATCTGTTACAGCAGGTAATTATATGTCAAATCGTGTAGCGATTGTATTAGAAAATATCCTGCAACAGATAGCGGATGGAAGAACAGACGAAGAAGCACTGTTAATAGAACTCATAAAGCAGTTGTTGGCAAAAAATGAAAATGCCCCTGCTACAAACAAGGGCAATTCACAGTAACTAAGAGATAGACTCTTTGCTACAAAAATCTCGCAAATTTATTATAGCAGAGCCTATCTCCAATGAAAAGAAGGAGATTGACAATTTGAGTATTTTTACAGAAGTAAAAGAACGTATTACCGCCAGAGAGGTGGCAGAGTTTTACGGATTAAAGGTAGGAAAAAAGGGTCTTGCCTGCTGTCCATTCCACAATGTGTTGTTCAGCAAATTAGAAGCTCCAACTCCATGCAGTTTATATGGTCTGGAATCAATTGCCTGACAGATACACCAATCAAATTATCTGCTTCTGATTCTGCACATTAAATTATTGTGAATTCAAGCTATGCACATTAGAGGAACAGCAGAAAAAAGCAGGTTATCCTGCTTCTCTCTGAAAAGAGATATATTCATCTAACGCTGCAAGAGAATCCACGATGCTGATGACATCAATGCGGGACAACTCAGGATAATACGTAGTAAGTCGTTCCTGATTCCAAAAGCTGTCTGAAAGACCTGCGAGTTCCGTTCCTATATTCCAGTTAGGGATACAGACAAAACTGCCATATTTGTGTCGTCCACAAAGGATGTGAAAGCAACTGCCTCTTGCGGTGACCTCCATTTCGTAGGGATCAGAGGTTCGGAGCAGCTTGATATGTCCTTCCCAATGGATCGGTTTCATTTCGGGTGTTCCAATACAGGTATATTTGAGTTTCATATGCGAGACCTCCTTTAAAGTTCACTGTCATTGACAGCTTTCATGACGATATCAGTCGTAATCAGATCGGCTTTTGTGCTGTCACCAATCAGAAGACTTGCATTACAGAGCTTATTGATGATACGTGGTGTCCCGTCAGCTGCATTTAAAATAGCTTCAATAGCATTCTCTTCAAAAACCAGCTGATTGCATCCGGCGCCTTTCAGCTTTTCTGGGATAAATAACCGCCCTTCTTCCTTGGACAGACCACCGAGTTCATAATTCATGACGATTCTCTGACGCAGTGGTTCATGAATCCCAAGTTTCAGGGTAGATGTCAGGGTGGGAAGTCCGGTAAGAAGAACAGCTGCACGGTCTTTAGAATCCATTTCAAAGTTAAAAAGGATCTTCAGATCATTTAGGATTGCATTGTTAATGTAATTCGCCTCATCAATGATAATAACAGGTGTTTTCCTCTTTTCTACTGCAAGACGGGTAATCGCATCCTGTATGATACGAAAGTTTTCTGGTTTGCGAAAAGCAGGCTGCGCTCCAAACTCAGTCACAAGATTGCGGTAAAAATCATTGGCAGTCAGTGTGGATAAGCTGGAATAGACAACATGATAAAGAGAAGGATTTAATCCGGCTGCCCAATTCCTCACCGCTGTTGTCTTACCTTTGCCCGGGCTTCCGGTGAGCAATCCAAAGCCTCTCGTTTTTGCGAGATAGTCCAGACGAAAAAGCGTTTCCTTGTATTCATCAGTTTGAATCAGTACTTCTTTGGAATTCTTTAAAAATGGGTTGAATTCCAGACCAAAGCGAACAGTATATTCCATTATTCATCACCTCGGCATAAATGTAATTTTTCACGCTTTACAAAAGCGTTTTCCTGTTTGTTTAAGAGCCGTATCGGAGTCAGTGTTCCGTCCGATTCTATAATGAAGATTTCTTCCATATCAGGAGAATAACGCAGACGAATGCGCTGTTTTGCAAAACGGCAGTCCACTTCATACTCTACATGATCAAGGGTAATGACACTGTCAGCAGATACACGACGTTCAATTTCAAGAAGAAAGTCTTGTTCAATCTCTTCATCGGACAGGTGATGGATATGATCCGGTTCCGAGAAGAACCTGTCCAGTGGTGATTTACCCTTTAAAGAGGAATGGACGGACTGATTGTAGCGATTCACATAAGCAAAAAGATTTCCCCGAAGTTCATCCAGTGAATGAAAATCTCGGATATCAAGTGAAGCCAACCATTGATCTTTACAGGTGCGAAACCACCTTTCAATCTTGGCCTTCTGGGTCGGAGTATACGGCTGGTCATAATGAATGACAGAGCCAAGGCGGGCAGCAAGCAGTTCCATCTGTTTGTTTCGATAGGCAGATCCGTTATCGAAATTGAAAAGTTGTGGACGTCCGTACTTGGCAACAGCAGATTTCATGACGGACATCAGATTCACGAAGTTATCATGGAAGAAAACATCGATGCCAACGATAAAACGGCTGGCATCATCAATGAGAGCAATGATAAATACCTTATGTTTTTGCCGTCTTCTGTTTTTAGATAAGGACCGACGCTACTGTCTCCACACCAGACTTCATTGATGTGTGGACGCTCATAACGCCGCATATCAGGGTTGTTCGGTGTTTTAAACTCTAATGCCAGGGTATTTAGATATCTGTTGACGGTAGATTCAGACAGATCATTGGGACGAATACTTCCATTATCACGAAGCTGCCGGTAGATCGCTGAAGCGGACATCCGTGGATAATTAGTCTTAAGATATTTGATCTGTTCCTGAAGTTCCTCATCGAGTTTTCTCGGTTTTCCGAGGTCAGATCTGGAAGAAGGGATCAGTGCATCAAATCCCGCCCTGTTGTAGTTGTTGTACCATTTCTTAATTGTAGTTGGTGCAAAGTGCTTTGTTGTACCATCTGGAGCGACAACTCCTCTGGCAGAAGCATTGCGAAAGAAGGCTTCATTGGATGGAAAACTTTCCTGGAGCCCTGAAATGAGTGGAGCGATGACAGAATAGCGCATTAAAGCAATTTCATGTGTTTGTTCCTGAGTCATAATGGAATCCTCCTTTGTTTTTTCTTAAGTTAGGCGTTTGCAAAACGCCACAAGCCTTGATTATACAGGCTTTTTCACTGTTTAAAATAGAATAACTCCTCACAGGTATGTTATAATTGAATTGTCGAGAAACAATCAAACACGACCCTGAAAGGAG
>JAQUUB010000045.1 GCA_028694115.1 Lachnospiraceae bacterium
ATTTTGGCTATCTTGTCAACTATTTTCGTAATATTTTTTAAGTTTTTGACGAAAAAAAACAGTGGCTCTCTCTGAAAGAAAACCACTGGATTTTAATTTGAAATTGGTTAACTAAATGACATTGCATATCTATTCCTTTACCAAACACCTCTGCAGTAATAGTATAAGTTCCATTATCTTCACTAATTATCTTTGCTGTTGGTAACCGGTCTAAAACAGCTTCAATATCACTTCCAAAATACTTAAATTTCACTCTTTGAAGTTTACCACCATACATAAATTGAACTCGTTTCCTAAATTCTCCTTCCTCGAATCGACTACTATATGGAATATGGAATTTTTCTTCCAATACCTTTAGTTTTTTTATTCTGTCAATTCGATAAATTGTCGGAAACGCATCATTCAGTATATTAAAATCTTGTCTTACCTTATCATCGTCAATAAACGCAGTAAGATAAAAATAATATTCCGAAAACATGAGGGCAACTGGTTTTACTTTTCTTTTTACAACAGACTTGTCTTTCATTCTTAGATAATCAATTTCAATGTATTGGCAATTTCTTATTGCTTGTCCTATTGTCCACATTGCATCAACAAACACCGTTTTATGTTGTGGCTCTACATAATGAAATTCCTCATTACTGATAAGGTCTGTTACTAATTTCTGATTTTTCTTTGGTACACAACAAGAAATCAGTTTATCGAGCATTTCTGTCATTTCCTTTTTTGTAAATGCTCTACTATCAAGCAAAATCTTACACAATGCAAGAACCTCACTATTCGAAAACTTCGCATTATAAATTTGTTTCAAACGATAACCTTTGTCTACCCGGTCATAGATTACTGAATTGACATATCCACTATTCTCTGTATCTGTTTCAAGATAATTGCGAATATCATTAATATCTCTTTGTATGCTGCGTTCATTGACATTGAAGTTTACAGCTTCTTCTGCCTTATTTACTAAGTATCCATTGATAAGTTTAGTATAAATACCTAACACCCTATCAATTTTGTCATTCTTAATATTGTCCATAAGCGCCCCTCACTATTTAAATACATTATAGAACATTAGGATGACAGAAAATGTCTATCTCACTTTTTTTCTTGCTTATTTCTCCAATTTACATATTCCCCCTTTGTTATTCTTCCATCAGGGGGACGAACCGCATCTTGTGGTATTGCCCAGACCCTACCAAATTGAACTGCACCCTTAATTTTTCCTTGTGCACATAGCGACCTTACCCACCTTTCGGTAAGATTCCAATTTTCAGCTGCTTCCTTAATCGTGTAATATTCATTTACCATCGTTTTCACCCATAAAAAAAGCATCACCAAAAAGCTGGCAATGCAATTAACGTGTAACTGGCTGCCATTCTAAAGGCCCTTTAGTTTTGCGTCACTGCCTTTCGACAATTTTGTCATAAGTTAGTTATATTGTATTCCTCTAACGGCTTTTCGTCAATCTTATTTGTAGTCTATTTGCTCCTAAATCCATTCTTTTTTGCATTCTCGCTGGCAGCTCTGTGGCGATCCTCGCTATATGGCGGTACAATCCTTATAGATACTCTGGACTTCTCCAGCACATAAGAAACTCCGCCCTCGTCATTGCTACTTTCACTCAATTGATATCCTCCTTGTCGAAATGATTCTTATAAATCCAGCAGAACGACAAATACCATCAAAGTAATCCTCCTTCTCCATGGTCATATCGCTTCCAATTATTTTTTCGGCACCTAAAAAAATACTGCCAATAAAATAAAGTTTATTAATATAATTTCCTTTATATTATATCAAAAATAATACGGAAATATTATCCATATTAATATTTCACATTATCTTACAATTCGCTTAAATTCTTCATCTGCTCCAATGCAATTTGTCGAATTTTTTCATCTCTCAAACTTTTAAATGTCACCATCATTTCCTTCATCTGCTCATCCATATCTTCTACACCAACTTCCTTATTCAGAAGATATCCAGCTGCAGTATCCAGAATCCCTGCAAGTTCCACAATCATACTCCCCTTAATATCCACCTTATTATTTTCATATTGCGAAATAGCTGCTTTTGTCGTAAACATCTTTTCCGCTAATTCTTCCTGTGTCATTCCCATCTTAATTCTCTGCTCTTTCACTCTTCCACCCATTGTGCTGTTATCTATTTTCCTCATTTTTCTCTCCGTTTCCAGAGCTCCAAAAACGGAAATAAGCACAGTATTTCTGATTGAGAATGTTACAAAGAAAAAGGACCCGACCAAAACGTTTTACAAATAAACCTGCAGCATATAAATATGCTACCTGGCGTTATTTCCGTTTTGCCGGCTCCTGATAGTTTTTCGCTAAATCCAACTCGTATACAAACTCTTAACTTTCAAATGGCGGTTCTGAGGATTCATAGCTTTTCCATAAAAGCCGTTCCAATCTACCTGCTTCCCTCGAAGTCTCATTCTATTCAGTTTTTCTTTTGTTACTATAATGAATGACTTTTCATCTCACCCTGGATACATTTATCAATTAAGAAATCAACTGTTTCCATTAGTTCTTCTTCATCCATTTTTCCATTGGTGCTTGCATGCAATACAAGCCTGTCATTTTTATAAATAAAAATACTTTGGTCGGTCTGGCCAACTACATAGCCTTTGTGTTCAAACATGTACCGTCCTCCATCTGACTGCATTTCTTCTTTTTCTCTTTAACTACTCTGACGCTGACTGCTCCGTGTCTTTTCGGGAGCTTGTCTCTTCTGTCTTCCATTGTAGAAATAGTACCATCTTTAACAGTTGCAATAATATCACCGTTGCATCTCTCACAATTTACTACTACCTCTGCTCCATCCTTTGCCTTCAATAAGTATCTTCCACATACAGGACAATAAATCGGTCTAAATATTGCTCTCTCAATCATCAAATAATCCTCCATATAATAAGTTTTTTCTTATTACCAATGGATAAAGGGAAATCAAAACCATTGATGATTCTCGTAAACAGGCGAGTTCCGATGCGCCGAAGTCCACGCCACCTGTTAGTCTCCTTCTACTCTGCTGATCTTTTATTATTGCTACCCCTCCATATAAACTACTTGCTTTCTAAAAACCACATATTACTATCCTCATAATACAAATGACTCTCCTTTCCATCAACGATGCAGGTATAGCGCATCCCTACTCCTCCCGCTTTCAGGCTGGCTGCTCTGCAGATATTCTTTACTTTCTGAATTTCGTACACACGTTCATCCGTCCAGATAAAACTCTTTGGAATCAACCTGCCATCCTTTAAAAATGTTGCATTCACATCAACATATACTTTACTGCTTTCCATACTTCTACACTCCTATCAACCGAAGTAACCATGTGGGTGGACCGTATGGGTGGATGCATCCAATGCTGATAATTTTGTATCCTGATACATCAGTCCTCTCTGAATGCAGAAATAACCAAACCGTTTCCGCAATTCAGCAATCGCGGAGTCCACCTTCATTTGCTTTTCTCTTTGTTCCATGCCCATGAACAGATCTATCTGTTCCCAGTAGTTATCTGTCACAAGGTCTGCTCCCCTGACACCAATACTTCTGATCGGCTTTCTCCATGTATAATTCTCTTTGAAAATACGATATGCTTCTCCCGCAATCTCTCCTGTAATATTGGTCGCATTCATAATCTTATGCTGTCTTGTAAAAGAATACAGTTCATTATCACGAACACTAATTTCCACCACTCTGCAGCGAAATCCATTCTTTCTTAATCTGGCTGCCACACTTTCTGAAAGCATATAGATAACAATTTTTACATCCTCATCTGTCAGGAGGTCTCTTGGTGTGGTCGTGCTGTTACCAACCGATTTGATTGGTGCATGTGTATTCTCCACCTTGACCGGAGAATCATCATATCCATTTGCAAATGCCCAAAGGATGCTACCCATCTTTCCAAGGTTTGCATTCAGCATACCTTCATCTGCTCTTGCAAGATCTCCAATTGTCTTAATACCAAATCTTTTCAATTTTTGGTCTGTAGACCTGCCTACATATAAAAGATCTGATGTCGGAAGCTTCCATACTTTGTTCCTGAATTCATCCTCATACATAGTCGTGATTGCATCCGGCTTCTTATAATCTGATCCAAGCTTTGCAAAGATTTTGTTATAGGAAATACCAATGGATACTGTAATACCAAGTTCTTTCTTCATTCTGGCACTGATTTCCTCAGCAATCTTATATCCATCTCCCTTGATGGTCACACTGTTCGTCACATCAAGCCAGGATTCATCAATCCCAAAAGGTTCTAATAAATCAGTATAATCCGCATAGATTTCATGTGCCATGTTGGAAAATCTCAGATACAGGTCCATTCTTGGAGAGATAAAATTCAGTTCCGGACACATCTGCTTTGCCTGCCATAAAGCCATTCCAGTTTTTACACCACGTTTCTTTGCAATGTAATCTGCTGTCAGTATAATTCCATGTCTTGCTTCCGGATCTCCTCCTACTGCTAACGGCTTACCTGCAAGTTCAGGATGATGCAGATGCTCCACCGATGCATAAAAGCAGTTCGCATCGCTATGCAATATTGTCCTTCGACCCATCATTTATCCTCCCTTCCATCAGAAAATCTGCAATTCATACAAGTCCGTTATCATTCATTTTTGTCCGTCCTTGTACGTCCTTGTACGTCCTTGTAGTGCTAGTATATATCTATGTTTTTCTGATTTCAATAGTCTCTTTGGTTGATTATATCCGAATAATTCAGATTTTTATTGATTTTATATTGTCTATGTGGTACTCTGTATCTGAAGAAATGAGACACTAATAAATAAAAATACTGCTCTTAGAGCTTAGAAAGAGGTACAAGATATGTACTCAGTCTCAGAAATCATTTCTAACAACAGAAAAAAGAAAGGTTTGTCTCAGCCGGAGCTTGCAGCTGCGTTGGCGAAAGAAGGGTTCAAGACCAGCTACAAGACCATATCCAGCTGGGAGAAAAACGTAAGTGAGCCAAGCATAGCCATATTCATGACCATGTGCAAGATCCTGGAAATTGCTGATATTTACGAAGACTATTTCGGTTTCAATCCTGCAAATCAGGTATCGAAATTAAACGAGATAGGAAGAGAAAAGGTCCGAGAATACACAGAACTTCTTGTGGAATCTGGTAAATTTGAGAAGCAGACCTCAGAAATCCTTCCATTTCCAGCAAGAGAGATCCGTCTTTATACAACTATGGTATCTGCTGGTACGGGTAACTTCTTAGAAGGTGAAGATTATGAAGTCATTGAAGCTGGAGATGATGTTCCAGAAGGTTCAGACTTTGGAGTCCGCATTACCGGTGACAGTATGAAGCCTAAATTTGCGAACCATCAAACCATATGGGTTCACAGACAGGATTATCTGAACAATGGAGAGATTGGTATCTTTAGTTTGAATGATATGAGTTATTGCAAGAAACTGCAGGATGATAAAGATGGACTGTTCTTAATATCGCTGAACAAAAAATATGATCCTATACCTGTTACGGATAATGATTCTTTCCGCATATTTGGCCGGATCGTGGAGTGAGTCCTTTTTATCGGACACCGTTTTTTATAAAATTTGTATCATAAGCTGGTCAATCCAACCTAATCAACAACATTTTTTATGAAAGAAGGGAATTGCAATGGCAGTAAAATGTAATTTGAAAGAGATTCGTAATGAACGTAACATTCAGCAGGATGTACTTGCTACAGCACTGCAGACAGATGTGAGAACCATCAGCCGTTATGAAACTGGAGCACGTTGTCCAAATATGGAAATGGCACTTCGCCTCGCTTCTTATTTGAATCTTGCAGTTAACCAGATCTTCGAATTGGAAGAGCTTGAAAAGAATCCTCAGTAATCATGGAGGTTTGTTATGGAAAAAGATTATGAAATCATTGCTGTCGATTTCGATGGCACCTTATGTTATAGCAATTGGCCTGAGCTGGGTGAACCCAATCAGGCTCTTATTTCCTACCTAAAGGACTGGAAAAATAATGGCAACAAACTCATTCTCTGGACCTGCCGGATCGGCGATGCTTTATCAAAAGCTATCGACTGGTGCCAAGTCCAAGGGCTTGAATTTGATGCCGTTAATGATAATCTTCCTGAAATTGTTGAGTATTATGGGAGTAATAGTCGGAAGGTTACTTGCGATTATTATATTGATGATAAGAGTCTGCATATTTCTACATTGGTTCTAAAATAATGCTATTTATTTTCTATATCTGTCATGTTAATAAATGCCATCAGCTCATATCATATCCAGCCAATGGCATTTTTTTATATTTCTTGAATTTTTTTCACATATGAAACAAATTTTGATACAGTCCATATCCTATCCTGTCTGTCTTTAGGATAACAGGTTATATATGGTTTTGGTACCACCAATATAACCTGCTCTTCCTGCATCTCATCCATTTGTGCTGGTGAAATTCCTTGTTGTAAAGTACATAAGAATTTATCCTTATCTCTTAGTCGATTGGCTTCATTAAGTACCTGTCTCCATCTGTCTTTGCATGTAGTTTTTGCGGCTAATGATACAATACTATCTGTTGGAAAATCAAAATTATGATAAGCATCTTCAGACGGAAATATGAAATCCGGTTTTTTGTTTCCTTCTGTTGTTGCCTGTGAAGTATAAGCTATTTGGTTTGCATCAAATATAGCCTCAAGGTGATGTTCCAAACTCTTTCCAGCTCGACTTTTTCTACGATTTAATACAGAATTCGCCATTTTTACAAATTCTTCCACTGTAGGAAACCCTTCCTTTACTGTATGTCCATATCTGCTTTGCTCAATTGCTCTAAACAAATTATATTCCATATTTGTCCATTCAATTATCTTTTTATCAGGATTAGTACATAGATATTCTACATGATAATATACTTCATCTGATATTCTCTGAGCTGCACTGGACATTTCCCCAGTTTCCGGGAATTCCACTTCCAATGTTTTTATATATTTCTCTATTTCATCTATTTCTTTTTTATTTCGTTGTATTCCACCCGAGCCGAAAATACAATTTGTTTCAGTAGTGCTTATTCCAAATGTATCAAGAAATTCTTCAATATCCTCCTCTGTTTCAAGAATATATCCGGCAAAATAATCTTCATATATGTTCGAGAAAATAAATAACGCACCTGTTTGTTCTGGCTTTAACAAAGAAAATCCACGACCAAATTTTGTTATTCTTAATTCATTTTTACTACTATAATATGTGAAGGAGCTATCAGTTTCAAAATCATCCTGCCACCGTATCTTTACATCACGCTTAAGGATACCTTCGAGTATAATATTAGGAAAAAGCAAATCCTTTGCAGCTTTTGACACTAATATTCCTGACTGATGACCACCCGTTGCACCTGTGTCGTTTGCTGATAAAAACTTGCAAAACGAAATATTACTACTTACAGCAGATTCAATGGCTTTCTTTAATACTTCCGTAGTCACTATATCACCTTCTTTGTTTTCGCTACTGAATTTGCTTCCAAATTATTCAATTCTTCTACTATCAGTTTTGCTACATTTCCTATTAGGGGAACAACTACTGAATTCCCGAATTGTCTGTAAGCCTGTGTATCTGAAACTGAAATTACGAATTTTTCAGGAAATCCTTGTAATCTTGCACACTCTCTTGGCGTTAATCTTCTTGGATTTTTTCCTCGTTGTGCAATTAGAATCTCAGAACCGTCTTTATGATATCTTGCACTTATGGTTCTGGATACCCCATCCAGAGGTGCTATTCCATACCCAAATCCATTACCAGCTGCTTTATGTTTAGCTGCATAATTTTGAAGGTAACTCCATAATTTATCCGATAAGGTATATTTAGCATCTACTTTTTTATCAAGAATATCCCTCATAACTGGTTTCGGTTCAACTGGGGTTAAATCAAATTTAAACTCAATATTATCTCCATATCTGTTCATGTCGAAGCCAACAATAATTATACGTTCTCTGTGCTGCGGAACATAGTTCTGACCATCTAAAACTGCATAAAACACTTTATAATTTAATTCATCCAATGATTCCAGAATAGTTTTGAATGTCCTTGCTTTGTCATGGCTCTTTAAATTTTTTACATTTTCGAGCATGAATGCCTTGGGTCGTTTCTCTTTTAAAATTCTACACACATCAAAGAATAGCGTTCCTTGCGTCTTATCTTCAAATCCTGTTTTTCTACCCATACTGACTTTTTTTGATACACCAGCAATTGAGAATGGCTGGCATGGAAATCCAGCTACAAGGATATCGTGATCAGGAATATCTGTAGCATCAACCTGTGTAATATCCCCTTCTGGTTGTTCTCCAAAATTTGCATAATATGTCTGTTGGCTGTACTTATTCCACTCATTGGAATATACACATTTTCCACCAGCACTCTCATACGCAATTCTCATACCGCCTATACCTGCAAATAAATCAATAAAAGTAAATTCTGTTTCTTGATTATTTTGTTTCTTTTTCTTATCTGAAATGTAATATGCTACTGCTTCTCTAACACAATCCTGCATCGTCTGATCTGATTCAGATGAATAGGATGTAATATCATCAAATAGAGTATCATCTACTCTTAAATGCATCTGCTTCATTCTATTACCTCCGGGTAAAATTATGTACCACTTTTTTCCCTTTTATTATATTACAAATACTAAAAAAAAGCAATGCAATATCAAAACATACGTTCTGTTATTATTCTTCAATTTGATTAAATATTGTCTCCTCAATTACTCTTATGCAATTCTCTGTATGTTTTTTTATATCGTTACCCCAAAATCTAAGTACTGTCCATCCCAGAAAGGATAATCTTTTATCTATTTCATCATCTCTTTCTTTATTTCTTCCTATTTTTTCAATCCAAAAATCTCCATTTTTACTTCCTTTTAATTTTGCGCATAAAGAATCCCAATCTTTCCCATGAAAGAATTCTCCATCGCAAAAAATGACAATTTTATATTTCGTCAAAACAATATCTGGTTTACCAGGCAGCTTTGCATAGTTTTTCCGATATCTATACCCTTTTTCCCACAACGCTTTTCTAAGAATTACTTCGATTTTAGTATCCCTTGATCCAATGTGTTGCATATTCTTTCTACGCTGCTCTTTTGTTAATATATCCGGCATATATACCTCTTTTCTATATCAACGCCAGTCTATCTATTTCATTAAGGCTCCCTGTATCAACATTTTTTGTCTTTCCATTTCTGCATTTTCAGCATATAAAATCTGTAGCATAGTTCTTGCTCGCGATACAGCAACATAGTTTAATAATCTGCTCATTTCACTTTCAAAGTTATCTATATCAATCAAAATAACTACCTTTGATTCTAATCCCTTAAAAGATTGAATCGTGTAAAAATCTGTAGATTCTCTTCTAAAAACATTCATCTTAGGATTGATTCGAATCGGACCAATATCAGAAGGAATTTGCATCTCACATATACAGGATTTATCACTATATGGAGATAAAATCACGATGTCCTTTGCTGATACTCCCTGTGATCTGAGATTCCGTATTATCTTGATCAACTTCTTTTGTTCATCATGTATTGACGAGAAACATTCATATACAACGTCAGTTCCATCAGCTCTAAGCTGTTTAGCCTGCTCAATATTACTAATCATCTTATTTGCAACAGCAATCTGCCTTGTATTTCTACAGTTTATTGTAAGCTTATAACTTGTTTCAGCATCCATTTTGAGTTGCTTCCAGATGTCTTCAAAATCCTTATTATCAATAAAAAGATTCTGACTCGGATCAAAATACACTGACCATGTTCCTTCTGCAAAACCATCTTTTAACAAATAGCCAATACACATATAATAATATGTATTCATTAAATCCTGTCCTTCGTCAATAATAACGGCATCATATTTTCTATTTATCTGTCCAATTTCATTGCGTTCAATAAAAATATTCGGTAATTCTTTTTCAAAGAAGTCACAACCCAGTGCTGGTATTGATAAATCATTACATTCTTCTATTAAAAGTTGGTGCAAATTATAAACATCATATTTCCCTTTTTCCTGGTCTCTGCATTCTTTTACATAAGATGCAATTAGTCTATTATAGCAAAGATAAAGTACTTTTTTCCCTGCTGCTGACAGTCGTCTGCACTGTTCCATCGCCAGCAAAGTCTTTCCTGTTCCTGCTGCTCCTGAAATAAGTAACCGATCATTTTCTTCACAACCTTCCATAATTGAATACTGTTCATCTGTAACAGACAGTAATTGTTCATCTGTTCTGTTTAAAATCACTGAAAGTGCAGGAACAAATTTAAAATCACCCCGAAGTAAATCCACTACTCTGTCAATATCAGACAAACTTAACTTTCCACCTTCAAATCCATGCTTTGTCATACATACATTACGCCAATATGAAAAAGAATCGTCAAAAAATTGTATAATATCTTCTTTTGTTTGTTTCCCATCAAATAAAACTTCCGGAATAATGTCCAGCCCAGTTTCATTAATACAACAATCTGGTGTCATTACGCAACATGCATATTGGCACCTAGATATTAAATCACCTTTATTTAATCTTTTTTGCAATTCCCCACGTAAGGACTGCATATTTCCCTGAGCTTGTTCAAATGGTCCGGTATTCTTTGTATTTTCCTGCCCGAATCTATTTTTAAAGCACCATATTCCATCTTTTCTATATACCTGTCCGCCTTTAACTTCGATGCAAAGAATTCCTTCAGTAGAAATTACCACAAAATCTATTTCCCCAAAAATATTCTTTTCATGATGAGCTATTCCAAGTGAATGAAGTACAACACAATTCTTCCATTTCAAATCTTCTAACCATTTATATATTGTACGTTCTGCACTACTTTTCACATCTGGATCAATAATTGGTGGTATCATTTTTGCCATATCTATTCCTCCAGTATTTTACCAAAATATCCCATATCACGATTTTCCATTTTTCCAACTACTGCTACTCTATCTAAGAGACAGTTTCTTGCTTCACAGCTTGTCTCTGGTAATAAAGCACACGCATGACATGCTGCATAATTTAGTGAATTATATCCCTGTTGAAGTGATTCTATGCAAAGCGGATCTGATGAACACCATGTAGCTTCTTGCAAAAGGTTTAACAATGTATTATTCAAGTCTTCTGTCTGTCCCTGTCGAACTAAACCGCCTAAACTTCCATCCGAGTCAGATGATGAAGTATAAATCAACACACCTGCCATTGGTACATCCGAGTCTGGATATGTACTATAAATCCTTTCTTTAAGTGCAGAACCTGAATATCCACACTGCGCGGTAAGCTGTCTAATTAATAAATGAGAAAATGTATGAAGCATTACATATCGTGTTGAAAATTTATGATTATCAATATTATCTTCACCTAAATTAGCTTTCATTGCTTCATATCGCCACTCCATTTTTTCTTCCCATTCACAGACTTTTTCTTCATTAAATCTAATGAAAATTCCTTCTCCTAACATTTCTATCGCTGGAAGCCAATCAACGGGTGCTGAACTCAATGGAACAAATTCATTGTCATTCATCCCAGCACTTCTCTCATCATCAGCTGCTGGACGTTCTGGAGTAATTCTTCTAAATCCTTTTAATGCCAATACCTCACGAAGACGTTTTACAAGCATAACACCATCTAAATATTCATCAAAATTCTCAGGTACATCTGCTTCTACGGTCTTAAATCTATCTTCTGCTTCATCATCATACTCGTTGCTTAAAGCTTTAAATTCTTCTTCAAATAGTCTATACACATTAAACTCATCATCGTCATTTTCAGTTTCATCATTTCTACGTTTGATTTCGCTTTTTAGATCATTTGCTGAATATAGACCTTTTGCCAATAAATCAACAAACAACGCCTTTATAAACATTTCAAGCATTTCATCAGTAGGTTTATTAACAAGATAATCTTTTATCTGTGTCCAACGAGATTCTATTTCTACCTGTATTGCCTTACTCCACGGTGGAATCGTCAATGCACTTTGAGTTACACTAAAATAAACATTGGATGCACCTCTCTGTAATGTTCTCATTACTGCATTACACTCTTCCGGATCATATGAATCTTTTTTTAGTCCCAGCCAAGGTCTGTTTCCTCTGCATCTATAACCTTTTAGTGCATCCTTACTCATGCAGCCTTCCATGCTTCTTTCTTTCCCACATGCAGTACATTTAATCTTAATACTTCCCAACCCACCAGAGCTACTGGAAAAATCAATTGTTAATTTATCATAACGATCTGCTTCTGGACATTCTCCGACATTCCCATAATGAACCCACCATTTATATGGAAAATCTTCCAAATGTCCATTTATACAAGCAGAGATAAAACGTGAGGGAACAAGTTCTTTATTACATTCAGGGCATTTTTTTCCATCCGAATCTCCAAACAACTTATATGACATTAATTTCTTACATTTCGAGCAAAAGTTCATCATTGGAAATCTAAAAGCCGGCAAGTCTGGATTCCCAAATGGAAAGTCTGATTCTGTTGCCCGCGGTTCCTTAAAATATTTCATTCCTAATAATCTCTGCAAATTAGGTTCATATAATACTCTACTGTCTCCCCAGTAGTCAGTTGATGCCATGATTACAGAATAATCAGGCATATCTGCAATTGCACCAGTCCCGAATGTTGTAATTAACTGGGATTTTCTGATTTTTCCTACTACTTTTTTATTTGACTGTTTCATTTTTGAGCCATACTTCATAATATCAACCTCCCAGTAAGTAAATACCTGATTGCTGTTCAACACTTCTCATACTGTTCATTGTTCTAAAACGAGAGTCCTCATCTGTATCTGGCATCAGTAATTCATTCTTATTTTTTCTTTTATAGTATAATTCTCCACCCGTTTTATCCTCCCAGGCTTCCTCAATATCGTGTAATTCTTCAAGTACATTATCTAATTCTGATTCATCAACTGTTTCCACATAGTCTTTTATGATCTTTTCAATCATAATTATTTCTTTGCTATTTTTATCAAAATTACCCGCTGCACTATTATCCCTAAGATTTTCAACCATATATCTGCATAACGTAACAAATAATGCCTGCAATCCTCTGTCTCTTGCTCTGTCAGAAAATGGTGTCAAACTTGTTGCTTCAACATATCTATACATTGCAGAATGATATCTTAAAAATTGTTCATAATGAGATCTGTCCCTTGATCTTGATGCATTATAAACCATAAAAACAAGTCCTGGATTATCTCGCCCTACTCGGCTTGTGGCCTGGATGTATTCTGCATTTGTTTTTGGTTGACCGGCAACCGACATTGTTCCAAGTCTTCCGACATCAACACCTACTGAAATCATATTAGATGCCAAGATAAAATCATATACATCTTCAGAATTATCCTTTTTAAATTCTTTCTTTAATCCTTTTTGAATAATCTCAGAAATTTTATCGTTTCCCATTCTACTAGTAAGTTCTTCTGAAAATTCATAATTGTTCTTTCCTGAAAATGCTGGAATCAGATGTGCAAATTTACGATCTTTCAAATGCTGGTATCTACTCTGAACGTCATCCACTATCTGGGTTCTGGTTCCTCCAAGTTCACGCAAACTGTTAAAATATCCTGTCAAAGTCCAGAAATTATCAATAACTTTATCTTTAAATTCTAGATCAATCAAATATCTTGATGCAAACAGCCATGAAGCATATATACGAATTAATGTCGTTGTGAACGTAGTTCCTACTCCCATATATCCTAAATATAGTCTAGCTGGTCTATCTATATCCTCTGACTTAACAGCAAAAAATGAATCATCTGTAGATATTCCCTGTGGTGGAAATTGCGTGAATGATCTTCCATATAAGGCACGTATCTGATTTTCTGCATTTCTAATAGTTGCAGTTGATGCAACTATTTTTACTGGAACATTATTCTTTTCACAAACCCTTGTTATTGCGGCTTCATATATTCCTGTCATCGTTCCGAGCGGTCCAGAAATTAGATGTAATTCATCCTGAATAATTAAGTCGGGCGGATTATGCGATAATCCCACACCAAAAATAGCAGCTGGTTCACTTTTTAAAGTTATCTGAGCAAATTTATCAACTGTAGCCACAATAAAAGAAGGGGTTCTTTCATATACTTCCTGATCTATCAATCTAATTGGAAGACCTTCCAAATTGTGACACTCACAATTTGGATTATAACATTTAATATTCATCTTCCCATTCGCTTTATCTACCGAATAATTTTCTACTGTAAATTCTTTTCCGCACCATGGACATAGTTTTATCTGACATGGATCAGCTTCGTCTGCTGATAATTTTGCATCAACACGTAATTTTCGAAGACTTTTTTCGGCATCTTCAACATTCTTAGGTGTTAGCTCATTACCAACCCATAGTCCGATTTCTATTGGTTTTGCTGAAATGTTATATTTCTGTCTCAGTAATTCACATGCACATATCAACATACTTGCTCTTTCAAACTGCTGAATTGTTAACAGACGTAATGTATATCTCATTATTACAGATACACCTTCCCCCTGCTCTCCATATTGCATTCTCCTGTAAAAGATAGTGAATGCAGCTATTCCCAGATACGCTTCTGTTTTTCCTCCACCTGTTGGAAACCATAATAAATCTACAAGCTTTCTTTCTTCACTTTCTGGTTTTGCCATTGATGTTAATTCCTGTAAAAAGAAGGCTAGCTGGAAGGGGTACCATTTTATTTCTTTCAGGTTAACATCTCTACCCTGTTTTTTTATAGTCTGAACTCTCTGCATGAGCATTGCTTCATTTGCATACTTGAATGCGTTCCATATAGTCTGATTACTCTCTATACTTTCTTTGAGAATATCTATTGAATAATCAATTCTATTATATGCAAACTTACATTTTTCAATATGATCCTCTGCACATTCCTTTAATCGTTTTTCAACTTCGTTTACCTTGTTTTCTTCTAATAAAATCCATTCTTTATACTTTTGTACAAATCTTTTTAATTCTTTTATAACTACTTTAGCATCCCCTGTAACGATATAATCCATCGACAAAACTGGAAGATCTTCTATTTGTGCTGCTTTCATCTGTTTTAAATTGTACTCTGGAATAAAAGTGGATTCTATATAACTTGGTTCTTCTGTTTCTATACCACTTTTGTTTCCCCAATTTACAGAACAACCATGACCCTGTCCATAACACTTATAATCATTGTATAACATATCCATTTCGAGTAATTCAAAATCTTCTTTTATTTCTACCTGCCTGATTGTGCTAGTAAAAATTTTTCTATTATCTTCTGATGAAGTGATTTTGATGTATGGTTGAAATAGCATATTAGCATTTATTGTATTATTGTCATTACCCGTTTCTCTGCCATTAATGAGAACCAGCGTAAATATTCTTTCTCCGTCTTTGCAGACTTTATGAACATATCCTCGTATCACAATTTCAGGTAAAATT
The DNA here is from genome assembly GCA_028694115.1 of Lachnospiraceae bacterium. The sequence continues at coordinate 15,424 of JAQUUB010000045.1, forward strand.
TCAACTTCTTGGACCCCATCCATCTCCATTGTTACATTATAGTTAAAAGCTTTGCGAACCCAGAAAGTTGTTTTATCATCAATATCATCTTTCCAACGTTCAACACTAATTTCCTTTTCCTGAACTTCAATTACATTCATTGGTTCATACATTGCAAATGCAACCGACACTGTGATTTGGGATATTTCTTTTTTTAGTGTACAAGTAATACCCATAGAACTTGGATTCCGCATATTAGTTGACGCGAGTGATGCATCATAACTTTCTAGTTCTGATTCCGCACCTGTTCCGCGCGACATATCAAGGATATCCTGCTCCTGCGTTTTCGGATAAAGTTTTCCCATCGCATAGTATTGCATTGGAGCTTCAATTATCACTTCATCCTCAAGAACCGGACCAACTAAATCCTTTTTCACAAGATCTTTAATAACTGTTCTTGCTTTATAATAATCATCGTATCTGCTCTTCTTTGTTTCCATTTAATTCCCCCTAATATGTATCCTTTTCAACCTGTGCGAAACCAGTAATCGCAATTCCTTTCCAAACCATAACATCTCCATATTTTTTACCAGCAACTGCTTTCAGATTTATCTTACTCAGGATGGAAACGACATCATCGATATATATTTCAGAAAATCTGCATGGGTAATTTTGGGGATGTACGTCCTTTTCCGGTGGTAGTTTATTTACATCCTTAATAATTCTTTTTAAATCAAGATAGAATTTTTTACTCGTTCTTCCTATTCTTCCAAATGACATCTCGTCTTCAAGAACAATATCATATGAGATGTATCCTACTTCCTGTGAATAATCCATATTTTTAATAAGCTTGACTCTCTCTCCAACTAAAAGTAATGGATCATCAAATTTCTCCTGAAGATCAGCATTTTCTGCAAACGATGTTGCCTCAAGGTCATAATTATGCCCAACTTCTATATGTGATAAATATGGTTTCATTTTTCGAAAACCCAAGTTGGTTAAATAAGAACGTCTAGCACCATTCTTATCAGTTTTAATATACTGTGTTCCAATAGAAGTTTTATAAAGCTTTTCTTTTGCTCTTGTTACAGCAACATAGGTCACTTTGTGTTCCATCAAATTCTTTTTTTCTTGATCACCCATAAACAAAGCATCATCAAAAAGAACTACTTCATCGAATTCACGACCTTTTGATCTGTGAATATTACTAATTGTTATCTGTTCATCTCCTGCAGATGTATAAAATTCTTTAGTTTTACTATTTTTTAAAATTCCAGTTAATAAATCTTTAACATAATATCTGTCTTTTGATTCATATTGAGTTTTTTCAATTGCAGCCCAAATAATATCTGCATCAAAACTCATATCTCCTTTTTCCTCATACAATTCAGAAAAAGTGTCTTTATCAATTGTATCATTCTCATAGTCCCTGAAAATATTGGCAATCCACATATTTAAAGAATTATCAGTCAATCTTTTCTGTACTTTATGAGGAATTTTTTTATTTCTAAACAATGTCGATATTTTTAATGCTTGACCATTCGTTCTCGTCAAAATTCCAACAGATTTTTCTCCAAACACAGACAACAATTCATCATATTCAGTCGTCTTAAGGTCTATTCCTTCTAATTCTTTTACTTTATTGAATATTCTATTTGTAACATCCTTTCTCGATTTATCATTACCAGTCAAAATGGCATTACGATAGTCATTCCCCAGTAATTCTAATTCAGAAACCTGTCTATGATTTATAGTAAACGAATAAAATTTTGAATTACTCTGATTCTTAAATAACCATGAATAGAATTTTACAGAATCAATCTCTCCTAATTGAATTTGATAATCATATATTGACTGACATGCGTCTCCTAAAAGAGTATATCCTGCATCATCAGGTAACGACTTAATTAATTGCATTACAAACTGAGCCCTGCTGGCAACAAGATCTTGCACCTCATCTACTACAAGATGCATACATTGTTCAATCAGCTCCTTACTCTTCTTTACAACATCTATTGCTGCCTTTATTCTTCCATCATAATCAAGATAATCCAAAGAAAAACCATCATATAATAATTCTTTTTCATTTTCTGCCACATAAGCTAGCAAATGAGTAGCAAACGAGTCAAATGTCCTAATATCTATCGAATGCCAATTCATCCCAATTTTTCCTTCGTCAAATTCTGACTGTAATCTTTTTTCAATTACTTCAACCGCCGCTCTTGAAAAACATAAAACCAAAATTTCTTCTGGATCAATTGTTTCCTCATTTATCATAGCAACTAATTTTTCAATTAGTGTATAAGTTTTTCCTGTACCTGGTCCCGCATTTACAATTATTCGTTCAGAAGGTTTGGCCAAAATTACGTTGTCTTGTTCTGCCTCAATAAATTTTTCAAATCCCTCTTTCGTATCTACTTCTATTTCTATTATGCTAGAACTTCCGACTTCTACTTCGTCTTTTTGTGCCTCAATTACTTCTGATTCTTTTCCAATTTCTTTATCTGCATAAAATTTTGCAAATACTCTTAATGCAATAACATAATACGACATTGATGCTTTAAAGAACGGACTCTTCTCTAATTGATCCGCCATATCATTAATAGTTGATGAAATATCTGAATTAATTTCAAGCATGAAAATATCATCAGTCCAGATTCCTTTCTTTTTTGAAAAAGCATTAGCACTTTTTATTGCACTTAAATAACCATCTGCAGTTGTCTTTTTATAATCATTGTACAACATCCATTCATGGAATTCCTTTAATGTTTCTTTTGAATCTCTTGTATTTACTTGTGTATGGATTTCTGAATGAATAACTTCTACTTTTTCTTCTTGTAAAGATATTTCATTTTTTTCTTTATTCTTTGTTTCAACAAATTTTTCAACAAATTTTCTATAATACTTCATGGCAGCTCTATACTTTGGTCCATTCAATTTACTCTCATACTCTCTTATTATTTCATCTAAACGAGTAACGCAAATATCATCAAAAATAGATAACTTACCATCTGCCTTGAGTAAATAGTCATATTCACTTAAATTGCCAATATATTTCTCAATTACATTTTCAAAAAAGCCATCATTAATAAGCCATTTTGAAAATTCATCTACAAGATTTCTCTCTGTAGTTTTCTCCACAACTTCCGCATCAGAGCTATTCTGTTCTACTGATTTCACTAACTTATTATCGTTATCGAAAGACAATTCCTCTTCCAAGACACTTCTGGTTTCTGAATCATCATCTAAAACTTCAATTGACGTTTTACTTGTTAATTTTTGTTTAAAAAGTACTCCTTTTTCAAGTTGAGAAATTAACGTTTCTTTATGGGTTATATCAGGTAATATACCTATGGTATCAGTCTTTAACTCATCCTCGGAAAATGCAGACATCCCTCTACGACATTGTGAAAAAACCGAACAATCTTGATTAATACATTTACAGACAACTTTTTTCTCATCATCAACAAGAATTGTTCCCCAAGGATAGTCATCCTTAAATGCAAATGCACAATGTCCTGACGCCGTTTGTTTTTCTTTTACTTGAAGTTGTGTCATTCCATATCTTATTCGTCCAGTTTCAATCATCTTTTCCATTTGTTCTAATGAAAATGGGTCATGAACAAATGACATATATTTTGTATCATTTGATATGGTTGTATCAATTATTTGAATATTGCTTAAATACTCTAACGTACTTTTTTCTCTACTCAAATATGCCACCTTCTTTCGGAAGCTGGTAATAACATTTTAAGCGTTCGTACCTCCAGATTCTGTTATATTCATTAGTTCTCATAGTGCTGGATGCAATAACGTTGAATACAAGATCCTCATCAACATTTGCTTCTAAAACTATTTGTTCTTGTAAAAACTGATATGATGGTATCTGTAAGGTTACAAATCTGGTGTCATCATCATCCAAATCTTTACTTCCAGCAAAAATAAATCTGGCCTCCTTATTTGAATCTATGACTCCAAAATGATGTTTCCCTTTCCAATTCTGTATCTGCTCATTTTCTTTCAAAAGTGTAAATAAACTATTATCACTTAATCTAACACCAATTCTCTGATTTGAATAATACGCTCCTGGTATTGCCGAAAGCATTGTTGCTCCCATTCCAACATTCCACATTGTTTCTTCTGGAAAATATAATTTTTCTCCAAATCGTGAATCTAATTTTTCTATGAGCGGTCTTAAGTTACTACTTCCGCCGACCATTATAATTCGGTCAATATTTCCAATTCCAACTCCTGATTCTGATACAACTTTATCAAAACAAGCAATCGCATTTTCTACATTTGCATCGATAATTTCTGCAAACCAGTCATAATCTAATGTTTCTCTTACTGCCCCAAACTCGCCATAATTATTTATCGAAATAGTTGCAGTATCATCATCATACATTGCTCTCTTTGCTCGTTCAGCTCTTACCAACATCATATCTCGATTGATTGGTGGCATATCTTCAAATGCTATATTTATTTTTTTCTTACGTGCAATTCTTCCATGTACCTTTTCTGCGATTTTAAGGTCTATCATATCACCGGCTTCTGGCTGCCCACCGGTTGCCAGTTCTAGTATTTTTCCTTCATGGTGCTTTAATACAGATACATCTAGCGTTCCACCGCCCCAATCAAATACTGCTACCGTATTATCATTTCTAATATCATTATAATTTGCAAAAAAAGCTGCGGTTGGTTCACTTATAAATGATGTGATTTTAATGCCTGCTAAAGCAGACGCACTTCTAAGCATAGATCTTCTTTTTGCACTCAATCCTACAGGTATTGCCACAACTGCTTCATCCATTGCAATGCCTGTTCTTTCATGAACATTTTCCTGCAATCCTTTAAATACTTCAGCTGCAACTTCTACTGGTGTCCATTTTTTTCCTGCTATAACCTTTGACCAATCCTGATCTAATAAACTTTTTACAGAAGTAATAAATTCACAATCTTGAGACAATTCCTGGCGTCTTTCCCATGCCTCTCGTCCTGTATACACTGTCCCATCATTTTTATTAATAGCAACAACAGACGGAACTGGTCTTTGCTCATCATCACCATATAAAATTTTTTCATATGTATCACCCATGAACGCATAACCTACTGTTGCACTGTTCGTTGTTCCAAAATCAATCCCAAAACAGTATTTTAACTTCTCACTCGCCATTATAATTCCCCTCCTAAGACTAACTCAGTTTAATACCACTTTTTTCTAAAATTGAAAAAACTGCCCCAAGTTGTTCTCTCATATTTTCTCCAAGATCTATAGTCATATCAATTTCTTTTGCATCGCAAAAATCTCTGTAATCTACTCTCAGTTTAGATGCCAATTTATTTAATTGTTCCTCTGATTGTTTTTCTCGATTTCTTGTAACAGTGTTAGTAAACTGTTTTCTGTCATCAATTTCTTTCTTCTGTTTCTCTACCAATTGTTCTAGCTCAGATATTTTAGAAATAAATTCTGTATTTTGTTTCTGTAAAACTATTTTTTCACTTGCTAGACTATGAATTGTATCTTCCTGTTGCACTTGTTTGTTTAACATTCTATTTATTTGGGATTGTTGCTCATCTGATTTCTGCTTCATCATAGATATTTCAGATTTAACTAAAACTAATTCCTTAGAAGTTGCAAGAACAACTGAAACAAGAGAATCAAAAAATTCTCCTGATGCACTCTGCGGCTTTTGGGGAACTGATGCACTAATATTTTTTATTACTGAAATTTCTTTTTTTTCCTTTTTCCCATCAATTGGTTCAGTAGTTATTATTTGTATTTCTTGTTTATCTGTCTGTGTCGAATCATCTTTTTCTTCACTTTTCTGAACTGTATTTCTCTCAAGTACACGATTCATAAGATAATCTTCTGTTACTTTCCCCATATCCTTATTAGCTGATTTTAGCCAATAGAATACTTTTTGAACAATTTCCGAGTTTACCAACTCTCCTTCTACTGCAGCTTCTACAAAAAGATTGCGTAAATTAATCCATGTCTTTTCTTGATTTATAAATTGTAGTGTTAGTATTTTATTATCATCTGCAAACAATGGGAGTACATTTTTTCTTATTAAATCAACTGTCTTTTTATTTGTTTCTTCTTTTCCATTTTTATAAGAAAATCGAATCATTGCTATAAATATTTTTTCAATAACTTTATTTTGTTCCAAACTGGCGGACCAAAGAGAATTGTACAAAAAAACTATCCTCATTCCGGAAGTACCGCCCTTATTTTCTTCAATTCTTTTGCTTTGAATAAATTTATTAACAAAAGCATTTGCTGCATTGAATTCAATATGTGCTAAATATTGTGCTAAAACTTTCATAGAAGTTTCAACTGGTCCTTCACACAAAATTGTTTCTAAATCATCTGAATATTCTCCTTTAGACAATTCAGTAGCAAGTTCCTTCTCATATATTTCTTTATCAGCCATACTTAATTTACTATTCTTCTTAAACTTCTCAATTAGTTCTATCATTAAATCTTTCATCTCTGTTCCTCCGCGTTATCTTTATATCTATTATCATTAGGCTTCTCAGCAGTATCTGGAATAAGCCAAAGATTACCTTTTTTTACTGCTCCCGGAATACGGTTACTCGTACAGTACACATTTACCATTCTACTTGTTATTCCCCACTTTTCTCCGACTTCTTTCACTGTCAAATATTCCATCTTGCGACCTCCTTTTTTGACGACAAATTCTGTTATTATTATATTTCAAAAACTCGTAATTTACAATATCTCGAAATATATATTTAAGATCTTTCACAAACCTGCAAGCAGTGCAATTTGCTAGCAAATTGACAAAAACGCTTGTTGTGGAATATCCCCAATCCCCTAAGTTCATCTTCTTTTGAAGATGGCTACGCGCTCATTCTGAGCGCTAATGACAAATGCCAAAACATCCAGAAACAAAAAAAGAAGGGAACCACCAGTCACTACAACTGATGATTCCCTTACAATTATCTATCCTGATTCTGTTCATTCCTTTGATTTTCTCTCTGTACTTTTTTGTACTCTTCATGAAGAATCGAATCCACATTTTGCTTTGCGATGAGATAATCCTGCATTTCTTTTTTTGACAGTCTATATTCTGAATAAGCTTTCTTTTTACCGACAAGTACTTCTGCGTACTCTGCATTCAGAACCTTGACCTTTGGAATTTTCTTATCAGGAAGTTCACTAAATGCATTTTTTGCAGCTTTATGGAGTGTGATTTCTTCTCGATGTGTTTCAAAGAATTTCTTACTGTAACCAGATTTTCGATAAGCTACATATACATCCCTTGTTTTGGAATAATTAATAATATGAGTACGTAATACTGCTATTTCTCCCAGACGCTTTTCAGCTGACCTTATAGACTCCGATATTTTTTTGAATCTTGCGGATGAGATATCTGTTGTTTCTGCAAGTGTTTTATAATCTCTGATGTCATGCTCCTGCAGGAATAGTAGTGATTGTGAAAGCTGTTTAATGTTATATATCTTAGCCCATCTTGTGTAACCTTCCGCTTTTCCCTGTTTGATTTTCTCCTGAATATCAATTAAGAGATCAAAGTCATGCTCTTTCTTTCTATGAAATTGCTGCTTTGCTGTTTTAGGTTTGTGTTCTAATTCTCCATCAACTATTTTAACAAGATCATCTACCGTATATCCTTCTCCCAGTGAACGAAATCGAATAAATCTCTGTTGGTCCTTTCCTTTTACCGCTGGTTGCTTTCCAGCTTTGATTTCATATCCCTGTTCATGCAGCATTGTCAATAACTTCTCAAAGTATTCTGGTTTCTGTAAAAGGATCTGATCAATCGCTTCACAGATTTCATCCCGGAATACTTTTTTCTTTGGATACTCTGTCCGCTTTTCTCTCTGGCTTGGTTTCCTTGGTTTGATAACAGATAGTCCATGCTCCAAACATACAATGTCGCTTAACCGCTGTAATGCAATTCCTACAAAGAAAAAATCTCGAAACTTCCTATCACAATCCAGATTGGTAGAATTATAAATAATATGATTATGAATATGTGCTTTATCAACATGTGTTGCTACAATAAAAGCATGGTTCTCTTTTGTGAAACGCATTGCTGTTTCATACCCAACCTTGTTTGCTTCCTCCGGTGTAATTTCACCAGGAGCGAATGACTGCCTGATCTGATATGCAATGATATCTCCTTTTGGCTTTCGTCCTGTAATACGAAGATATTCTTTCTTCGATAACAGGAACTCCTCCTCCACAGTCTTCGCATCACATGCATAAGAACTGATCAGTTCTCCATCCCTGGTCTTCTCCCCATTCTCCGCATAATCAATTCTGTCACTTAAGGATTGTGCTAAGGTCTTTCCTTTATTCACATGCATTGTAATCAGTTTTGTTGCAGCCATTCATCTCAGCCTTCCTTACCGAATATTAGACAATTTAACCAATATTATTTTCATCTGTTTCCAGATTTCTTCCTGCCGTTTCTGCAGATCATCTAAATCTTCCTGATAAATACTTCCAGTCTCATGTGCTTTCTTTACATACTGATTCAGATTATTGCTCGTAACTCGAAGGAGCTTGATCAGCTCCTTCACATCACTAAGATCTAATTGAATACAATAACCATCCATTGCCATTTTTCTTAGATAGGCACCCGGACTGTGAATACCCGCCTGTTTCATTTTCTGTGAAATGATTTTCGCATCACCTTTTGTTACCCGAAAATTCATCTGCACATCTCTTTTTTCCATTTCAACACAGCTCTTTGTCCGGGTAAAGAGCTGTGAATTTTCTCTCCTGTTTCGGCAATGGTGCTTTCAATTTTTCTATCACAGAACTCTTTGCTTCTTTTTCTGCAATTGTTTCTTCTGGAAGATTATTTATTATGCCATCCAGCTGATTATCATTTTGCTCCATCTGATCCTCGATACCTCGAAGTGGATTACAGCCCAAATTAAATCCGGGCAGCTCACGAAATCCAAAGGAACTCTCATTTTGTGTTCCGATTTTTTTATCACTCATAAATTATCTGTCCTTTCCCTGGCTTCTGTTCTCGAAGTCCAGACTAAATTGTGGTTTTTGATTCTGATCTACTTTCATGACAAGCGTAGTATCATAGGTCTTTCCCGTTTTCAAAGATCTGCATTTTCTCAGTTTTACTTTTCCATCCTTCAATAGATTTTCTGCAACGGACTTATTCATCTTCTTACTGAGAGAATCTATAAACCGATTATCCTTCCACAATGCAAATTTACATTCCCTATCCTCACAGAAGAATCCTTTCTGTCGCTCGATTACATTTTTCCCACAGCATGGACACATACCAATCGGTTCCACTGCTGGATGCATCAGGACTTCTGCTCCTTCAATGACCTGATAGGTGGAAACCAGTGTTGCAATCATTTCTTCGATTCTATCCATAAATGCATCTGCTTCATACTGCTTATGTTCTATCCCAATTAGTTTTTTCTCCCAGTCTGCTGTCATAATAGGTGACTGGATCTGCTCCGGCATGACTGTGATTAAGGCTACTCCCTTATGCGTTGGAAGAAGATATTTTGTTTTTTTATCTCCCTTACGTTCCACGAACCCAATACGGACAAGTTTCTCGATGGTAGCGGCTCTCGTTGCAGGTGTACCAATCCCCTGATGCTGCGCTTCCTCTGGCATCTCCTCTGTACTGGCATGCTCCATCGCACTAAGAAGTGTATCCTCTGTAAAATGTTTTTTTGATGATGTCTTACCTTCCTTTAACCCCGGTTCCTGAACGGGCAGTGATTTACCTTTCTCAAATACACCTGCACTCAGATAATCCTGATTATGATTTTCTCCACCATCCTCTGCGTCTTCCTCTGATTTCTTTCCAAGAATCCATCTTTCAATTTCTTTCCATCCTTTACAGATATTCTGTTTTGCTTTCGCCTTAAAGGTTGTATCCGCACAAATGAATTCCAATTCTGTTTCCTGATTGATGCACGGATCTCCGATACCTGCCAGGAGTCTGGCTGTAATAAGTCCAAGTACCTTCTGTTCCCCAGCAGGGATTTCTGAAAAAACTGCATCAGCAACATTTAAGGTTGGAATGATTGCATGGTGATCGCTGACCTTCTTACTATTGATTACTTGTGCTGTGTTAATCATAAGCAGTTTGGTAAAACCATATTTATTACCCAACTGAATTGCAAGATTGGCTATACCATCCTCCATCTCATCTGTGAGGAATCTGCTGTCGGTTCTTGGATATGTTACAAGCTTCTTCTCATATAGGCTCTGTGCATAATCCAATGTCTGCTGTGCTGTGAAGCCAAGAATTCTGTTTGCATCTCTCTGCAGACTGGTAAGATCATAAAGCTGTGGTGCCTTCTCCTTTTTTTCAGTTGTCGCATTTTTTGCGACCGTTACATTACCTCTGTTCTTCACTGCTTTTAGTATACTTTCTGCATCTGATTTCTTCTGGAATCTTTCACTTGTTGCGGTAATACCACCAACATTGATTTCTACTGAATAAAATGCTTCCGACTTAAATCCATCAATCTCCGCTTCCCTTGTTACTAACATTGCAAGAGTAGGTGTCATAACTCGACCCACATTTAATGTCTGTCCATAAAGTGTTGAAAAAAGCCGGGTCGCATTCATCCCGACGATCCAGTCTGCACGTTCTCTGCATAACGCTGCCTGATAAAGTGCATCATATTCTGTTCCTAGTTTCAGATTTGCAAATCCCTCCACAATTGCTTTGTCTTCCATAGAAGATATCCACAGACGTTCAAATGGTTTTCGACATTCACACTGATGATATACTAAGCGGAATATCAATTCGCCTTCGCGTCCTGCGTCAGTACTTTCGATCAAGCTACTAACGTCATCTCGTTCCATAAGCTCCTTCAATATCTTGAACTGCTTCTTTGTTGCATCTGCAGTCTGATATTTCCAAACATCAGGAAAAATAGGAAGATCTTCATATCTCCATTTCTCATATTTTTCATCATAGGATTCCGGTCCTGCCAGTTCCACCAGATGTCCTACGCACCAGCTGACCAAATACCCATTTCCCTCCAGATATCCATCCTTTCGATTCATTGCGCCAATTACTTTTGCAATAGACTGTGCAACTGATGTCTTCTCTGCGATTACTAATTTATACACTGACCTCTGCCTCCTTCACTTTTCTCTTACGTGGTGTTTTAGATTCCTTCTCTTTTTCCTCTTTTAGTTTTTTTCTAACAGAAGGTCTTTTTTTCTCAGGTTGTTCTGAGATATCAATCATTGCATCCAGTTCTTTTCCTACCACCTGATCTATTGCTTCGATCATTTCTTCAGCTGCCACTCTTATTTCTTCCAGGGATGCTTTCAGTTCTGATGTTTCTTTTCCATCGGACCATCCTGCAACATATCCAAAGGAATAATCAGACGTGTTGATTCCGTAATGCCCACATACTACATACGCAATGCTTTCTGCTTCCACTTCTTTACTGCTTCTGCTCTTAATTTCCTTCTGTTTGTCTACTGGAATTGCATGAAGCTTCTGATGTGCCATTTCATGAATCAGTGTTTTTACCGTCTGCACTTCACTCATTCCTTCCTGAATTGCAATACGTTTTTCAATCTTCTGATAATAACCCTTTGCTCCACTCTTGATATCTTCAAATCCAATCGGAATCGGGCAAATCTGTTTCAAAGCTTCCAGTAAGACCAGATATCCTTCAATGTTTCCCACAAGTTCATTTACTCCAATAGTTGGAAGTTCCTTTCCGTCTGTCTGTGAGATATCAAAGGTACTGACTACCTTAAAAGCATTCATTTTAATATCTACAGTTTCTTTTACAGGTTCTCCATCAGCATCAAGCACTTTCTGTCCTGTCTTCTGATCTACCTTGTCCTGCTCTCTTTGAATCGTGTATGGAGATGGTGCCAGGATCTTGATTCCCTTTTCTCCCTTTTTTACAAATCGGTCCATCTGCCTCCAGCCTGTAAAGCTCTGACATAGAGAAGCTTTTCCCTCGGTCTGCATTGCAATCAGGAGCATATTATTAAGGGAATACTTTGGCATCCTCGACATGACATTTAGGAAATTCTTATAGTCATCACTGTTGAATACGTCCTGTACTCCCTGCTCTAATATATCTGTTACTTCTTTCAGCTGCACTGTAGACTTCTCCCTAGATTCAATTACCTGTACCTTCTTCTGAATTTCTTCCGGAACAGTTCCTATAATCCTAGCATCAGGAAATGCGTGTATCATTTCTGCAATCGCGAATTGTGCCTGTTTATTATTTCCAATCTCTGGTGCATAACCAAGCATGTCCATATCAAAGCTTTTTCCTGTAAGTATATCAATTTCCGTAAATAACTCCGGATTATCTGCATCTGCTACTCTTACACCAATCGCTGGAACTGCATTCATACGTTCTGGTGGAATCTGTAGAAAAAAGTCAATTGCTTCTTTAACAGTTGCTACATTCTCATGCAGTTCTCCAAGATTGTGGAATTCACTGCATTCTGCCACAGTAAAGCTGATTGTCTGCGCTTTTTGTTTTTCATAAGTTGCTGTTTCTGCCACTTTCATTCCCTCCAATTTGATTTCTTCTAATGTTGTAGCCACCTTCATTTTCGATAATTGCATAGTATTTTTTTCACGAAACGAAAAATACTCATTTCCGCGTCCAACAATAATGTGATCAAGTAATTCAATCCCCATAACATCACATACCTGCTTCATCCGATCCGTTATCATAATATCTTCCCTGCTGGGCTGAATATTATCTGTCGTATGATTGTGGACCATCATAATAGAAGCAGCATTACTAAGCACGGCACTCTTCATAGTTTCTCTGGGATGTACTAATGCCTGGTTCAGTGCACCGATACTTACAATATTCATATTGATAGGTTTCAGATCAGGTCTAAGATTAATGATTGCAAATACTTCCCTGTCATACTTGCTAAAAATATCAGCTATCAAATTGATTACTGCATTTGGGTTATCTAATTTCTCATTACTGAATAAAGGTGGCATATCCACCATACGGATTGCCACCTGATCAAGTTCATGATGCCTACTGTCCATTGGCATCACCAATTGGAACATTTATGTTGAACTCCTGATTTTTAAGATCCTTTAATTTCTTTAGAACAGATTTTGTAGTAGATCTACTCTCCTGTTTCTGTCCCTTTTTAATTTTCTGAATACCTTTGGAGTATTCCATATATCTTGATTTCTTTGCCATTATGTTCCTCCCATTTAATAAGGCAGCCTTTCGACTTCCCTAATGATTTTGTGTTGCTCTTATTCCTGTTCTTCATACTCAGAAGCTTTTTCATCCAAATCCTCTCCAATTTCTTCATCTTCAAAGTCATCATCCTCTGATAATCCCGCAAGATAATCCTCTTCATCATCTTTGTAGTCTGCATCCGGATCAGGTCCCACCTGCTTCTTATCCTTTTTCTTGGAACCCTTTAAGTAGATATATCCTCCAATACCACCTACAGTTGCAACAAGAACCAGTACAAGGATTCCTGTCATATTAGAGCCACCTTTTTCTTCTGTTTCCACTTCCACAACTTCTGCTGCTTCCTCGGCGGACTCTTCTGTAGCTTCCACAATTGGTTCTTCTGTTGTCGCAATGGAATCGATATATGCCTGGGCTTCCTCATCATCCATCAGACTCAAAAGATCGGATTCATCAACCATATTTAAGAAGTGAACCGTCTCATCTCCTTCATCATCTCGATCAATGATGATATAGAAATAATTTCCACTCTTTGTAACAACTGTGACAAACTGCTTCCCACCCGCCTCAATAGTTCCGTAATCATCCACCAGTGTCAGATTTCCATCTGGTGTAAGTGGTCCAAAAGTTTCTTCTGTTTCAGGTTCTTTCACTGGTTCTATCTCCACACCTTCACACATAGAAATATCTTCTTTGCAGATCTCGCAGTCAGAATCCACGCAGTCCTCCGTACATTTCACTTCACAGGTACATTCAGGCACCTGGGCAAATACTGTCATCGGTGCTGCTCCGATTAGTAATACAGAAGCCGTGGCAATAACTCCTGCGATCTTCGTTCTGATATTCATTCCAATCTTATTCTCCATCTTCATAATCCTCCATATTTTCTTCATCAAATTCGTCTTCCTCTTCCTTTGTGTCTACTGCTGAATAGCCAGATCCTGTAATCTGTTCATTAGTGATTTCTGCTGGTACTATGCCTGTATTCATTGGTAACTGACCAGATGATACAAGCTGTAAGAACTGCGCTAACTGTTCCGGTGTCAGATTCAGTGCACTGACATCTGCAAGAACCTGAGAATTCTCTGCTTCCCTTAACTTGTCCTCTGCGGTTTTCACTCTGGAAATGGCTTCATCTCTTTTCTGTTTTGCTCTTTCCAAATCAGCACGAAGTTTATCTAATTTTTCATACATGATTGTTGCTCCTTCCATAGAAAAACTCCCCCTAAGGAGAGTTATGATTGATTGTAATTTTGTTTCTAATTGATTCTTCCATAGGTGTAGAAGTGGTTCTGCCAGTACGTGGTATTCACTGATGCATACTGAATCGGATTACCGCAGTGGATCATCATTCCATTTCCTACATAGATTCCAACATGACTTGCACCACTAGTATCATAGGTTCCCTGAAAGAAGATTAGATCTCCCGGTTTTGCTTCTGATGCTGATATTCTGGTACATTTTCCTAACAGGCCATTTGCAGTCTGTCTTCCCATGTTCCATCCATTCCCACAATGATTGATGACATAGCTCACAAATCCAGAACAGTCAAAGCTGGTGCTCGGACTTGAACCACCCCATACATAAGGATATCCAAGATACTTTTCTGCCACCCGAATCATATTTGCGAATTTCGTATCCGTCAGTGCTTCCGGTGGAATTTCATAATCCTGATAATCGCCCGGATTGACTTTGGAATATATATCAGCCCCAAAGATACCTGGCTTATTACCATAGGTCTCTAACAATAACGCATATCTCTGCATCTGATCTTCTGTTAATCCCAAACCTGCTATCACAGTATCCAGCGTATTGTTGGTAAGTGTTGTCTGCAGGATATAATAGTTATATTCCACTTCTACCTGATAGGTATAGCTTTCACTGCTGGTTGTTCCATCCACATTATAAATCGTTCTGTACCCAGTTCTTGTTTCTGTCCTTGTCCTGACTTCCACGATTTCCTGGATGCTTATTGTGTACTGGCTGTTATAAACAGTCTGCAGCATACTCTGTACTTCTGATTCTGTATAGTCCTCATTAAATACAGTGAGCAATGCTGCCAATTGGAATGGATTATGTCCAATTTCTGCAAGCGTATATCTGTACTCATCATATCCCGGATGATCTGATTCCACGTTATCAATGGTAGTCTGTAGTGTAGTTTCCAATCCTTTATAATCATTTTCTACTGCAATGATTTCTGCATCATCCGCTGTAAAAGATGTTGCAACTGTTACATTCTGCACACCAGCGCCCATCATGGAACAGGAAGAAAAGCTACTGATTACAATAAGGATTACTATAATCAAAAATGCGATAGAAAACACTTCCATCGGATGCTCCTTTAACAGATTCATCAGTGCCTGTGCTGCTTCACCTGCCTTATCACTAATCTTCTGTCCAAGCTTTCCTACTCCCTTCGTAGCACCAGAAAACTGTTTTTCCCTAGCTCTTTCCTGCATGACTTTTCTGGTCTGCTTTTTCTGAATCGCTTTCGATGTTGCATTGGAAGCTGTTGATTTACCGGCATCCTCCTCAACTATGTTTTCAACAACTTTTCTTTCATGAAGTTTGTTACTGTAATGATGATTTTTAACGGTATAAATGACTTCCTCTGCGGACTGCGTTGACCTGTTAAGACTTTCTGTTCCTGCATTATCATCCTGATTGTTATTTGCAACCTGATTATGTGCAGTCGCTGATACAGCAGTTTCCTTATAGATCTTTTTTCTGCCCTGTTTTTTCAGCTTGTTTACCTGTCTTAACTCTTCCTTGGTCAGCTTATTATCAGCCCTTCCCTGACGAAGCTTCTTTCTCATCGCTTCGTCACTTGTGGTCCTATTTTTTAGTTTATTCCCCTTCCTGATCTCTTTTCTTTCATCCATCTGTTAGGGCTCCTTCTTTGTATCCACAATCTCTGTCAGCTTTGTAGTCATGATTCTGTAAAGTTCAAGATCAGTTGGGAATCTGTCCACGAATGGCAGAATAACATTTCCATAAAATAAAAGCCCTTCACCTTCTGCTGAATGTGTTACATAGGATAACTGGTGAGGACTGATATTTAACTGCCTTGCAAGAATCTGTCTGTCTCCTACTGCTTGATTCAGCATGTAGATGAAATCGCTGTTCTCAAAGATATTTTCTACTTCTTTTGATGCTAACAAGTCTTTGACATTCTGTGTAATGCCAGTTGGAATACCACCCCATTTTCTGAAACGCTTCCAGATTTCTACGGTGTATGCTGCTGTCTGCTCCTCTCGTAATAACAAATGCATTTCATCCATATAGTATCTGGTCGATTTTCCCTGACTTCTGTTCTCTGTCACTCTGCCCCACACCTGGTCCTGAACAACAAGCATACCAATTTTTTTCAGCTGCTTCCCAAGATCTTTGATGTCATAGCATACAAGCCTGTTCGTAATATCCACGTTGGTCCTGTGGTTGAATACGTTCAGGGAACCTGTTACATAGATTTCAAGTGCAGTTGCCACATGCTTTGCTTCCGCTTCATCCTGCTTAAGCAAAGCTTTATACAGGTCTTCCAGTAATGGCATATTCTCGGGCTCCGGATTTTCAAAATACTTTTGATAGATCTGATGGATACAACGGTCAATTACTGTCTTTTCAACTGGAAGCAGACCTTCCTTTCCACCCACGATCAGTTCACATAATGACAGGATAAAATCTGCTTTTAATGCGATAGGATTATCATCATCAGAATAATTCATGTTGATATCCATTGGATTGATATACTGCGGACTGGTAGGACTGATCTTAATGACCTGCCCTCCAAATCGCTCTACCAGAGGACTGTACTCTGCCTCCGGATCCGAGATAATAACATCATCATTTGTTACCAGGAATGCATTTGCTATTTCCCTCTTTGCTGCAAAGGATTTTCCAGCACCAGGAGTCCCAAGGATAAGACCATTTGGATTTTTCAGTTTCTTTCTATCTACCATGATCAGGTTATTGGAAAGTGCATTTAATCCATAATAAAGTGCCTCGCTTCCATTCTGGAATAATTCCTGTGTGGTAAACGGAACAAAGATTGCGGTACTGCTGGTCGTCATGCCTCTCTGAATCTCAATCAGATTCTGTGCAAGTGGAAGGGAACTCATAAGCCCTTGCTCCTGCTGAAAATCAAGTCTTACCAAATTGCAGTTATGTTTCTGTGCTATAGAGGATGCCTGGAACACGTTATTTTCCAGTTCCTGCTCTGTCCTTCCTGTATTCATGATAAGGAATGTAAGTAAGAACATACGCTCATTCTGACTCTGCAATTCTTTTAACAAGGCTTTTGCATCCTTTCCATAAGTAGCAAGATCAGAAGGAAATAGCGATAGGTAAGCGTTTGATGTTATCTCCGGCTTTTCCCCCGCTCCACACCGTACATGCGACTTTCACCGCATACGGCGCTCCATCAATTGAATTTTGTCTTAGTCTCCTTAGTCATACC
>JAQUUB010000168.1 GCA_028694115.1 Lachnospiraceae bacterium
TATCATTCTCTTCTGTTCAGGTACTTCGGGTACTATGGGGAAAGTGCACGAGTTATAGGTGTACCCCAACTGATAATTATCTCTGTTCGGGTACTTCGGGTACTATATATTAGGTACACGAGTTATCCTTCAAAATTATTTGATAATTATTTCAATTTCATACATCTGATAATTTAAATTTGTATTAAAAGAGTAACAAAAAATGACTACTTTTAGTATGCTTTTCAACAAATGCTTACAAAATAGTTGACATGCATACTTAAAGTATGCTAATATGCATACATAGAGAAGTCATAAAGCAAGGAGGTTGATTTTATGAAGAAAAAGCAGGTTTCTTTATCAACGTTACGAACTGCAAAAGGATTATCACAAAGGGAATTGTCAAAAGAATTAAATTTTAGTGCTGGACTTATTGGACTATATGAAATTGGCAAAAGAAAACCATCCCTTGAAAACGCAATTCGTATTGCAGGATATTTTGACACTAATATTGAAAAGATATCCTTTGCTAATTTAGATAAGTAGATAAGTAAAGAAGGTGGTAATTTGGAAAGAGTAACAACGAAACAAGCTGCGGCAGAATTGAATATGGATTTGGATACATTGCAGTTCTTGATGCGTGAAAACAGACTACCAATTGGCCAAGCAGTAAAGAAAAAAGGGAAAAAAAGATTTTCTTATTACATTTATAGGGGATTATTAGACAATTATGTTTTGATTCTTAGCGGAAAGACGGATTTTGAAAAAACAACATTCTTATATGGATTTCCATCAGAAACATAATTTGATAGATAAATTGATCTTTGCATTTGTAAAGGAGAGTAACCAATGAAAAAAAAGTCATGTAAAAGGGATAAAGAAATAAGGAAGTGCCACCAAAAAACAATTTGTTATTGTTTGAGTGATTTAAAAGATATAAACAATCTGGCAATTATTTCACATATGGTTCAGCAAATGTGGATGCAAGAGAAAAGCCAGGAACCTAATCAAAGGTTACCTGGCGGATAAGAAGTAATAAAATCTTTTAGTTTATCTATGATTGAATGAAAAGATGTTCGAGCAAACGTAGGAAGGTCTAAATACCATTTAATAAACTGTATATCACGATCTTTTAATTGAAACACCTTTTTTAAGTTAGTCAACACCTCGTTTTGTGACGATTGGGTTAAATAATCTTTGGTAATTACATCTGATAGAAAAATTTCTTCATCAGAGCCGACACCATAGAGTAACCATTCAATATTTACTCTGAATGTAATAAGAATTTTATCTATTGTGTCTTTTTGTAGCTGTTTTTTACCATTTTCGATCAATGATAAATAAGTTTGACTTATGTCAAGAATTGTACAAAATTCTAACTGAGTCATGTGAAGAATATCGTTTCTCAAATGGGTTATACGAGAGGAAATATCTTTTAACTCATGTTCACTTAAATTGTTGATATTTGAGACAGAGTTCTTCATTGAAACCTCCTTAAAGCAATTAATATATATCACGACAATGAAAAAGGTCTTGTTCTCGCAAAACAAGACCTTGAGGAATCAAGTATACATTCGTCCCAACGAATACACCTAAGTAAAAAGAATATCATAGGTGGAGAATATTCTTGATTTGCCTATAACTATATAGCCACAATAACATAAAACAATAAAAATTTCAATCCAAAATTACAGTTAGGAGAAAGAAATGGGAAAAATAATCGCATGTGTAAATGAAAAAGGTGGAGTCGCAAAGACTACTACAATCAAAAATTTGTCAATCGGGTTAGCAAATGAAGGGAAAAAAGTATTAGCAATAGACTTAGATCCATCTTCTAACCTTACAGCTTCGTTAGGTATTAGCCCTCAACCTGGAGACAAGACAGTAATGGATATCTTAAGAGAATCAATTAAATGTAATTCTATCACAGAAGATTTCGCAATTATTCATCAGGAAGAAGGAATTGATGTTATATGCAGCACCAAAGAATTGCATGATTTTGAAAATGAATTGGTGTGCGTAATGCAAAGGGAAGTGGTGTTACGTCGATATTTAGTAACCATAAAAGATAAGTATGATTATATATTTATTGATTGTCCAGCAGGGCTGGGAATATACGTTACAAATGCACTTTTCAGCGCAGACACTGTAATAATTCCAGTACAACCACAGTATTTAGGAGCTGGTGCAATGCAGAATCTTTTTAGCTATATTAATAAGATACGTATATTAAATGGAACAAATGCAAAGCCAGAAATAATGGGTATTTTATTTACAATGGTACGTATCAATACAATTAATGATAAGGCAATCATTGATTACTTCAAAGAGCAATATAAGGATAGAATCAATGTATTTGAAACATATATACCTAATTCGGTAAGATTTTCTGAATCTGACGGAGAAGGACAAAGCGTATTTAAATTTGCACCTAAAACAGCAGCAGCTATGGAATATGGAGAATTGATTAAAGAATTTAAGGAAATTGAAGCAAGATAGGGAGGGATCATAATGGCTGGTAGTAAAAATCTATTTAGTAATTTAAGCAAGATGGATACTTCTTATCTGTTAGATCCTTCAGTAGCAGATACGGTAGAAGAAGTGGAGATTGCTGCAGAACAACAAGAGACAACCACATTACCAATAAAAAAATTAATTTCATTTCATAATCATCCGTTCAGGGTTGACACAGATACAGAAAAATTTCAGGAATTATTGGACAGTGTTCGTGAGTATGGTGTTCTTCAACCAATTATTGTAAGACCAAGCACTGTTAAGGAAGGATTCTATGAAATTATTGCCGGACATTGCAGAACAGAGGCTGCGAGAAAAGCAGGATTAGAGAATATTCCGGCAAAGACGATTGTTATAGATGATTTCATGGCAACTATTATTATGACTCATACTAATATTTATGGTCGTGATGAAATTCTAATAAGTGAAAAAGCAAAGGCATATAGAATGTGCCTGGATGAAGAAAAGAAATTAGGCAATAACAGAACGGATATAGCCGCACAGATTGGTGGAAGCAAGGATTCTATTCGCCAGGTACAGAGATTTGTTCGTTTATCCTATTTGTCTGATGCATTCCTTACTTTAATTGATAATAAGAAATTAACAATACAGATTGGTACGGAGCTAGCTTTTCTTGATGTAGAAAGTCAGGAAGCATTATATATGTACATTGATAATTTTAAACATATTCCTAATTTGGAGCAGGCAAAGAAGCTAAGAGAGATATTTAAGAGTGAAAACAAACCATTAAGCTATGAAAGAATTATAGCTGTTCTAGTAGAAGCACCAAAGCCTAAAGCTGTGAATAAGGTTACTTTCAAAGAAAAAGATTTAAGAGATTATTTTGAGGAAGATACCAGCATTGAAGAAATGACAGATGTTATTAAGATGCTCTTAACAAAATATAAGGATGGGGAACTGTCCTTGAAAGATTAAGAAAGAGGTGGTACTGAATGAAATTACTAATAATTATTTTAGGTTCAATTATTTCTTTATTCGTAGTATTTGGATATCTGTTTTACAAAGTTGGTGAGAGCATATGTACTCTATCACGATGTGGAAATGCAGGCAATGACAGAGGTTACATATAGGTGCGAATCATGTTAGCAAGGAGATGACTAATTATGTGGAGTGAAGAAATGAAGAAAAGAATAATGGCATATTTTGAAAAAATTTTAAAATAACAAATAGGGGAGCTGATTGTTCCCCATTACGGGATAGTTGTTCATAGGGAGCAGCAATTCAGTTTTTCCTAACTGTAGTCTGAATTGAAAATGGTTCAAACCCATTCTATCCCCTTATAACCGATGATTGCACAAGAAAAGTAAAGGCAGTTTATGAGGTGTTTAAATAATATGAAAAAGGTATTGAACTATCCTAGTTCAAAGTGGAGCATATCGGAAAAAATAGCATATATGATACCAACACACAAATGTTATGTAGAGCCTTTCTTTGGCTCAGGAGCGGTGTTTTTTAGCAAAACGCAGATTTCCCCAATAGAAACAATAAATGACCTTAATTTGGACGTAGTAAACCTTTTTAAGTGTATTCAAAAGGATGCGTCAAGACTAGCGTGTTTGGTAGCAACAACACCCTATTCCAGAGATTCTTATATCGCAGCTTATATGGAAAAAGAAAGAGATCCATATGATCAGGCACTTAAGTTTTTGATAAAGTGCTGGCAAGGGATGGGATATAGGGCAAATGGAGATAAAGTTGGGTGGAAGTGTGATGCAATGGGCAGAGAAAAAATGTATGCACTATGGAACTGGTACAACCTACCCAATAATGTAATTGATGTTTGCGAAAGATTAAGAGCTGTTCAGATAGAAAATTGTAATGCATTGGATTTGATCAGCAGATACGATGATAAAAATACATTTATGTATTTAGATCCTCCCTACTTATATTCGACAGGTGTGCGTCATGAATATGTACATGATATGTCTAAGGAAGAACATGAAAATTTGCTAAAAAAAATAGTGGACTGTAAAGCCAATATAATGATCTCTGGATTTGATACAAATATGTATAACAATTTTTTATGCGATTGGAATAAAGTACATATCTGTACACACAAGGCAAATGGTAAAAGTCAGGAAGAATGTATTTGGATGAATTTTAAAGATAACCAAATGAGTATTTTTGATATTTAAGAGGAGGAAAGTCATGGCAAGACAAAGTAAAGATGAAAAAATTGAATGCTTAGAGAAAAGGTTGGCATTGAATCTTGAAATTTTAGAACAAGTTTCAAAACGAAATGCAGAACTAGTGGAGGTAGAAGAAGGAACATTTATGCACAGTCCAACTTATCTGCAAATGAAAGAGAAAATTAGCTTTTTGGAGAACATAAATAAACTAAATGATATGCATGTAGCCAGTATTAAGAAAAGTTCTCTTGTTGTGGAAGATTATGTAAGACAGATTTATGAAGATAACAAGAAATTAACATCTGAAAAAGCAGATATAGAATATTTTGTAGGTATTACTGAAAATTGGCGTGATGCCATGGAGTACGAAAAACTCAAGAAAGAAATATGTGAATTGCAAGGAAAAATTGAGCAAAAAAATCTATCTATTCAGGATAGAGATGCAGAAATAGAAAGTCTTCAGGAAAGGTTGGCACAAAAAGAAGCTGCAGATCAGGAAGCAAAAAGAAAAGAGGAACAGCAGGAGAGCATCAGTGCAGTCCCTATATTTCGGAGAGGTGGTCGTTAAAAATGATAAAGATTTATGAATATAGGGCGTGGCATGAAGCTATAAAGAAAATGTGTGAAGTATATTATATTAACTGGGATTTAGAAGAAGTTGGAATATGCATGGAAGGTACTTGCACTACAGTACCTATGAAAAGTGTAATTTTAATGCGTAATACTGGAAAAAAAGATATATCTGGAGAAGATATTTTTGAAGGGGATTTTATTGAGAGCCACCAGGGAACACAAATTCTGGCTATTTTAATGCTTGTAAAATATGGAACGTACGATGCCTACTGTCCGGCCGATAAGGAGTATATGGATAATGTAGGTTTCTTTGTAGAAGCTGTTGGGTATCCACCAATGCCAGTAGGACCATTGTCGGATTATGCAAAAGTCATAGGAAATGTATATGAAAACGCAGACTGGTTGGATGAGTAAATGTAGAGAGTGGAGAAATTATGGATAATAAAAAATGTGTTTATTGTACTTATTATGGGATAGTAGTGGATGATCCATTGCAAAGATTACAGTGCTTGTGGCAACCGAATGAAGAAAATGGTTATTCTTTACCCTGTGAAATAGATGAGGATGAAGAATAAACTATTAACTAAAGTAAAAAAGAAAATATAGCGGCGGTACTCCAGCTGGTAGAGAGACGGATGTAAGCAATGTCAATAAGCCTTGCATCTATGATGTCGCAGGTTCAAATCCTGTTCGCCGCATTTAGATATGAAATGACATAAAATATTACGGAAGGGGGACATACAAATTGTACAAGCTGAAGAATACATATATTGATAGAATGATTAGCAACAAATTAAGCAGCAAAGAAATAGATTTCATTCTATATATTGCAGACAGTCAGAACGATTCTGGAAGAATAGAATCTGTGTATTATAAAGACGTATGCAATTCCATTCATGTCTCCATTCAAAAATTCTATGATATTTTAAATTCCTTGACAGATAAAAAGATGATTTCATACGAAAAGATTCATCGTGCTGATGTTTCAGTAATATTACTCGGTAATGATTTTTCCAAAGTGGATTATGAGAAAGATAAAATAGGCTATATGAATGTAGCTGCATCCGACTTCAGGTCTGAAAAATTTATTGATATGAAAGCTGGTTCAAAGTTGCTGTATCTCTATACACAGCGATTTATACAAGGAAAGCATATGCTTCTTGATAATTTCTATGATGAATTTAGTAAGCTCTTTAAAGTGGCAAAAAAGAGCTTACAACAGTACATACATGAGTTGAAAGAGAAAAAACTTTTATTCATAAATAAAAAGAGAAATAAATCCTATAATTATGAAATGACAATGAAGCGAAGTACGGTACTTTATCATAAGCAAATTATTGAAAGAGAAAAAGAGTTTTATGTCAATAATATTGCAATGCTCATAAAGAGAAATTTTAATAGGTTTCTTCCAAAGATGGAATCAGATAAAATCACACACGATATTGCGAATTTGGCAGATACAAAGAGAGCAGAGAAGCACCACAATTTTATTTCTTTAATTGTAGATGCAATAAAGGAAAGTATCAGGCAACAAAAAGACGAGGGCAAAACAGTACAAGTACTG
>JAQUUB010000046.1 GCA_028694115.1 Lachnospiraceae bacterium
TGTAAGCTGTCAGCAAAAACGTCAAAATTCCCCACTTAAAATGACAAAACTTTGTATCGTGGAATTTTTCTTAAAAAACGAGCTATTTTTATGTGATTTTATCATTGAAAAACTGTGATTGAAATGCCGTTGAACTTCTCTTTGAAAATAGGTTTAACTTCATTTCTATTTAACTTCATTTTTCTGAAGAAATTCTTTAATATAGAAAAGGTATCTCATCACGTTTGGATCTTCTAAAGAAATATTACTTGCCACTTTTCCAGTTACAGGATCTAATCCATCACATAACCTTTGAGTGTAAGCTACTGCATTATTATATCGTTTTATTTCATCATTTGAAACTGTTTTATTTGAGTTACAATTAATCTGTGTGTCAGTACTGCTGCCAGATTGATTTCTTATTGAATCTGGAACATGGGAGCCATCAGCATAGAATCTGAATTTGTTATCTTCAAAATCATTCTGTGCAATGATGGCTTCCTTCTTAATGAAAATATAGGATACGTGAGCAGCTTCTACAATCTCCTGTGTTTCTTCCCACTTATCAGCTAGACAGCTGCATCTTAATCTTCCGGATTCCATTTGAATCAGTTGAAAATCTGTTAAATCTGAAAGCACACATGCTGATTCATCATATGCACAATAGAACAATCCTGCATTCTGCAGAATCAATTTATCCTGATGTTCTCTTGCCAAGATCTCTGACTTGGTTCTATCCTTCCTTGTTGACATTACTCTGTGTAATCCTCTCCTGTAATTTGTTTATATTCCTCTTTTGTAATCCATTTGCCTACTGCCGCCCTAACTCTGTCTGTGCTCCAGAAGCCTTTATCATAATACTGTTTAACCTTTTGAAAATTAGCACTCATAAGACAACCCCCATTTCCATTGCAATAAAGTCTACATCTGATTGCAGTCTCTCATAATCTTCATAGATTGTATATTCAGATGCTAACATCTTCTTTTCCTGATAATGGTACATATCCGGTTTATCATCTGTTCCTGGAATAAGTTCAATATTTTTTCTGACATATACTATTCCATCGATCTCTTCATATAATAGAGTTTTCTCTGTACTCTCCACACTATTCCACGTATTCATTATATCCTCCTATGCTGCTACATTCTGCATCTTATCCTTTTTGGATACATAGTTCTTCATCCGCTTTATATCAACGTTTGGTTTAACGTAAGTTAAAAACGAATTGTAGGTATCTGTGTGTGTTATCCATCCCATATAGGAAAGCATTTTACGGCAATCATATACAGAAGGTTTATCCTTCTTTCCTATCCTTCTGGCAGTTCTCATAATAGAATAATAGATAGATCTTCTTATTGTGATTCTATTTCTGTGGAAAACAAATCCAATAAAATCAACAGCTCTTCCTATTACCTTTGTTTCTCCCTTAACTGTCTTTTCATACTCTATTTTGTATACCTGCCAGTTTTCCTTAATCTTTAGCTCCATTGTAGCCAAATAATCTTTTATACTTTGAACGTTCTTATGCAGCTGCTTCTTGCTTGCTCCGAACAGATACATATTGTCTATGTATCTTACATAGGTTTTAACCTTTAAAACTTGTTTTATATAATGATCTAATGGTGTTAAAATCCAGTTTGCAAACCACTGTGAAGTATAGAATCCAATAGGAAGTTCATCTTCTCCTGATTCAATTATCATATACACAATCCATAAGAAATCTTCATCATGAATAATCTTAGACAACCTTCTCTTCAGGTACCTGGTCTTCACACTTTGAAAGAACTTCTTTATATCCAGCTCCGCTACATATCTTGTATTCTTTGTATCCTTTAAAGCTTTCTGAATATACCTTTTTGCATAATGAGGTCCTTTCTTTGGAATGCTTCCGCATGAGTACTCATACATTCCTTTCTGAAGAATAGGAATGAGCACCTGCATCACTGCATGGTGTATGATCTGTTCATATTGGTAATCCGGTTGAATAATTTCTCTGGTCTTACTTCTGGATCCTTCGTTAATAACTTTCTTCACATGGGTTCTTGGTCCCCATGTTCTGTAAATGAGCATCCTCTGAATCTTTGGAATATAATAATCCTTATGATCCAGTATTTCCTTTACATCTCTTCTATCACGCTTTCCTTTTGATGAATTCATGATAGCTTTATCCAGGTTATCATAGGCAATTGCCTTTTCCATAAGGTGATTATAACTTTTCATCTTTCTTATCCTCTAAAGGGCTTTCGACTTGCTACTAACCCCTTCCTGTATCGAGTTTATTTCCACCAAGCGGTGAGGATATAAGAGTGCATTAACTTTGTTTCTTGGACAAGAATGGGCGGCACCGATGTTCCAGTCGGCATTGGCAGCGGTGTTGTTGAGGTTCGAGCAGAACGGACCGCACAACAGCGAGTTGCTGCAGTTACCACCCACGAGAGCGCACTCTTATACCCTTAAATCTTTTTATTTTTTTTAGTTCAGCGGGGGAGATCCCCCGTTCCCCCCTAAAGAACAGGTTTCTTGTAAGAAAGGGCGGCACCGAAGTACCAGCCGGCATAGGCAGCGGTGTCGGCGAGGGCCGAGCAGAACGGACCGCACAACAGCGAGTTGCTGCAGTTACCACCCACGAGAGCGATATCGGTCTGGCTATTGTTAAACCATAATCCATCAGCCAGATAAGTACTAGAGCTTCCACTTGCCGTGACTGGAATAATACCAAATCCATTAGCAATGTTAACTCCAGAGATATATCCTCCGCTTGTTCCTCCAGGTGTCGCGGATGCAACAGTAAGATAACCACTACCTGTAAGATTGTATCCTTTTACTGTACTTCCATCGTCTGTTCCATAGGTCATTTTAATCTTCTGGGTTCCACTTACATTAATCCATCCAAGCAATCTTCTCCACTGATTTCCCCAGTAGTTTTCAATACCAAATACCTTAACACCCTTTCCGGTTCCGTTTGAACCCCAGAAAAGACCATTTGAATTCATGGTGCCTGTTATCAATAAATCACTTGCTGAAGAACCACCTGTATAATGACCATTACCAAATATCTTCTGTCCATCTGTTCCTTTACCCATAAGAGTAAGCAATAAGTTTATACAGAATCTGTCAACAGCCAGATCAGGTTCCCAACCATCTCCATTAGTTTCAGCATAAGACATTTCCTGCTGTGCTGTCTTATTGTTCATACAAGGCTGACCACTTAAGGATCTCATTTTATTGTTTACCAGGGAGCCGTTATATGCTGCCATGTAAACAGCCGGAAGAATAGAACCATTTCTGTCGTAATGCATCCACGCATGATAAGATTCATTAATTCGCTTATTTGCAATCTTAACATGGAGCTTTGTTCCAACCTGATAGCAATAGAACCAGATTGTTTTAAACTCAACCATGGCATTTTTTGACTGAGAAGTATCTGCAATCTCACTGAGCGAACCATCTTCTCTTAATGCCATGTTATCCCGGTTCAGATAATATGCAACGTTTCCATCCGGATCAAGCATACAAGGTCTTGACATAAAGAACGCATTCTTAAATGAACCATAGTTAAAGGCTCCTGTTTCATAATCCATATAAGCCGGTACCAGATTCACTGACTTACCTTCATATTCAACATTATTTTCTGTATCTGCTTTGGAAGTATCATATACAAATTCATACAACTCAGTGTCTGTAAAACGATTGTTTTCATTAATACTTATAGAGCTTGTGTCTGCTGCCGGGAATGCCATGTAATAGAAGTCAGATACTGAACCATCTTCTGTGATAGTGTCAATGTATCCATCTGAAGCATACTGGTCTCTGACCTTATTTACTACTATTGGAGTTCCATCTTTAATTCCAGTTGGATAAGAACCCTTCTTTCTAAGAATTGTTGTCTGTGCCCAGGAAGATATCAAAATACCATTGATATAGGTATCTTCCGGATCTCCCCATTTTAAAGTGACTGTTTTGCTTTCTTCGTCCTGGAACATTGTTAGACCAGTACAAAGCTGCGGTGCAACACCACCATATCCAAACTGCTTAGCGTATATAACATTATCTACGACTGACATATTTATCTCCTTATGCTTTAACCACATCTCCCACTGTAGATGTTATTGTTCCATCTTCATTGAAGACTGTATCTTTGGTTATCATATTTCCTTCCAGATCAGTAATAATCTCCGTGATAGAACCATCAGTATTAAACTTGGTTATCTTTGTTCCAATGTCCAATACTTCTGTTACCGATCCATCATCATTAAATGATACATTACTGTTTTTGAAGTCGTATAAGCTTCTTACCATTTCCTTAAGCTCTGCACCTCCGACTTCATCACCTATGGTTTTGTAAGAGGTCATATCTGATATTCTGTCATATCCATCAGCACGTTTGGTTATCTCATATTTTCGTTCTGTATTGACCTCTTCGTTTAATACATCATCCTTATAGTCCAGCTTTAACATTTTACTCCTTTCCAGCATCCTAATCTGATAGAAAGCTTTGGCTTATTTTGCCTGATCAGAGAGAGCTTTGTATAAATATCAAGACTGGATTGCTCCAGTCTGTTAAGCTCATCTACTAATTTACCTGCGGTGTTACTTGAATACTGTTCTCTGGTACCAATATCAGTTTCTACTGATGCCTGATTGATACGTTCCAGATTGTCCTGCATTTCAGTCCACCACGAAGCTTTCAATTCATTTTCAGAACCATAAAAGACATCTGCTCCAAGATCATTACAAACAGGATTATTATCATATATTTGATGAGCAAAGTCACGTAAATAATTGATATTATTTTTTATCCTGTTGTAATCGTCAGGTTCAAATGTATCTCCTGTATAGTTCCCATCTGAATCATAACTAATTTTCCAGTCTGTCCGTGGTTCTTTCCATGCGTATTTACTTATTATCATCCTGTGCTCCTTCCGTTACAGCTACTGTCATTATAGGTTCCATTAAACTTAATGTTGACTGTATGAACTCTGATTAACTGTAAGCTTCCATCTTCACTTTCAAAGAAAGCAAGATCATTACTTTCCAGAACAGGATCACCTATCACTTTGGAAGCAGAGTATTCTGCTTTTGCACTATAATATTTTGCACACCATTCCGTATACATAGCCGCCATTTCTACAGTATCAATAAGTGGGTTCTCCAATGGCTCCGGTGTTGTTCCAGTCGTGTTTACATTCAATGTATAGATAGGATTAGAAACCTTATAAATAAATCCATGAACTGAAAGAGTGACCTCTGTTGGTACAGCAGGAGGATTATTAAACCTCACTATGCAGTACCAGTTGGAATACTTCACTATCTCTGCTCCATAATCAACCAGAACATCTTCTGATCCTTCCTCATCAGTCGCTGGTACCATCGTTGTAACTGATATAGGAATTGAAGCATCATTGAATTCCATTTTAAGCAACGTATTATCTGCAGATATTATCGTTGTATCAGAGAATACATCCTCCTGTGTACTTGGCAATGTATATACTGTTCTTACTGCTATTACATCCTTGACTGCATCCTGCCTTTCTGTTGATGGTTCTTCAAGAAAATCATTTCTCTCAAATGTGAAGTCTGTTGTTTCATCCACAGATAAGCTCTTAATATGAATCCTGTTAAATGCTGCTGCCTTTGTAAATTCTATCTGTACCTGGTCAACATCCATAAATGAATGATTGATAATGTGTTTCTGTGTACTCACCTCGGAAACAAAGCTTTCAGTTTGTTCTCCACTGTTATAACACCTTACTATAGCTTTCACTGGATACACATTACCAAACTGTACTGTCAGCTGATAAAAGGTGAATGCTGCTGAAGCAGTTAATGTAATAACCGGATTTTCCTCAAACGCTCCGTTTTCATCTGACAGTGCTTTGCTAATATATCCGGAATAATTGTATTCATCCTGTCCTTCAGGTGGGAAGAATAGACAACCATCTATCCGGTTAAAGGACTGCTGCCAATCGAAGTATTCTGTTACATCTATTGTATCAAGCAACTTCTCAGCATTAGAATAGTCAGCTTCAGCATTTGCAAATGTTGAAAGCTCTGGAATAAAAGAAGCTTTAATAATTATTTTAAAATTTCTATCCTGCTTCATAATACATCTGCAGGAATTTGCAATTAACAAAATGCAGTTTGCATATGTATCTTTAGGAAGCGGATTATGAAGTATGATTGTTTTCAGGTAAGGATCAATGGAATATTCCTCCCGGCTTAACCCTGCCTGATCAAATATATCTACCAGTTGATCAAACGCTGTTATTCCATCCTTTCGATAAATACCATCTTCATATGTTCCATCCATTTGATACAATCTGTCTGTTGCTGAAAACTCCGCTGTACTTGTTTTATCCTTCCATGTGGTATCCATGGCTGCATATGCTGCATTCACTTTTTCTATGCTTCCATCTTCCAACGTCTGATAGAAATAAGCCTTCACAGGCTGTCCTTTTCTTAAAAAGTTGATTACACTATCATCTGCATTTGCATTGAAATATCTGTCCTGGTTATCCACTGTGAAGCTCACATCCACTGTTGGAAGCTCTAGGCTGATAGGATGCGTTTTTTCCTTGATGCTTAAGCTGATTATTTTCTTGCTTCCAGTAAAAGTGATACCAATACCAAATAGTATCTGTTCTATATGAAATCTTGTTATTCCATTTGACATTGCTCCCGGAACAATCTTTATATAATCAACTTTATTGAACACATCTTCAGTAACAAATTCTCTTGAATCTGTTGTATATTCGTTTGTACTGTTATTGGTTACTATCGTAAAGGTTTCTGGGTAGGACTCACCAAAGGTAATGGTAAGTCCTTTAATATCCAGCTTCTCTGTATTGAACAGAAACAATACTTCTGGATGAGCTTCATCCGTACACAATGCTTCCGTTACAATTCCGTTATTATAAACAGTTTCTTCCTGATTCTCCGGAAGGAAGAACATTGAACCATCAAGCTTATTGGCTCTCTCTTCCCATGTGAAGTATCTGTTAGAAACCTCTTCATCTGTCTCTAATGGGCTCTGCAGATCAGCATACTTCCAGAAGGATCCATTAACAGTTGCTCCGGTCTGTGCATCCTGATTGATAGCACCAATATAAATAACTGCATTAGTGACATCTCGTCGATCACTCCGCATCATCTTCTTATACAAATCACTTCTGTTCTGCATATGCTACTCCTCAATAAAGCTCATTTTCACACTCTTGTATACCGGTTTTCCGTCCTTATACATAAGAACATCCTTCGTCCTGTCACCTACATACATGGTGAGCTCTCCATCCTTATTTTTTTCTGGAATATGGTAAAAAACTTTTAAGCCATATTTGTTCTGTATTGCCTGTGCAAGTACATAATACTGATCAGCTGATAATACTTTCCAACTGCATTCTATTTTGTGAACGTCATGCCGGATAACATGACCTCTCATGTATCCGGTGACCGTTCTGTTAGAATCTGTAATATCATACTCACTTGGTTTCATGCCTGTTGGCTCAGGTACCAGTATTCCGTTTACCATCAAAATGTTACCCATCAGACACCCTCCACAACAATCTTATATCCAAGTCTCTTCCGAGCTTTAATCAGTTTCTTCAGTATTGTTTCACCATCCATTTCCAGTGTGATTGGAATAGAAATGTTGATTTCATCTCCATATACACTTCCGCTGGATGTTCCGGTGAACTTGCTGTTTATCTGCTCTGAAATCTTAGCAGCTATCAGATCCAGCCAACCGGTATTATTTTCTAATGGAACAATTGCTTCTCTTCCTGCTTCACCTGCTATCAATGGAGTAGCACCATCGATAATACCGCCCTTGGCTAGTCTTGGAAGTGTAACCGGTGATAATGTTCCTATATTGAATCCAAATGATTTTCCACCAAATCCGGGTACCCAGTCTGGAATATCAAAATGTAATTGATTCAAAGCGTTTATAACTGTGTTGATTCCGTTAACAACTCCGTTCGCCATGGACTCAATTCCACCAAGGATGCTATTAATAACTCCCTTGATTGTGTTCCAAATTCCGTTAAAGATGTTTGTAACTACAGTTTTGCATCCTGTCCAAACAGTATTCCAGGTATTGCTTACATTTGTAAGCATCGTAGAAATTGCTGTTTTAATAGTTGTAACCACTGTTGAAATTGTGGTTTTTATCGCGGTCCAGACAGCTTGAGCTTTGAGCTTTACAGTGTCCCAATTTTTGTATAGCAGAACACCAATGGCAATCAGAGCTGCAATGATTGCAATTGCAATGGTAATTGGACTTGTTAGGAATGCAATGGCAGCTCCTAATGCTCCTGCTGCCACAGCTGCTGCTGCCGAAGCAACACCACCTGCTGATGTAACTGCTGTGAATATCGCAGCTGCTACGTTATAGATTGCCATTCCTGCATTTACCAATTCAATAGCTGCCGCTATAGATCCAATGATAACTGCAAGTGTTTCCATTATCGTCTGGTGCTCTGATACCCAGTCACCAATTGCTGTAAGTACATCTGCCAATGTCTCTAGGACACTAACTATTACACCACCTGTCCATGATGCTATAGGCTGTAAGAATGAATCCCACAACCACAATCCTAATGGTTGGAATGTAACAAGAATGTCGTTGATTGCACCAATAGCTGCAGCGAGTAAATCAAAGAATGCCGGTATAGCATCTTCTATACTCCATGAAGCAAACGGAAGCAGTACATTTTCATACATCCATACCAGTCCATCACATACGGTACCGGTTAATGGCTCGATTGCATCAAGTAATCCACTGAATGCTGTCATAATAGGAGTAAAGTCAAGACTTGCACTCCAATCTGCTGTAGCCTGTGACATTTCATCTATTGCATCAAGTACATTCAGAAGAATATCAAACAGGGATTGTACAATCTTTGTTCCTGTATCATCAAAATTCCATGCTTTATCAAGTCCTGTTGCTATATTCCCAACTGTGATAAATACGTTTTTAAGGATGTTTAGAATATCATTACATACCTTAACTCCGGTTCCATTGGTCCATACTTCAGCAAAGCTCTTTCCAATGTCTGAGCACAATGTCTGAATGCTTGATAATGCGTATTTTGCAGAGTCAATAACTCCTGCACCATTTGTATCCCAGGATTCTCTTAATGGATCAAAGAGTGTTTTCAGAGACTCTTTGATCTTGTCGATAATTCCCGGTGTATCTCCCAGCTCTGCCGAAGGATCCATAAGATCTTCTCCTGAAGAACTTCCGCCTGAAGAGGAATCATTTTTAGTAATATTATTGGTTTCATCAAATGAGAAGTTCTGTGCTGCTTCTTTAGCAGAACCATAACCTTTCATTGCATCTGTCGCAGTCTTCAGTCCTTGCGCCGTCTGAAGGCTTTGTGAATAGGTCTTTCCGAAAATAGCACTAAGCATTGTTGCGAGTGCCTGTGATAGAGCAGCAAGTGCTGTCATCATTGCATTAATTGCAGGAAGGACTGCTGTATAAATTGCTGCAAACGATACTTGAAGATTGGTTTTAATAATGTTTAAAGACGATGAAAACTCTGTGTTTGTCTTCAAACAGCTGAGCATATAGGAATTAAAATTTCTAAGTCCAGAACTTAATACATTAAAAATGAAAGCCGAAGCAATCAGGGCTGTAATTCTCTTCTTGAATCTTTCCACAGATTTTTCCATATTGCTGAAGCCTTTGGATGTTTCTGCAGATGAGGTCTTTGCATTCCTGGTTAATTCCTTAATCTTGGAAAGTATCTGACTGAGCTTTGTTCTGGTACCTGGTGGACTCTTGCTATTCATAACAGCATCTAACTTTTCTTTTGTGGTACCAGCTTCATTCTTAAGCCGTTCAAGTTTCTTTGTCTCAATGTCGATTTTTGCAGCCATATCCTGTGCAGTAGATGAACTTTCAGGATTCATCTTTACCTGTTCAAGCTGTGCTTTCAATTTTTCAACATTTCGACCAAGAGATTCATATTTAGGATCCAACTCATCAATCTGATCTGATATCTCCTTCAGGTGAGAAGAACCACCACCATTCTGAGCTGCAGCTTCATAGATTTCATATTCATCTAATAGAGAAGCCATCTTCTGTTTTGCAACTTCAAATTCTTTCTCTGCTGATTTAAGCTGTTTTTCTATTCCGGATACACCTTTATCCTGTGTCATTCCGCTGATCAGACTGTCATAC
Source organism: Lachnospiraceae bacterium (assembly GCA_028694115.1). The sequence continues at coordinate 10,164 of JAQUUB010000046.1, forward strand.
TGATTTCTCAGGCTGTTAATTACATTTTCCTGCTGCACAATTTTCTCTTTCTGCCGATTCAAGGAATTTGTTAGGTTCTCTAATTCCTTCTGTGCTTTTGCGGAGCTGACCTTACCCATAGCCTGATTAATCTTTGATGTTTCACCTTCGATTGCATCTCTTGCTTTTTTAGTCTCAGATTTCACACTTCCCATATCTTTTTTATAACCGCTTAAAGCAGCACGGATAACAACCTTCAACTCGTGAATTTTTCCGCTATCACTCATTGATCATTACTCCTATTTCTCGCTTTGTTTGTTCGATATGCGTGTTGTATCCTCTGTGCTTTATACAGTTGCATGTCCGGAGAAAGCTGTGGTTTATCCTCTTGCTTTTCAGGAACATTATTATCATTAGTATTTGCTTTTCTATGTACGTTAGGAAACAGATCAGGAAGATATTCAAGCAATGAGAAGGTTGCTCCTTCCGTTGCTCCAAGGGTAATCATTACCTTTTCAATCAGGTTTGCACCAAACAGATCTAGTACAGATGCAAGCTTCTGATAATCCTCTTTTTGAGAAGTTTCTTTTCTCCGGTTATAGCTTTCTATCATATCGATGGCTTCATTAATGGATAATGTCCAGAATAGTCCAGGTGTGTAATTGCAGTCTAAGAATCGTTCATACAAACGATTTAACTGCTCCATCTGGTATTCATATGTTTTTACATATTCTCCCGAACTCTCTCCATCGAATCCGTTACATCCTCCACCATCGAGCTGGAGAAAAAACCAGATACCATAAAAATCTGAATGTAAACATCAACATAAAGATTTAGCTGTGTACCACCATTCATCTGATACTTGTCATAGAAATTCATGATATCTTTCAGCTTAATTCCATGATTGTATGGAAGAGCTGCTGAATGGATAATCTGAAACATTGTAGTAAGTGGAGGAATGTTATCTTCATCTCCAAGTAAATTAATCAGGTTCTTTCTAAACTTCTTTTCCAGCTCCACAATCTCTGAAGTGATCAGTTTAAGCTGCAGCTTCTTATCCCCTACTTCCCAGTAAGCAAAAGCAGGACGGATTGCTTTTTTTGATTCAATTGATACAACATTTCCACCTTCAGGTGTTTCATTTGACTGGTTTTCATCATTTTCGTATTCATCATTATCAATAAAATTGTTCATTTTGGTTTTCTCCTTATACCAGGAATGCCATACCGGGTATATCCGGCATGGCATTTACATTGGCTCTATTATGTTGGATCTCCTACGACGATATCACTCTGCAGAGACATCTTAACGGAAAGGTCTACTACAGTATTGGTACCACCACCACGTTTGAATCCAAGTGACGGAATTGCTGTGTAGGTGAATGTGGTTCCATCTGTCCATGTTTCCATGAATTCAAGAGGTGTATCACTATCAGCATACTGGCGAAGCATACGATAAGCAGTACCTTCCTTGTTTTCTGAATGGACGAATGTATATTCCATATCTCCATAATCACCAACACCATTCTCATAACGCTTGTTGGCTGATGATAAAGGTGTATTTTCAACCTTCTCTTTTTCGTTGTTCATATCAGGCACAGTCTTCAGATCAGGAAGATCTTTAAACTCTGTGCCACCTGGCAACTTAACACCAAGCAATTGACCATTAACTAACATATTGTTCCTCCTTAATTAGGTGACAAAATATTTCCGTTGCTCTCGACAATAATACCTTCGTATCGCATAACTTTATGCTTTCTTCCTGGCTCATTACTATCTGTGCAGCCTGTTCTCTTAAGTCCAAGAACTCCGTTTATTTTCTCATCAACAGCACAGGCAAGGTCAGACGTACTTTTCTTATTCCAGATATCAATTTTGTATCTTATATAAGAAGTAATTACCCTATTACCAGAAGTATCCTGTGCTCGATTTTCCTCTTCAGTATATTGAATCTGTGTATCCTTTGAAAAATCATCAGGGAAGCTGTCCGAAGCATCCGGACAAATAGCTTCCATAAGTTCCATGACCTTTCCTTTAATGTTGATCATTTGGTTTTATCCTCCACTGCTTTTATCACATCAGAATTTATCTTTTCAATAATCTGATCTTCATTATCCTTAAGTGCCGGGTACATATATGGTTGTGCAGCCTGACCAGCTATGTATCTGATACCGGAATCTGTATCACTTACCAATCCTGGAATAACACCCTTCCACTTATCCGGGGAATAAGTCACAGACACTTCAGGTGATGTTCCTTCATGGTTTGCAGCTCCTACAGGTCCGGTACCAAATTCAACATATACTGCATGATCAGAATTGGTATGAATCTCTGAAACAATTTCTGCATTCTCTTTACTGGTTGTATGATCAATAGATTTACGAAGGTCACTTGTATCTACCGGTGCTCTAAGCCTTGCATCATCCCGGACAAATTCTCCACACTGATCAACAGAAGCAAATAGTTCATCTTCGATTTCAGCCATTGCTGTAAGCTTCGATAAAAAAGCATCCATTCCTTCAATCATATCTTCTCCAATAATATCTTCAGATGTCCTACCGGATAGATAGCAGTAATCTTATAATCAGGTTCCTGCTGTGGAGTAGAATATACACACACTCCATCACCGGCTGCCATACTGTATGACTTATCTTTAAACCAGTATGTTTCCACACCATCTTCATTGGTAATTGTAAAAGGTTCATCACATAGTAATTTCTTCTGGTACTGCTGCACGTTACCAATTTGGCTTTCTTGCACTTGCCCGGATTTTGAATATACTGTAACACTGATTTTTATTGGTTCATCAGAATAAGTTGCATACTTCTCTCCGTCCTTACCTTTGTTGACCACCTTTTTCTTCAGATAACAGTCGCTCTTATTTTTAAGCTTCATGTGATACCACCGCCTGTTTGAGCTTTCTACGTGCAAGGATCCTTTTCATAATGTCCTCTGGAATTTCCTTGGAATATGAATTAGAAACACTTACATCTCCTTCAGATCTGCTGTCCTCACCTGCTGCCAAAATTCTTCTTACATAAACCTCTGCAAGAGTAAGCTGCAGATTTAGCATCGTGGGTGGAATGGATGTCCTGTTACAGACATCCAGTATCATCCCTTCAGCATCATTTATGGCTTGTTGTAGAATTCCTGCATCCGCTTCAGAAACACGAGTGGTAAGATCATCTATCATAGCCATATGATCACCTACTCAGCTTTCTGATCGGTTGGTGTTTCATCCGTTGCATCAGCTCCGGAGCTCTGAGGATCTTCTCCTTCAGATGAATCTGTTCCTGGTGCATCAGTATCATTGGTTGCTGCACCACCAGCATCAGTTGATGCTTTCGCATTTGCAAGTACAAGTTCCTGAAGCTCTTTCTGCTTTGCTTTTGGATCATAAGCAATGCCGTTTGCATCACAATATGCTTTTAACTGCTTCACATTCATTTTTGAAGGATCTACAGTTTCATCATCTGTCTTTTCTTTAAATCCCTGCTTCTCATAGAAAAGCTTGTAAGCCTTTTCTGTTGCCTGAATCTCATAGCCATTTTTTACATACGTCTTCATAATATTATTTCCTCCTTATGCATTAGCCTTTGGTGTTACAGCTGCAAAGGCTTCATCTTTTACTACCAGGTAAGCAATTCTCATGGTTGCCTTAATAGCAATCAGATCCTGCTCTGCAAGAGAGATTGGTTTACCATCTTCATCAACAGTTCCCTGAAGCGTAGCTTCCTTTAAGATTTCATAGGTAATACCATCACGTACACCTACCAAGCTCTTATCCCAGTCACCGGCAATAATCTCTGCCTTGGTCTTATCCCATGCATTGTTTCTGGAGAAGTCGATTGGATTAGAATAAAGTTCATTCTGATCTGTACCAGGAACAAATAAAGCATTTCCATTTGCATCACGAAGCTTTCTTAAGCTGTTCTTGATTCCGTAGTGAGCAGTAAAACCATTTACATCAGTTCCGCTGTCTTCTACAAGTGCCATTGCATCCGATACATCAAGGTCAAGGCTTGCGCCGGTACCAAGAACAATCAGATTTTCGCTGTCAGTTGCTGATTTCAGCACATTGGTAGCAAATGGTGAATCTGTACCAAACAAACAAGCGGAATCAATTGCTGTATAGAAAGCTTCAGCAATAGACTCTTTTAGCTCTCCGAAAACGTCAAAAATGGAATCTTCCAATTTCTCTTTTGTACATGGAACAATAACAGCAAGCTTCTTGGATTCCAGTTTAGGATAAATCCACTGAGCCTTGGAAACTCCAATTCTCTGACCTTCACCAACCCAGTAAGCACCAACACCATCTGTCATAACAGGTACTGTCTTTGTGTCAGATGTCATTGGAACGCTCTTGGATAATCTGAGGACGCTGGATCCTCTTGCTACATCCTTAATAATATCTTTGGAAAGGTCCTCAGGAACCGATCCTGAAAGCTCATCTTTTAAATAAACTGTATCAGCCATAATTCTATGTCCTCCCTATTAGCGTCTTGAACGCTGTGTTTTTATAATATCGGAAAAGTTCTGTGTAGTTGCTTTTCCATTTCCAGGCTTGCTTCCATCCTGCGCTGTCTTTGGTGTATTACTTCCACGAAGTCTTGCATTCACTGCTTCCTGAATGGAATCCTGGAATGCTTTAACAACAGCATCTTTTGTCTGTGTAAAAGTTTCTGTGCTTTCATAATTAAAGCAATCTGCAAGAGCTGCAGGAAGCTGCTCTTTTGCAAGTTCCTCAATTGCCGTTGCTTTCATCTCTCTGGCTGCAAGAGCTTTTTCTCTTTCTTCCAGTTCACGTTCTTTCTTGGCGGTCTCATATCCGGCTTTTTCTTCCGGAGTCATGTTTGCCATCTTCTCAGCTTCATCTGCCTGAGACTTTGCATCATTGGTTGCTGCATTAACAGCTTCCTGCACCTTTGCATCAAATGCAGCTTTTAATGTAGGATTCTGAAGCATATCATCTAATGATGGTGTATTTGCATCATCAGATGCTCCATCCTCTGTGGTACCTGCCTGATCATCTGCAGATTGTTCATCTACTACTCCATCTGCATTAGCTCCGGCTGAACCTGGCTGGGTTCCTCCGTCTGCTGCTCCTGCAGCTTCATCATTTGTGTTTGCTTTCCCTGCTTCCGGATCTGTTTGTGCCTGTGAATCCGTGGCAGTCTGCATTGCTTTTTTCTGCTCTTCGGCAGCAGGATCTTTTGTCTGATCCTTTTTCTTTTCATCCTTAATCATGGTTACTCCTTTCTAAGAATGTATCTATAAGCCTTATTTTCAGGCACTAAAAAAAGACCTGTTAAAGGTCTCTTTAAAGTCAGTTGAATCAATTAATTATGCTTTTTAATAGGTGCATCACGCATCTGTTGAACTTCCGGTGTCAATGTAATTTCACCTGTATTGAAAAGTTTATCAAACATCTCATCCGTATATCCAAATAATTTCTTTGCTTTCTCACGTGCATTTGGATCCGGTTTAGGATCGTCCTCATATAGCTCTGTATCATCAATAAATACTTCATCTTCTCTATCGTCTTTCATAATGACCTCCGTTCATTGCTATTGTTAATGCTAAGCTTCTATCCCTTGCATCAGTCATAGTCATGTTTGATTCACTAACAAATGCATCTCTAAATGTAGTATAGCACTCTTCAAAAGCATCTGTATACTTAACATTGGATGCAAGATATACAGAGCCACCATGTCCGGCAACAATACTGTCAGAGATGCATGGATATTTGCTGTTAGTAGAAAAGTCCTTTAGGCTGAATGGAGAATTGCTCGGATGATTATGTAGGACTACCACGCTGTTATCTTTTTTGAAGATAAGCTTTACTTTTAACTCCTGTGGTATTTTCACATTACTATCAATGGTACCAACTGCATTACCAATTAGCTTTCCTGATTTCTTATCAAAGAAATACAGTTCCTCTGTTCTAGTTCCGGATCTTCTCTTTAGTATACCCTTTGCAGCTGAATAGACTGCTTCATCTGCTTTCACGCTTCCTGTCAGATTTGAATATTTATCATGGTATTCCTGACTATCTATATAGTCTGTATCCACCTCATATTTATCTGAACCGGTATCAGACATAATATGTTCATCTGACACCATCTTTTCCCATTCCCGATAAGTCATATCTGCAGGAACCTTATAATTCTTTCCTGTTACCGGGTTTCTTGCGGTTCGTACTCTGTGAACCAATCCTTCTATCACATCTATTATAACCGACCTGCAGAACGGATGAAGCGGTGGTATTGTCTTTCCTGGTACTGCATCTTCTATATTAATAATGTTTCCGTCATGATCTCGGCACTCCTCAGAAGTTCTATCATCCAGGGTAGCAACAAATCTTATTCGTTTTGTTCCTCTTCTCTTGGCTGCTTCCAAATCTGCCATTGCAACAAAATATGTACTTTCTGTTCTGATCAGTCTCTCACAGGCATACGTGCCTGTGTTTGTGATCTTATCAAGTTCCTTTGCAAGTTTTCTGGAATTGGTACCGGTAAGTGTTCCCTTCAGGAGAAGCTTCTTGACAGTGTCTTCAATTTTTGCACCATTCACCATGGAGTTTTCCCATAGTCTCTTGGAATAATGCTTTCCAGACCAGTTATCTTTCAATATTTCATTGATAGTGTTCACTGGAATCTTGCTGAAGGAATATGCAAAGTTTAAATATTGCTGGCAATCAAATACGTTGTGAAGGTAATCATCCTGGATAATATTAAAATATCTTGCAGTTGACCTTTGCAGCTCTACATCAGCCATCTTGGAAGTCTGAATATAAATATCTTCTTTCAGAGCTTCCAGTCTGCTGATCCTTGAACGTGATATCGTTGCATCCAGCTTCGTGTACAACTGTCTTTTTATATCAGGATCCTGAATCATATCTATCTGACTTCTTATGGAATCTACTTCCTGTGATGTCAGTGTTTCACTCAGTAACTCCTTCGCCTGCTCCGGAGTAAGTCCGTTCTTTCCAGCAAATCTGAAGAACAGTCTATCAATATCTTTATTCAGCTGCTTCATAGCACTATCATATGCTTCTGAAATGTCTTGGATTGTCTGATCAGAACCGGCTTGTATCTCTGCCATTCTAGCATCTGCTCTTTTTATCCAATAATCCGCATATGCCATGAGCAACCTCCCATATACTTAAGTAATAATCAGAACTACTTAAGTAGTCTTAAAATCATATGAACCAAAGGCTTGTGCATTCGCTTTGGCTTTATCCTCATTTTCTTTTTTTAATCTCTCACGTTCCAGATCAGGATCCAGTTCAGGATCATATCTCTGAATGCGTGTTTCCCATGAAATGAATCCGTCTGTTTCCTGTGCAATCTTTGCTAATGCTTCATCATCCACCGGAAGTGAACGCTTCATGGATGTATTGATTTCCTTGAAATCGATGTAGGTACCCATGATAAAGAATATGTGACAAATCATCTTTAAACGTTTCTTTAACCCTTTTTTAAAGAATCTTTCCTTTATCTTTCCAAGCTGTTCCAATCCAAACAATTTATACTTCATAGCAACTCCGGAAGAATTACCAACAAAATTTTCATCTGTCAGACATGGAACCTTTGAGAACTCGTGAATATCATCTTTAAGTGCTTTCTTTAGCACTTCGATCTGAGACTCATTCATTTGTTTTACCAGCCAATATGCTTTTCCACCTTCAGGGAGCTCCAGGATACGTTCCTTCTTAATGAACTCTGCAGTTTCTGATCTCTCTGCAATATCATCACCAAGGGAAGCATTTTCAATTGCCAGAAGTGCATCGGCAAGAGCTTCCTTGTCATTCATTCGATCAGATTGTAATAGGTTATACGCATCTATTAATGTAATAACTCCTTCAAAATCTCCACGCTGCTTCTTATTATTAGAATATTCAATCAGAGGACAATCATCAAAATAATGAGGTTCCATATCCAGCAGCTCATAAGACTGTGCCTGATACAATGACTTGGTAAAATAATGAATTGTCCAGTGATCATCATACTGGTAAACGTCATATCCAATGATTGTATTATCCATGCTCATTTTTGGAACATAATTAAATCCAAACATCGTATCATGTCTAACTGTTGTATCCTTTACAACGTTGGTTGTTCTTGGATTCATAACAGCAAGCTCAACATATGGTTTTTCCTCTTCATTAATATAAAGAAGCTCATATCCTCTTCCAAATGTAGAAATATCGGTACCAAGCTCCGCATTGTGTGCATCCTCTTCATTCTTGGTAAACAGATCATCTATAAGACTGCTGCCGGTACCACTGTAACTAATTGCGGTACCGTGCACATAACCGGTTGCAATTGTCACAATGTATTCTGCATGATTGGCTACAATACGAACATTGGAAGCATCACCTGCCATCTTCCTTTTTAGGATTTCATGCTTTCCATCCACATAATTATTTAATTTATCAAGTCTTGCTGATTGATCCTCATGCTCCACAATACATCTGCAGAGCAGTTGTACTGGGATGCTGCCATCTCTATTCAGAAGATCTCTGTCCTTTAATATCATATTGTCAGCTCCTATCTAATACCCAGTCTGCTTTTTCTGGCTGTTTTAACTTTCTGTTTAACCTTCAACTCTCCATTCATAAATTCTACAACTCCGGTTAAACAGTCAGGTGCATCATCATGTTCTGTGCTTTTACTCTTTCTCTGGTATGCCATCAGATGTTTATAGAAGTCAGGCCATCTCTTTTCCCATCCCTCCGGCATGATGATCTGTTCACATACATTTGAAGAATGTGAAAGAATTCTTGAACGCTTATTTTTCCCCTGGAAGAACCAGTTAATTGAAGTACGCTTCCAATGCATTTTAGTCTTCAGTATTCGTTCCACATTCCTTGCAAATCCGCGTCCACCATTATTGGATTCAATGACAGCTTCCCGGACATCATTCACTTTTAATCTTCTGGCTGTTTCCTTTTCTGTAATACTCATATCCTCATCTGTGAAGTAAACATCACGAATGTAAGCATATCCATCAATTTCATCAAAACAGATACTACAGAGTGAATCTGATCCTGTGTCAGCTGTATCAGTGTAGCTTCTCTTTTTCTCTGCAAGTGTAGGATCGTAAGTATCCGGATCATAAGTCTTGAAGCCTTGTGCATATACGGCACCTGTAACATCAACCGGCTGCTGTTGGTAGTTTGCAAGAAAGATAGGTAAGCTTGTCAGCTTTCTTTTGCTGTTCCATGACTTAAATGACAGCAAATCAGGACACATCATTTTACCAATCATGTTTCCATCATCATCCAGCGGTTCATCTTTAACTACTTCACAAGGGAACTCCGGGCAATCTTTACAATTCTTCAAAAGGTGTGATTTACGGCATTCAACTACTTTAAATACTTTTTCCGCATTTAAACAAGCTGGATACTGCAATGTATACCACTCATCTGATTCTTCCTCAGATTCCAGTCTTCCGCATAAATCCTTGGTAGACCATCTTGTCATATTAATAATCTGATATCCACCTTCCTCAATACGTGAAAGGTAAGTATCTACATACCAATCCCACTGATCATTCAGTACAGAATCGTTATATGCTTCTGTGTCACTCTTTACCGGATCATCAATTACACCAAGTCGGCAGCCGACACCGGTTAAGGTACCGCCAAAGGATGTTCCCAGGTAACTGAAAAATCTTCCTGCCAGTGCCCAGATATTTTTAGCTGCATCACCATACTTAATCTTGGTATTAGGAAAAATATCAGAAAATATAGTAATCTTCTTATCTATCTTGGTGGCATCGATGCCATCTCTTACATTGGAAGAGAACCTGGATGAAAGCGTTTCATTATAAGATACTGTAATAACAGTGTTGTCATTATTAACTCCGAGGTACCACTGTTCAAACATTTGAAGTGAATAGCTCTTTCCGTGTCGTGGTGGAATATTTAACTTCAACTTTTTACAGACCAGATATTTAACTTTTCCTTCCTGAAGCTCTGCAACCTCTTCAGGAGTTGCAATATGCCATTCCGTTTCAGGAACACGTTTAATGATCCTGTCTTCAACCAATGCCTGTAATGTAGTTGCTATTTCCTTCAGATGCCATCTGTCTTCCTTAAAGAATCTTGGATTAATCTGCTTTTCATATTCCCACAGGCTCTTAGCAGCTGCTTCGGTGCTGGAAGGAATTCTATCTTTATTCTGTTTTTGTTTAAATTCCTCTGCAATACTTCCCATTTGAACACCTCTTCAACTCATGAAAAACTATATTTGAAACCAATTAAAAAAGAGGTTCAACTGAGCCCCTTTTAGCTTTTTCTTCTTTTAACTTTTTGCGTCTGTCCTGAATTCGTATCATTTCACAAGTTTCTTTTACCTGCAGCTGTGCATAGGTCAAACCCTGTTCTCTTGCACTTCTCATGAATTCATCTATTGGATCAGGTCCTTTTTTCTTTTTCTTCATATATTCTCAATGATATTTTTCGTGGCTTAAAAGCATAACCGCTATATCATGCTCCCTTTTCATAGTGTCCGCTGTTACACTGCTTCTATAATCTTCTCTGTATTCCCTGTTCTTCTCTCGCTTATATGCTTTGCGCTTGATCTGATTGTCACTCTTCCTGGATTCCTTTTCTTCCTGGTACTCAGGAAGCGTTTTAAGGAATCCGGAAATACTTTGTCTGGAAATACCAATTTCATCAGAGATCTGATTTATATTCAGTTTGCTTTCAAAGAATAATTCTTTGGTTCTCACCTTCCAAGCTTCCATGTGATACCTCTTTACTTTACATTTTTGTCCTCACATTTTTGGGCGCAGTAAGGGTACTGCAAATGTTTATCTTCTGTAATGGTTTAGAATAGTGTTCAACCATGTTTAAATTCGTTAAATTCAAAAATAAAAGAATGTGGTGCTCAGTTCTTTCACTTCTGTTTAAAATCGAAATTAGAGCCTTTCAGAGCTTTGTTATACTTTACTCATTTCTGACTCTGTTTCTTCAGCAAGAGTAAGAAGTGTCTGAGCGATCTCAGGATAGTTGGCACCAATCTCTGCAAATACTTTTTCTTTCATCATGTTAAGTGCCACATGGACTGCTCCACTTTCTTTTCTCGCTTCCAGCTTCAGCTTCTCATTGGATACCTGAGCTCTCTGCAGACTGGCAATTGACTTTGCAATCCCCGCTCTCTCATCCGGCTCCATATCATCATTGACCATGGCTTCCATGATCAGCTGCGATGCTAAAAGGTTATTTGCTTCATGCAGCTCTGTAGAAGGTCTGTCTGCATTATCCTCTGCCAGAAGCTTTGCAAATTCCTTTGCCACTCTGACTGACTCAAATCTCTTTAAGAACTTCCTTCCATATCTGCCAACAGAGGAAAGATGAACTTCTTCCCCCTGCTCTCTTAGATAGCTTGATATATCCTCATATGTCTCTCCATTCAGGAGCCGGTTCTCTACTTCGTGCTTCAGCTCAGTTGGAAGACCATCTATTTTTCCATGACTTCTGTTCTGCTCTTCCATACCTATACTCCTATTCCCGGAATATCAGGACCAGTTCCATCAAGGTAATCCATACCTTGCGCTGTTATGAAATAAATATCTCTGTTAATGCCAAGACGTTCATTCTTGATTTTCTCCATGTGAATCAGTCTCTTCTCCTGCAGGTAATACAATTCCTTGTCCATTTCAGAGGTATCAAGTCCAAGCTTTCCTACAGCTGCTACAAGTACCTGCTTGCTGCATCCAGCCGAACTACCAACTCTGCAGAGCTGCATGATCTCTTTTCTGAAAATTTCCTTTTCTGCCAGCTTAACAACATCACTCATCAATTATTACCCCCATATCCTCAATATCACCTTCCGCAAGATTAACTCCTGCAGGTGTCAACCAGATCATAGAATCCATCCAGTTTTCCTTGTCCACTTCTACGTGAATATATCTCTTACCTTCACCGCCAAGATAAAAAATGCATTTCTTCAGGTTCTCTTCAGGGAGAAGTCCTTTAGATCTTAATGCATTTCTAAGAGCTGCTATCCGGATATCTGTTCCATACGTTCCATAAAGCTTTTCTATTACATCCCCACGGAGTATCTTCAATTCTGAAATATCTAATGAATTCATATTAAGAACCTCCCATATGATCTATTTTGTGTTCCAGGTTGTGCATCTGGTCTTTGATCTGCGTGATATCTGACTCATGCCGGGATTCCATCTTATTAAGAGAAATTTCAATTTTGGATAATGAACTTGTAATCTGATCCATTGAATTAAGCATCCTGTCCTGATTAGCCATCAGGATTCCTTCTCGCTTCTCTGCTTCTCTCCGGATCAGGTTCTCTCTCTTTTCAGATTCCTGTCTGAGTATTTCCTCACGCTTCGCATTTTCTGACATCAGCGTGTTCTCCCGGTCTTTCACCTCTTTGTTACAATCTTCGATTTTCTTTTGGGCATCAGAATATGCTTTCTTTACTCTTGCATCATCATCATTGGCTCTTCGGATAAAGAACACAATGAAGATTACCAGGAGAACAGGTGTAATACCTATGTCAACGATATTCTTTAATACTTCCGCAACTGTTAATCCATCCATGCTATATCCTCCATAGCTGTATTTAATCAGTTCTTTTCCAATTTCAACTGCAATGAGAAGAACTGATAGCATCTCAGCTTTCTGTCTTTTCTCCATCCTGCTGTTCCCCCTGTGCCGGTATCACTTCCCCGGAAGAGGTAAGTGCACTGTATTTGGTCTTGACTTCTGGAAGAACCTCTTCGATCTTGTTACGGATAAGTGTTTCTGTATTTCCAACACATGATTCAAGAGCTTCCATAACAATAGGCGACATCTGATCTACAATATCCAGGTATGCATCATCTGAAAGCTTTGTCAGCTCCGTGAACTCCTTCTGACCACTCTTAACAGCTTTCCTTACTGCTGCAGCCTGTGTTGCTTCGATCTGGCTTACTGTTGTTTCTGTTATACTGTTCAGTACTGTGATAGCAAGTGAATAAGCTGTGGCAGCAGACTTGTTATTTGCTTCTGTTGCTTCTGCTTTTTTCTTTTCCAGGAATGCATTCAGGATTGCCACCAGCTGTCTGGCAATAATAAGAATAAGTGTGATAATTAAAGCAGTTAAAATACTAATTATGATCTCTTTTAACATAAGTTGAACCTCCCCCAAATTTGGTATAAAAAAATAGACATTGCAATTTGTTCTTTGCAATGTCTATTCTAACTGTTCCTATCACCATTGTACTTTGTATCATACAATTTATTTTATTTTTCCCCGGTTCCAAATATATCTGCTATTGACATCTGACCTGGTATATTTGGGTGTCTGTGAATACCGCTTTTCAGCTGCTCCCTGACCACGTTGTAAACTGTAGATTCTGAAACGTTATATTTGTTTGCCAGTGTTTTGATATTCGTACCATCAAATTCATCCTGAATCATCTGGTAAACGCGATTCTTCACAATTTCTTTCATCTGAGGAATATATATTGCACTTCCACCAAATGAAGACACAAGCTTCAGGAAGCTCTCCAGACCAATGCTCTCTGCAATCTGTCTGTGTGGTTCCTGCAGGTCGTCAATGACAAGTTTGGAAATGATCTCTTTCTCTGTCATTTTAGTACGCCTCCTGAATTTCTGCAAGCAGTTTTTACTTGCCAGCCTTAAGAACCGCTCTTGACTTTGGACCTATACGCTTATCCGGTGCCTTGGTGCTGTATGTCTCTGGATGAGCAACCTGGAATTCTCTTACTGCTTTATCTGTCAGTTTTCCATATGCTCCATCGATGCTGTCATAGGTCTTTCCTCCGAAAGTATAGGTCTTTGCCATATGTCCATATGACACGAGGTAATACTGCAGCCACTTCACATATTCGACGGACATTGCAAGTCTTCCAAGATAGAGTGTATAGGTTGGTTCCTGATATGGATTTTTTATCACATTGGCAGCAGGTGTCTGATCTTTGCTCTCTGCATCCTGATACAGGACATTCATATCAACAGCTCCGGAGATACCAGGCACAGATCCGGTAGAAGCGAACTGCCATCCGAATAATGTCTGTGTGATAACAGGCTTATAGCTTTCATTTGGATATGTACCAAATGAAATTGTCTTCTTAGATGGATAACCAGCAACCCAGAACTCATTCTCAAAGGCTTTGGTATCAATTACATTCTTATACCAGTCCTTATTGCAATAAATTCCAAATGGGAAGTCATACTTTTTGGCAACTGCTTCTGCTGCTTTTACAATTTTTGTAATAGCTGCCTTGCCAAGTGCTCTGAGCTTAACCCATTCAATATCATACCAGATGGTACAGTAGATACCGTTTTCTCTAAGAAGCTTACATACCAGCGTCATTTCCTCTGCAGCAGCTTCTTCCGTTAATGCATACACATACTTGTAAACATCAAATGGAATGTTATTGTCTCTGCAGCCTTTTACATTATTCACAAACTGATAATCTGTCTTGCCGGATCCTCTGGTGGATCGGATAATAACAAACTGGACTCCTGCTTTTGCTGTGTTCTTCCAGTTAATGACTCCCTGATTATCAGATACATCAATTCCTAACTTCATGTACTTTCCTCCTGATTTGCAATCATCTTCTTTAACCCTTCAATAACCTTGGAAGCCATGGATGCGGTAAGCCATTTATACGAGTCCACACCATAACGCTTGCTGCAGAACCCATCCAGTCTTTTATAATCTCGCTTTCCATTTTCATCCAGCCATCCAAGATCTTTCATTAGCATATAGATATAACGCGACTGCTTTTCTGTCATATGATCACTTTTCGGATTGGTTTTCTTACCTTCAAGGCTGTCTATAAGCTTTACAGCTTCCGTGATATTTAGTTCCTTAAGGCTTCCCTTTCCGGTTATAGTGTTTATATGAATATGCAGCAGGTCATTATCAAGACCATGCTCTCTTGCAGTTGCATAAATTTTTCTCATTTGTGATGTTGTAATTGGTTGCATAGGACCGCCCCTTTTATTTATCCTGTACTGTGGTTTTTTCTGTTTCATACCAGAATGTATCTTCTTTTTTAAGGGATCCACCAACATTGATGATTTCCTTTTCATCATATGTTTTAAGGACTTCCTTATTGACAGTGATGGTTGTATTCAGACAATCCATCATTCCGTTGCTCTTCAGGTTCTCAATAACTGTTTTGATCTGTTTTGGTAAAATAAGCTTCGTAGAGAGTCTGAAGCCAAGAGTACCAAATGCAAATTTTCTACTCTTTCCTTTCAGATCACCCTTATGCTCAGTAGCAAACTGTTGGATAAGCACTTCATTGATTTTGATAATAGACTCATGAGATTTCACTTTTTCTTTTGCCGCCTTTTTGATTTCAGCAATCTGAGCATTCATCTCAGATTCAATGGTTGCAATCTCATTCTGAGCATCACCAATAATTTTCAATGACTCATTTACCTCATCCCAGCTGGTAAGCACCTGCTCTGTAACCTTTTTTCTTGCCATGATTGTTCTCCTTTCTTCAATATTGGTCTTACTCTGCATTTTCACAGGCTTGTAACTGTCCTTGGCTGCATTAAGACCGGGCGGTCATTCTTCCACCCTTGGTCTGTATGTTCGTTCTGATTGGAGCATTTTCTCCTGCTTACGTTGTTTTCCCATAAGCTCCCGGAGCTGATTCAACACCTTTCTGTGCTGTGGTTCATCAAAAAACATGATTATGTTCTCCAACATCAGAACCTGATCCTTATTCTCTCTGCGGAGCTTCCTGCTATTCTTCAGCTTTGTGGCTGCTCTATTGCGCTCCTTTGCATTTTGTGAAAATTCCATTTCATGAAGCAGATCCTGAAGACGTTTATCTTCTTTTCCTACATTGTCATATGATATTCTGTAGATATCCTGACACTGTGCTATGAAATTAATGAAACCTTCTATCTCTTCGGATGGATTATTATGCTGCATCATGACACCCCTTCCTATCTCTGATCGGTGCCAAGCACGTTCCTTTCAATCCTATCTTCCACTCTTCGATTCATATACATGAGTGCAAGCTCAACGTGTTCCAATGCCTTTGCATTATACTCAGATGCAAAATCACCACTTTGAAAGCCGGTTAAACGATCTCTGACGATTTCCAAAAGATCTGAGTCAATAACACCTGACAGGGATCCTTCCTGATAACGTGCTCCTGTCTGGAATATCAGAATAGCTTCCATTACCTCTAATTTTCCATCCCTAGTCTTCTCCGGTTCGGTTCCCTGGATCAGATAATAATGATGCGCATTTCCGGGACCGACTTCATCCATGGAAAATACTTCATTCAGATTCTCTCTTTTCTGAATTGTTGATAGTTTTCTCAATGCCCTTTCTCCTTTCATCTGTCAGCTTAACAGCCACTAGAAGAACCCTATACAAGAGGTCCTGCTTCAGGATTCTCATATTTGCTCTCTGTCTGAAGAACTCATTCAACATTCTCATAACCACTTCCTCACTGCAGATTCATAATTTTCATAACAGCAGTTATAATGATGCAGACACAGAAAGCAATAGTGAAACATTTCTTTTCGTCCTTATCTCTTCCACCAATCATTCCAAGTAGAAGAATAACTGATATCACACCAAATAAAATCATGCTCCATCTCCTTCCGTTCTTACTGTTCGCCCACTCTGCATTTTTACAGGCTTGTGACTGTCTAAGGCTGCATTAGGCACCGCCGAAGCGGTGAAAAACAATTCCTGGTTAACTCTGTTTTGAGCTTCTTTCATCAAAAGCTCCTTTACACATGAACGCTGGTATCTGAAGACCAGCAAAATTCTTTTTAACCGGAGCTCTTCCACAGAAGATATTCACCGGTGCTACCCTGTAATGCTTCATAGTTGCGTTTGCAAGGTCATTGATCAGCTCCGCACACTTTTCTTCATCTGGTCCTTCAATAATTATTTCTACTTTCTGCATATGCTTGTCCTCCTAGTTTGAAAGCAATATTTTCTCTAATTCATCAAAATCATAAGTTCTCTGTTCAAAATCATTGAATGAGTTTTTCTTCTTATCTACAGGAACACCTGCAGCTTTTTGCTTCTGCAGGTTCCTCATAATGCCAATCGTATAATTCTCCTTATATGCTCGATAATGGGATGCATGAATCTGTAGAGCTTTGGTTACAACATCATCATCAAATGACTTCCAGCTCTCTTCCACCCGATCTATAACCGACTGACTGATTCTTCCGGATTGTCTGGTTCTTTTAACGATTGACCAGTAATTCTTTTTTAGGTCCTCTGGGATCATAAAGGTCTACCTCCCAATGTTCATTTCTCTCATCATCCTTGCAATTGTTCCAGCGTTTACATCCTGGTTAAATACGGCAGCAGTATTAACAAATACATTGACTGCTCCACGAAGACCATAATTTGTGTGACAGATCTGATACAGAATATCAATTGCATCCTCCTGAAGGTCTGCATTCCGGAACACATTTCTGATATCATCTTTCTTGATATTCTGAATTGATACTGGTTCTCTCATTCCTATTCTGGAGAAGAGCTGTGCAAAGTCTGCTTTACCGGTTCCCTTCAGTTTGGAATATACATCTTCATTACCGATTAGGCAGATACCAATGCCGGACTCATCTGCCAGACATCGAATATGGTTAAGAGCTTTGACTGTCAGATGCTGTGCTTCATCAATCAGGATTACTCTTCCGGATCCTTTCAGTCTTGTGATAATCTCATTGGTAATCTTCCTTGCTACTCTCTCACGTACACCAAGCTGCTCTGCAAGAAGCTCATTTACACCGGTAATTGATGAATATGTAGGAGATATGGTAATTCCGATTGCTAAAGAGTTACCCTGCAGGTAATGTCTAAAGGCTTGTGTCTTGCCAATGCCGGCATCACCATACACTACTGAGATTTTTCCTCTCAAATGGCTGTACTTAATCGCATTTTCAACCAGCTTTGAAACACTTGTTTCTACGAATGGGGGATCTGTAAGAGTGATTTTCTTTTTCTCGCTGATCTCAACAAGGTTCTTGACCTTTGGAACAATGGTATGTGGGGTTTTATAGTTTCCTGCAAGGAAACTTGATAAAGCTCCTGAAGATATTCCAAGTTCCTGTGCTACTAATGCCTGTGTCTTTTTGGTTTTATCTATATAATTTCTTATGAATTCTATTGCCTGTTCTATTGACATTTCATCTATTACTGTGTTTAATTCATCCATTGCGTTATCCTCCATTTTTATTGGTTATTTTTTTCAGCCTGGATTCTTTCCAGAGCTGCGGTCCAGTCTATTGGTTCCTCTGCTCCTACAGCCTTGCTGATATCATGGTTATTTACTGCTTCATCCAGCTTTCTGATTGGAGTAATTATCTTAGGCTCCAATCTCTCACCTGCAGCAATATTTCTTTCAGCTTCCTCCAAAACAAGTGCAAGAGCATCCTCTGCCTTGATATCCTTTTCTTTCTTATATGCCCTAACGACTTTTTCAAGCTGTCTCTGCTCGTGCATCTTCTCAGCCACATCTTCCTTGCTTGCAAAATAGCTTAGTGCTGTGTGCTGCTGTGCCGTGCAAAGGAACCGATCCTGCTCATCATAGACACGAACCTCCGCAAGATCATCCGGATTAAATCTGAAATAAACCTTTTCTCCAATGTGGTTATACAGAAGCTCATTTGACCAGAATGTAATCTCTGTGTCGTAGATCTTAAGCACAACTCCATCTCTTCTGACTGATACCATTCTGCTGTTACGCATCATCATCAGGTTAAGCTCGTCCTTGGTTGCCGTTCTCATTTCAATAAGGTTGTCAGCATATACCTGATTCCTGGTCTTGTTTCCCATACCGACACCGCCATGCTCTGTGAAATTAAAGATTCCTTCAATATAAAGGTCTACATAATCCACAAAATCAGTATAAGGTGTGAAGTTGGAAGCTTTCTTTCCCATTTCTTTGAGTCGTTCAGGTCTCTCTGCAATGGTACCTCCTGTATATCCTTCAAACAGCTTTGAGAACATATTCTTAACATCTGTGAATGCACGTTCAATGATCTTTGCTCTTGCATTTCTTACAAGTGCGGTTCTGAAATCTATTCCAAGATTGTCAAGGATCGTTGGTGCAGCGTGTTCGTTTTCTCTTCCGTTCTTACGGAAACCACGACCACCTATATCGTGTGTTAAAAATTCGCGTCCATTATCTGAGAGGATTTTCTTAGGTATTCCATAGCGTTCAATACCTCTTCTGAGAGCCTGCAGTGTTGCATCCGAACACGGAGCATCTGTCACATACCAGCCAACCATTTTTCTTGATCTGACATCAAGGAATCCGGTAAGGTATACTCTGATCGGCTTCTTATGCTCTCCATCATCCACGAAAATATCAAACGTATGGTTATCACAAACCCATATATCATTAGATTCAAGATCACCATAGGTTCTTTTAATGTAAGGAGCACATTCATCCTTAAATGCTTTCTGTCCTAATCTGAAATACTTCAGAACCGGTACAGGTATGCTTCTCTCAATTTCTCTCGCAAAAGAGTTTTCACTTGCCAATGGCAGCAGGTCTGTTAATTCCTCATGTTTGATTTCCAGCATGGTAAGACGGATACACTCTTTAACCGATTTCTGTGACTGGTCCAGGTAATAGTATTCAAAGATTCCAAACACCTTATCCGGTACAGCCTTCTTATGGTTTTCATGTTTTCCTCTGCCATCTGCCAGAGCACAATCTCCAAATTCCTTCCAGGCTTTTTTCTTCCTATATAACATCCTTATAGAAAACTGCATATCAGGATAGGAAGTATTAAGGAAAGTGACATACTTCTCATCAATTTCACTTTTCTTTCCTGGTTGACTTCTGTAATCATCCCATTCATTCAGAATTTTCTTCCAGAATGCAACCTCTGATCGTTCATCCTCTGTCAGCTGCTCCACATTCTCTGGAATCAGATATGGCTTCTCCGGTTTAGTTTCTGCAGACTTGATATTGTGGATCCGGTTGTACTTCTTTATGATTTTTGGATCACACTCAGCTAGTGGAATAGAATACTTAACACCATTTTTTCCACCTGTGCTGAATTTTTCAGTTGCGAATATTTTACCTTCAGATATAAGTCTCCTTACGTGTCTTTCAGTACATCCACGCAATTCAGCATATTCTTCAGTTGATATCTGCTCCACAGAATCACCACCTTCCCATTGATTTTTTACTGCTTTTCTGCTACTCTTAAGCAGAAGATTTTTTCTTTGCCGGTTTTTCCTTTGCGTGGGGAACCGGCTTTTTCTATACCGCTATCTGCTCTCTGTCGTAACGCTCCAACGTCATACGAATTTCATCCTTGTGGCTTTTATTTCTTCCAACCATTACATCCGTTACGACTCTGAAATCTAATCCTGCCATAGAAGCAAGTTCATGTGATGTCAGATTCCTTTTCATAAGTTCAATTTTCAACCACATACCAAATTCTGTGTATTCGCTGGTTCTTCTCATTTTTCCACTTCCTTCCTGGTCTGTCTCATCAGTCCCGGTAAACCACTTCCGGAAGACCGGAGTTTTCCTCCGGTTTCGACTTTTAATTCTTGTCGTCTACTATTTCAAAAGCAGTTAAAGCAAGTTCAAATGCTGTTTTAACCACTTTAGAATTACCATTTTGCTTCTCGTACTCACGGCTCTGGAAGCGTCCAACTACATTCAGCTTTGTTCCTATCTTCTGTTCTGATAGATACTTTGCATTCCGTCCAAACAAAATACTCGGAATGTAGAAGCTTCTCTTAGATCCATTTACGGCAAGTATCACATCCGCAATCTGAAATCCGTTTGGTGTCCGTCTGAAGGATGGCTGCTTACAAATTGTTCCACAAAATGAAAATGAATTAGTTTCACAGCTTCCAACCTGATTCTCTTCAATCGGATACATAAAATCGGCGAATAAATAAATCTGCAGTTTTGTGTGGCTTTCAGATTTCTCATTAAAGCTTCGGATAGTTCCTTTTATATAAAGAAAATCACCGGCTCTCAGATTGTTAAATCCATCAGCTCTTTCAGATACCCTTACAGGTACCAGATCATCCTTATTGCTCTTTCTTTTTACAGAAATGTATGTCTGATAGAACTTTTCTCCAAGTAACGTTGTATAATGCACCGGATTTTCTGTAACTGTTCCGCAGACAAAACACTCATTTTTTACTTCATTCATAAGATTTCTCCTTTCATATTTTTGAAATTACATCCCTGATCAGGGCAATTTCACTATCTGCTGTTATATCAACCTTTCTGGATCCACCACCATTAAAGTGAATGATTATCAGTTCTTTCTCATTCTGGTACTCCAGACATCTGACATCCATCCTGGTAAGTTTAAGAAGTTCTTCCAGTTTCTATACAACTTCCCATTTTCTTTCATTTTCTTTACTAATCTTCTGAAACGAATCATCAAGCCATTCATAGATTTTCCATGAATATTCATTGCTGAAGGTATGAACTGAATCAAATTTATAAATTTTTCTTCCATATTCTATATAGCTTCCTGATCTAACGAATAAAATTCTTTCGTTATCCATTCCATTACTAATGAAATAAAAACCTTCATCCAGAAAATCCTCCGTTCCAAATGCAATTCTCCATTCACCTCCGGGAGCTTTTAGATTGCTTACTCTCTGATTCGAGAATGCGTAAAGATTGACTTTTCTTCCATCTGCTGTGAATAAACCACTTCTCTTGATCATGGTGCTCTCCTTTCCAAGTCGTAAAATTTACAACTTATTGTGTTTAGATTATTTCCTATTCCCTATCTTGTTGTAGAAAATAATCTCTAAAACCTCTATAATAAGAACGATTACAGATAATTCTGTTATTATAATAGTCGTATTTATTACGGCTGTCAAGTTTTTTGTCCGTAATTTTACGGCTTAATATAATGAAAGGAGATCAAAAATGGAACAAAACTCTAACATTCTTCCAGAATTAGTAAACAACCTGGATATATTAATGAAAAAGAATGGAATAAGTGCAAATGATTTTGCAAAGGCTATTGGCAAACGAAGAGCCATAGTAACAGATTGGAGGTCAGGTAGATCATCACCATCATTAGATACAATTGTACTGATATGTAATACTTTTAATTGTAGTTTATATGAAATATTTCCGGCTCAGTTTTTTACAAATTCAGATAAAACAGTGCATTTTTCCGATCCTATAAATGAAAATATTATGAAAATACTACCTTCCCTTCCAGAAAATGAACGTGAAGATATTCTCGAACTAATCGAATTTAAAATATATAAGCAGAACAAAAAAGAGAGACCTGTGCCAAAATCATCAGATTCAAAAGATGATAAATTAGCATAGTTTAACCATGTTTTAAAATACTTTAAACTCATTTATAATCATGCAAAATATTTTGTATTTTGCTTTTATTTTTGTGTTGAATACAGATATATCTGTATTTTATACAATTTACGGACATTTTATTAGTTGCATTAACATAGGAAGATTTGCATTTCATGCAAAGAATGTTGTTATGTCCGCAATATTTTCACTTCATTCTCAACACGTTGATTTTACTGGATTTTGTGTATCGGACATGGCTTAGCTGAATATTGCATTTATGTCCGCAATATTCTACTTTTTGTTTGAACATAGTTTTCACACTTTTTTTAAATATTGTTTAAATGCCCTATTTTATTGGTTTTCAAAGGTTGAAATAGTTGAAGAACTTTAGAAGATTTTTTTTGACGTGATTTTTAGACATTTTCAACTCTTGTTTTTATTCCCCACCAAGAATGACAATTTTTCATAATAAAAAAAGGTGAGTTCCCATGTTTTCGGGGTTTCTCACCTTTTTTCGGTTTTTTTCATAATTTTGTTTTTTGACATTCTTAATGAATATTTACA